>JAYVNM010000239.1:0-8010 GCA_043758445.1 Akkermansiaceae bacterium | reverse complement strand
AATTGAGAAACTGTGCGTAGTCGCTGATGGTCGTCTCATTCTTCGCGATCTGGTAGTTATACGCCACCCCGCCGTAGCCGCTGGCGTCATTCGCGTTGCCAGCATTGCCAATGGCCGCGTAATCGACATTCACTGCTGCGAAAAGCGGGGTGGCAAGTAGGCTTGCAGCAAGAGCAAATCCAGAGAGCAGGGAGGATGGGATGATTTTCATAAGGCGAATCTAACGGTTCGCCATTTGAAAACAGACGCCAGACAACCTGTCGAGGATTTCCCCGACGGAATTTTCTGCGAAAGAAATTAGTGCGGGCGACTGGAACACTCCAAGCTCTGGCTAGAAACATGAACAGCAGGCATGGAAGCCATGCTAGACGTTCTCAGCCACCTTCATTCAAGAGCGCCTTGCATCTGAATCGCTTTCAGCGAAAGATCTTCCACCTGCTGTGCTTTACCACTCCACCACCACCCCGTCCCACCGCGTCGATCTCAAGGAAGCGATCCTGCGCTCACTGCCGCCGGACAACGGACTTTACATGCCGGACACTCTGCCGGTGTTAGACCCAGCCTTTTGGGAAATTTGGCGTGAACTTTCATTTTCGGAAATCGGCATCGCCGTGGCGGATGCCTTTTTCGGCGAGGATGTGCCGCCGCAGGCACTGGTGGACATCGTTGAAGGGACCGTCACCTTCGATGCCCCACTCGTCACTCTCGGTCCCGGCGATCACATTCTCGAACTTTTCCACGGTCCCACGCTTGCCTTCAAAGACTTCGGGGCGCGCTTCATGGCCCGCTTGATGGCTTGGCTCACCCGTGGCGAGGACCGCGAGTTGACCGTCCTCGTTGCCACCTCCGGCGATACCGGCGGCGCGGTCGCCTCCGCCTTCCACAACGTCCCTGGCACCCGTGTCATCATCCTCTACCCGCAAGGCAAAGTTTCCGGGCTGCAGGAAAAACAACTCACCGCCCTAGGTGGCAACATCACCGCCCTCGAAATCCAAGGCACCTTCGACGATTGCCAAGCGCTCGTGAAATCCGCCTTCCTCGACCGCGATCTAGCGGAACGCCTCAATCTAACATCCGCCAACTCCATCAACCTCGCACGCCTCGTGCCGCAGAGTTTCTACTACATCCACGCGGCCCGCCAACTCCCGGAAGGCGTCGTCCCCACCTTTGTGATCCCGTCGGGAAATTTTGGCAATCTCACCGCCGGCTTGCTCGCCCTGCAACTCGGCCTGCCCGTCGATCACTTCATCGCCGCCACCAACCGCAATGATGTCGTCCCGGAATATCTCCGCACCGGCCAATACATCCCTCGCCCCGGCGTCCCGACCATTTCCAACGCCATGGACGTCGGCGCGCCATCGAATTTCGTCCGCATGGTCGCCCTCTTTGGTGGTTCGTGGGAAGCCATGAAATCCCGCATCACCGGCATGAGCTTCAGCGACGATCAAACGCGTGCCGCCATTCGCACCGTCAAGGCGCTCTATCAATACGAGATCGACCCACACGGCGCAGTCGGCTGGCTCGCTGCGCAAAAGTGGCGCTCAACCCATCCGTCCAGCGCCACCATCACCCTCGAAACCGCACACCCCGCGAAGTTCTCGGACGTAATGGAAGCCGAACTCGGAGCTAACAGCATCGAGATTCCTGAGCGCCTCGCCATCCTCGCCGGACGCGAGAAAGTCGCTACCCTATTGCCCGCCGATCTCGCTGTTTTCCGCGATTGGCTAAGCGCTTCGCTTTGAGCGGTTTCCATCTCTTACGCGCTCTGAGCCTGCAGTTCCTGCGCACGGCGGAGGCGGATTTGCAAATCTGCGAGGACGTTCAT
Source organism: Akkermansiaceae bacterium (assembly GCA_043758445.1). Lineage (GTDB taxonomy): Bacteria > Verrucomicrobiota > Verrucomicrobiia > Verrucomicrobiales > Akkermansiaceae > Luteolibacter. The sequence goes on along the minus strand of JAYVNM010000239.1, from coordinate 6,185 downwards.
GAAATAGGTGTAAGCATCGTAGGGACTCGGATAGGGAGTTAAATACGTGTGTACGCTGCCATCGGTGCCGCCCTTGGTGGACATCCAATAGAAGTGATCCGAGGTTTGCATCTTCGCCCAGGTCGCAGTGAGTTCGGGATCATTCACGGCGAGGATTTCCTGCTCCAAGCGGTGGACCTTTTCAATCGCTTCCTGCTGCATTACATTGCCCATCCACGCGGAGAGATCGCGTTCGGAATCGGCCCATGAGGTGACACTGCCGCTGCGATATTCCCGTGATGCACGGTAGAGTTCCACGGCCTCGGAGGGCGTCACCCATTGCAAGCCGGCTTCGTCCACGGCCTCGGGTATGGCTTCCCAGAATTTGAAAATCCCGGTTTCCTCCCACTGGTGCTCGCCGATCGCCTCATAGTCCATGAAAAGATTCACCACGTCGCCATCGCAGGCTGCCAACCAGCGGGCAAATTTCTCCGCCGTCAATGGATACTCGGGCCAGGCGGGATCGGAAAAACGGAACCCGAGATCGTCTGAGAGCTGGATGTTTCTGAGCAGCGTCTTGATGCGCGCAGTCGTCGGCGCACGATAGAGAAAATTCGGCGAATGGCCGTCTAGGTTCCACTGCACGCCCTCCGCCATCACGCCATCGAAGCCCATCGTCTCAGCCTTGGCGGCGATGGCGTCATTGTAGATCAGCTCGGTATTCCGGAACACGCGGGGCCGAATATGGAAAATCTCCTCAAGTTTCTGCAAATGCATTTCCACCTGACGGTCAAACTCTTTGTTAGAATATACGAAGGCGAGCGAGTGATAGTAAGTCTCTGCTAACAGCTCGACACTGCCGGTGGCCACGAGGGCTTGAAAGGATTCCAACACATCCGGCCGGTAGCGCTGCATTTGCTCGATGACGGTGCCGCTGATTGATAGCGCCATACGGAAGCGCCCGTCGTTCGCCTCGACCAGCCGCTGGAACATGCGGTTGGCGGGCAAGTAGCACTTATCGGCGACCTTGCTGAGGATTTCGGCGTTCATCGCCTCGTCCTCATAGACCGCGTTTTCCCCGGTCCTGAGGTAATCATAAGATAGCAGCCGGTTCGGTTGATGAACCTGGAAATAGAGGCAAACGTCAGGCATTGGGTTTCAGAAATCGGTTAGCAATTAGCTCTACGGAGACCAGCGCGCCAGTTACTCATAAATTTTCATCACCTTGGTCGCGGCGGCATCCTAGGCGCCAGCGGCGGTGTCGAGGCGGGCTTGCTCGAGTCGCTTTTTCACTTCTGCGCCCGCGAGAAAGGCTATCCAGTCGTGGGCATGGATCATGTTAAAGGGTTCATTTGGAAAGATCAACGGTGAGACCACGCCACCGGAATGCAGGCTGCGGCGGTGGGGTCATCCGGCTTCTAAGCAAGTGCCGGGCCAATCTCAGGCCACGCTGCGGGCGCGGAACAAATTTCCACTAGCAAACCGTGCGGCGACCACGTTGGGCAGACTGCGGCGCGGCGAGTTTGCGGGTGGGCAAAAATGGCGTTATCAACGCAGCCTCGAAGTCGAAAACCTCGGAAAAATCCTCCTTTTTATCCGAGTCTTGCTTGCCGAAGACCTGCTCCTCGATCAGATGAAAAACCATGTCGCCCACGTCCTGACATTTGCGGATGCTCCACTCGGTCATCAGCGTGGACGCCATCGGCCCAAATTGTTCGAGGGCGTAGTCCCGGTATCCGGCTAACAGCTCCGGGCCGCTGACGTGACGGGCTTGGCCGCCGTTGGTATCGGCGATTCGTTTGAGCGTGAAATCCAGAGCTTCCTTGAGAAAAAAATAGGCATGAGGATCAAATCGCTTGTCTCGTTTCAGGATTGAAACGACGGATTGTTCGAACTGCATGGCTTGCATGGGAGACAACATGGCGGATTTGCCCTTGGCTGTCAAAGCGCTTCAACCGTGGGAATCAATTATTCCCGAGCCGTTTCACGAATTCATCTAACAGCGCCTTCAGTCGTGGCTCGCGGGCGATGGGGGCGGGCTTGTCGAAGCCTAGCCAGATCGCAGTCGCGCCACCGGGGCCGAGGCGCAATGTCCAAGCGTCCCGCTCAGAGCCGGTCGCGCCAGTGAAATTCCGGGTGCCGCCACTGCGTTGCAAGACGCTGGCGGCATCAAGCGCCGCGGCGGGGGAAAGGACGGCGTTGAGATGGGGCTGGACTGTATAAAGAATCTCGCCAGTGGCGTCCTGGATAGTTTCTATCAGGTAAGGTTTCGCGCGCTTGCCTTGATTGCCAAGAATCGCCAAGCCGACGGACATTTCCAACGGCGTGGCGTTGACGGTGCCGCGAAACAGATCCTCGGTGTTAGAAAATCGGCCAGTGAAGCCACAGCGTTTGGCGATGCGGCCGACTTCCTCGGGACCAATCTGGCGGCCGGTCTGCACGGGCCGTCCGGGTAGGACGAGCTTACCCCGTTCCGCCGCAGCAGCGGCGACGAAGGGCTCGAACGCCGAGCCGAGATCACGACTGGAGCGGGTGCGGTCGAAGCGGGAGTCGCTGAAATTTCGCCCGCCGATCAAGGCCAACGTGGCTCCCGTGCGGGTCTCCGTGGTGACGGCGGCATATTGCAGATAGCCGGGCTCAGTGCCGCTGACGTGATTGGCCTCGCTCTCGTAGGGCCAGGATTTTTCTTTTTCTAACTCCTCGACGGCGCGGGTGAGTTCCAACTCCAGACGGTTCTGCCAAGCGGCGTCCAGCGTGGTTTGGACGCGCAGTCCGCCAGGGTGAATGTCCTCGGATTCTAGCAGGTGTTCGAGTTCGCGGTTGGCGGCTTGCAAGGCGTAGGAAGTCTGGGTTTCCCGCTGCTCTTCGCTGGCGAGTTTCACCGGTGCCGCCACGATCACATCGCGGTGGGCCGAGTCGATGAAGCCCATGGCGACCATGCGGTCGAGGGTTTGGTTCCGTTGTTCGATGGCAGCGTCCAAATTCCGAAATGGCGAGAAAATGTGTGGCCCGCGAATGATCCCGACGACCATCGCACACTCGCCCTCGTTGAGCTCGCGGGTCGGCTTTCCGAAATACGTGTTAGCTGCCTGCTCCATGCCGGTCGCCCCGGCACCGAAGTAGATGCGGTTCAGATAGTGGGTGAGAATTTCGTCCTTGGAATAGCGGGCCTCGACCCGCAGGGTAATGGCGATTTCCAGCAATTTCCGGTGGATGGATTTTTGCTTCATCTTGAAGCAATTCCGCGCGAGCTGCATGCTCAGGGTGGATGCCCCCTGGGTGAAGTCACGGTCCTTGAAATTTCTAACTGTCGCCCGCAACAGCCCACGGACATCGACGCCGCTGTGCTCGAAAAACCGGGCGTCCTCGCGGGCGCAGAGCGCGTGAATGAGGAAATCCGGAATGTCTTGCCGTGTCACCATCTTGCGCCCACCGCTGCCCGGAGCGGTGATTTCCACGCCCTTGCGGTCATAGAAAACCGTCCCGGCGGGCAGCTTGGCGACATCTTCCATGTTGAAGCGCATCGCCAGCATGAAGTAAAAAAACGCCACGGCTGATAGAATCACTAGGCTCGTCACTGTCAGCAGGAAAAGCACCTTCACCGGGCCATGCAGCCACCCCGGCAGCCAGCGTTGCCAGAAAGCGGGTGGACGAATGGGACGCCAAGTGGACATGGGGGAAGTTGAGAGCATGCTGAGGAAACAGCAAACCATTCTTCTCACCGTTCATCCATCCGTAGTTCCGACCGCCCGCCGCCGCGCATTTTTAAGCACCTCCCGGACTACGCCGACACCACCGCCTTCGCCTCAACCGCTGCCAAGTGGAAATACCGCGCGATCTACACCCAAGACGCCCAACGAGTCGGCAAGTGTAACACTCCGTCGCAGAAATCACCGTCGGCGGCTAAATTTGGGACAGAAGTCCATGAAGCCATGCATCGAGGAATCATCTCGGCTAAAATCCGGGAATTTTCTCCGGGAACTTCAGCTATACATAGAGACCCCGGTATCGTTCAATGAAGACGGTTGGCGTGATCGGTTGCGGCTTGTATCCGGCATTTGCCAATAAGTTGAAATGATGATCCTCGGTGATTACGAAGTCGGCGTGTGCGGCTATGGCGCAGTCGGTGAAGGCATTGTCATCGGGATCTTCGCCAATCACGTGAAATTGAAACTGCGGACTAACCCTGATCAGATTCCCTGTTGTCAAGTCAATCAACTCCATTAACATTTCAAGCTTTGTCCAAGCGGCGGCCCCTGCCGATGACGTAACGATCTCTTTATATTCCGCAAGGACTCGGTTCGAGATGGCCCAATTCAGTCTGCCTGCCACCACCGCATCCAAGATCGGAAAGTAGCGATGCCGTGGCACGCGACCTTGAATGAGTGTGTTGGTATCGATGCAGACAATTATGCCGATTCATGGCGGGCGCGATGCAGGCGCACGAGATCGGGCACTTGATCGAGCTTGCCCGCTCCCTGTTCCACTGTCGCATCCTGTTGGATCTCCTGCCAGAGTCGTTCCTTCGCCGCCGAGAGCCAGATGTCGTGCAACAATACCACGTCCTGCTCCGGCGCGGACTGGATGCGCTGAACCTACTTGTAAAGTAATCCATTTGGGTTACAATCGTTTGCGTGATAAGGAGCTTCTCAGATAGAACCACCGAAAAAATCTTCGGTCACCAGGAACTCACCCGAAAAGAAGTCCGGGCCTACGGTCAGCTAAACTTTCAGAAGGCATACGATCGCCTGCAAGTTCTTCATCTCGCCACCGAGCGGGACCTCCTCGCCGCCGTCTCACTCCATTATCACCGTCTTGGGAAAGGCCGATATTCCATCAATGCCGATTCTCGCAAATCCCCATGGCGGATCACGTTCGAATGGGAAAACGAAGAACTAACCGACGTGGCGCTCGTGAAAATCGAAGACACTCACTGAATTACCATGAAAATAGAAATTACAAATCCAGCCACGTCCCTACTTGTGGATGAACTTGAAGCCAGGGGGATTACGCGCGCTGCCGCCAGTGCGGCGATGTCGGTCCCGAAATCACGCCTCACCGATATCATCAATGGACGGAAACGGATCTCCATCGACACTGCACTGCGCTTTGAACGCTTCTTCGGGGTCAGTGCGAATCTCTGGCTTGGACTCCAACAGGACTACGAACTGAAACTGGCTCGAAAAGACAATTTGCCTGCGATTAAACGTCAGGTTGTCCCGGCCTAGCTGTGACTCTGGCGTGATCTGATAGTACTCCATGATCCATTCGAGGGCGGGCTTGCCGTTGACGATGTAGTCGTAGGCTTCCAAGGGGATGCCGGTGAGGGTGAGGTGGGAGTTGTAGTGGATGGTGGTCTTGTCCTGCTTCTGGCCTGCGGCTTTCTGGGCGGGCGTGGGCTTGGCGAAGGTCATCTTGCTGACGTGGTATTGCTTCCATGGTTCAAGGCCAAGCTCGGGTGTGATTTCGGCGAGCGAATAAGGTTCGCTGAAATGGGGCTGGCTGGGGCATGAATGGTTGCTGCTTGGACATCAGAGAAGCCGTTGCTTTGTATCGGCTGCAAGTGCGCTGTTTTCTGAGACGTTTGCTAGAAAATGCTGTGACGTGAATTCGAGGATGAAGCGATTGCGGCGTGAACATGTGGCTTTGCTCACGCGGGACTCGCAGTAGTCGAAGGGTGAGAGAATCATCAGCCGCTGTTCCTCCCATACGGGCTTCAGCTCCTTGGGCAGGGTCTTGGGAAGATCACGCGCGGGAACCCAGATGATGTTCGCACCGCGGCGGGCGAGGATGGCTAGCACGTCCTTCTCGACCGGGGTGTGAAAGCCGGAGATCACGGTGCCGCCTTCATCGCACTGGAGGCGCGCCCATTCGTAGGCTTCGAGGATCTTGTCCGCCGGGCATTGGGTGGAACAGAGGAAAGCGGTGGCTGGTTTTTCGAGGAGGGGAACGGGGCCACGAAAATGGAAACCAGGCGCACGTCCAGCTTGGTGCGTCCGCTCTCACTCTGGTAGATCAGGAATTGGCTGGCCTCACTCATTGGCTCTTTGCGTTGGAGCGTGGCCATCTTGGCCGCTCTTATGCGAAGAGGAAGATGCGGGCGGGACGCCAGTTGTGTTCTTAGAATGATTCCAATCAAGCTTGTTCACCCAAAAATAATCGCAGAATTAGGCCGCAATAGCTTGTCCCGAACGCCGTGACCGGGT
>JAYVNM010000238.1:0-23016 GCA_043758445.1 Akkermansiaceae bacterium | reverse complement strand
CAGCCAAACTGCCAGTCGCCGCCGCCGATGGCCCATGCCCCGAATCCAATCGAGGAAATTTCAAGATCCGAGTTACCAAGTTTTCGTGTTTTCATAAGCGGAAAAGCTTAGGTCTTCATGCCCGCTGGCGCGCTGCAAGCAAAGCCTTGTTTTTTCCATCGGCGGATGGCCCGGTCGCTGGCGATTTTTTAGCGTGCGACCGATTTTCCAAGCTCGCGGTTTGCCTGTGCCACGCGCTGGAGCATCTAGGCGCGTTCGTTGTCATAGGTCACGTGCCAAATGGGGTCTAAATAAATTAAATGGGGTCTAAATGGGGTCAGAGTAAATGGTACCAGTCCTCGCGGATTCACACGTTCTGTTATTTTGCATGTTTTATTCGTTTTCAGTCAATAGCTGATCCAGTTCGCTTCTCCTGGTTGACAGATTCCCATCCCCTCGTCCAGCGGAAATCAAACGGCTGACTGATCCCGGATGTTCCGGCGGCAACTCGTTCGATGGGGTCCGACCCCCCCGGCACCATTCAGGAGGCGACGGTTCTTCGCTCGACAAGGCCGTTCGGAATGTTTCTAAAAACCTACGCCCATGATCGCACGCATCCTCGCCAAACGCATTGTCCCCGTGGTTGTCATTGACCGTGTCGAATCCGCCGAGCCACTGGCAGAGGCCTTGCTGGCGGGTGGGCTGGACATCATGGAAATCACCTTCCGCACCGCTGCGGCGGCGGCGTCCATCGAGCGCATCGCCACGCGGTTCCCGGAAATGCTGCTAGGCGCTGGCACTTTGCTGGACGTGGAGCAGGTGAAGCGAGCCAAGGATGCGGGCGCGGTTTTCGGGCTGGCTCCCGGACTGAATCCGCGCATCATCGCCGCCGCCAAGGACATCGGCCTGCAATTTTCCCCTGGCGTGATGACGCCGAGCGAGGTGGAACTGGCGCTCTCGCTGGGGTGCAAGTTGCTCAAGTTTTTCCCGGCGGAAGCGGCGGGTGGCGTGAATATGCTCAAGTCCCTAGCCGGTCCCTACGGCCATACCGGCGTGAAATTCATCCCCACTGGCGGCGTGTCTGCCAGTAATCTATCGGATTATCTCAAGCTCCCCGTGGTTGCTGCCATCGGCGGCTCATGGATGGTGGACAAGCAATTGGTGAACGAGGGCAAGTGGTCGGAAATCACCCGGATCACCCGCGAGGCAGTGGCCGCCGCGGCGGCGGTTTAATCATCAATGCTCATGATCGCAGGCATTGAACTGGGCGGCACAAAAACCGTGGTCGCCATCGGCACCGGAGCGGGCGAACTGCTAGAGGAATGGCGGTTTCCGACGACTCAGCCCGAGGCGACGCTCGGTGCTGTGATCGACTGGTTGCGCGCGCATGGAGAGCCGGAGCGCATCGGCATCGCCGCCTTCGGGCCGGTCGGTATTGATCCGCAGCGTGAGAATTATGGTAAAATCCTTGCAACGCCGAAGCCCGGTTGGACGGGATTTTCCCTAACCGGATCACTCGCCGCTGCATTCCCCACCGCCACGCTAACGCTCGATACCGACGTCAACGCCGCCACCCTCGCGGAGGCGCGAATCGGCGCGGCGGCGGGACTGGATGACGTCGCCTACATCACCATCGGCACCGGCATCGGCGGCGGGATTCTATCAGGCGGACGGCTGATCCATGGGGCGCGGCACCCGGAGTTCGGCCATCTCAAGGTGCCACGCCAGGCGGGCGATGATTTCCCCGGCGTTTGTCCATTTCATGGCGATTGCCTCGAAGGCTTGGCGAGCGGACCGGCCATCGCTGCGCGGTGGGGTAAACCGGCGCACGAGTTGGAGGCGGATCATCCCGCGTGGGCCACTCAGGCGTGGTATCTCGCGCATGGGATTCTCGCGCTGTTAGCCATCGTTTCCCCGGCCCGCGTCATCGTGGGTGGCGGCGTTTCCCAAGCAGCGGGCCTGCACGCGCGCATCCGCTCGAAGCTGGTGGAAATTTCCGCAGGCTATTTTCCACCGGCCTTGGATGCCGACTATGTGGTCGCGCCTGCGCTCGGGCAGGAAGCGGGAATCCGTGGCGCATTGCTGCTAGCAAGTGGGGTTTGACGAATGACCATGGCGGACGATCTTCGCGGGAACAACGGATGACATCACAAGCAGACATCGGAACAGAGGATGAGTCAAACTGGGACGGGTGGATCCCGGTCGGACACTATCAGGATTTGCGGGAGGCTTACGATCATGCCTTGGTGATTCTGGCCATGGGCGAGGCGTGTCGGGTCGCCCCCACTGAGCGGGCGGGGGAATACGAACTCCAAGCGGAGGCGCGGGCGGCGGCGGGGATTGCCGACGAACTAACGGCCTACCGCAATGAAACGCTGTTGCCGATAGCCCGGCCACCAGTCCATGCGGAGTGGGCGAAATACCCGGCGGGCTGGACGCTGACCGGGATTTGGTTGCTGGTGCTGGTGGCCGTTTTTTACTGGCAGAACCAAGATGCCTCGCTGGCGGAGCGGGCCGCCTCGTCGAGCGTGGGCTTGATCGCTCGCGGCGAGTGGTGGCGGCCATTTACTGCGCTGTTCCTCCATGCGGACTTCGGCCACCTCGCCGGAAATCTGCTAGGCGGGCTGGTGTTCGCGACGCTGGTGGCAAGGTGCGTGGGGCCGTTGCGGGGCTGGCTGATGATCCTCGCCTGCGGGACCATGGGCAATGTGCTCACCTCACGCCTCACCTACCCGGAACCGTTCGTTTCGTATGGCGCATCCTCAGCGGTCTTCGCGGCGCTGGGGATTCTATCCGGCCTCGGGCTGGTTGAAACGCTGCGCTACCGGGCGCGGATGCCGTGGCTGAGGATCGCGGCACCGGTGGTGGCCGGGATCATTTTGCTAGGCTGGCTGGGGGGAGGCCACGATCCGCGCACAGATGTGTTAGGCCATGTGCTCGGCTATGGCTCAGGCCTAGTGGCCGGCGTAACGGTCGGCGCGCTGGAAGAAAAACGAGCCAGTATTAAAGTCGCAGCGGAGGCGGCGATGCTGTGAGGATCAGTGCGCGGAAATTTTCACCGCTTTCTCGATCATCGCCTCCGCCATGTCAAAGTCCACCGCCGTGCGGGCGTGAATCCGACAGACTGCCTGGCCCGCGTGGATGGGTTCGCCACATTTCATGAAGCGGTCGAAGCCGACGGCGAAATCCACGCCATCGCTCGCCCGCGACCGCCCGGCCCCGAGCTGGAGCGCGGCTTGGCCGACCAGGCCGGCGTTCACTTGGGAAACGACGCCGCCCGCCGAGGCGATGACCTCGCGGATGATTGGCGCCTTGTGGATTTCCGCGAGGCGTGGGAGATCCGCGGGATCGCCACCCTGGGCGGCGACGAGTTGGTCGAAACGGCGGCGGGCGCTGCCATCGTCGAGCAATTTTCCCAACTCGGCGCGGGAAACTCCGGCGATTTTTTCCGCGAGATCCAGCGTGATTTCCCGTAGGTCCGCCGGTCCGCCGCCTTCGAGGGTTTCGAGCGACTCGATGACTTCGAGGGAATTTCCCACCGCCCGGCCAAGTGGCTCGTTCATGGGATTCAGGACGGCATCGACAGTCACGCCCATTTCCCTGCCCACGGCGATCATACTGGCGGCGAGTGCTTCCGCGTCCGCCCTAGTCTGCATGAAGGCACCGTTGCCGTATTTCACATCCAGCACCAAACGGTCGAGGGTTTCCGCGAGTTTCTTGGACATGATCGAGGCGGTGATGAGGGCGATGGATGGCACGGTGCCGGTCACGTCGCGGAGGGCGTAGAGTTTCTTGTCCGCTGGACAAAAGCGGTCGGTCTGGCCCATCATCACCACACCGGTTTGCTGGAGCTGGGCCACCGCTTCTGTTAGGCTGAGGTGGATGTTGAAACCAGGGATGGCTTCGAGCTTGTCGAGCGTGCCCCCGGTGATGCCAAGTCCCCTGCCGGAAACCATCGGCACCCAGCAATCGGTGCAGGCGACGAGCGGCGCGAGGATCAGCGAAACCTTGTCACCAATGCCCCCGGTCGAGTGCTTGTCCACCACCGGCGGATGGTCCGGCGGATAGGCAAAACAATCACCGCTGTCCATCATCGCGCGGGTCAGTGCCGCGATCTCGGCGGGCGTCATACCTTTGAAAAACACCGCCATCGCGAAGGCGGACATCTGATAGTCCGGCACCGCGCCCTTGGCATAGCCGGTGACTAACAGACTAATCTCGCGGGCGGACAACTCTTCGCCCTCGCGCTTGCGGGAAATCATTGTGGGAATGTGCATTTCGCCTGAGTGAACACGCAGAAATCCAGTTCTACGATGCGAAAAATCGGGTGCGGGTGCGGGGGGCTGGAGATCTGATTTTACCCGCCAAGCGCACTACTCCGCCATCTCCAGCCGATAGCGTGGAATTTTCGGGTCGATTTCCTGACTCCAGGCGTCGATGCCGCCGCGCAGGGCGTAGGTTGCGTGGAGGCCGTGACCACGGAACCATGCGACTTGATCGAGGACGTTGCGGCCATTGTGGTCGTAGAGCAGGATTTCCGTTAGGGCAGGCCCGGCGAAGAGTTGCTGTTGGAGTTCCTGGGTGAAAAATTCCGAACCGGGGATGACCACGGCCTCGTGCTCCTCGCGGGTCCGGAGGTCGATGAGGCGGAATTGGGAAAGCTGATCGCTGGCGGTGGCTGGCTCCATCCACATCGCGGAATCGTGGACATGGCTGGCGAGCAAGTGGGCCAGCACCTCGTCCACCGGGAGTTCGCTGCGATGGCAGAGTGCCGCGAGCGTTTCATCGTTGGCAAAGGCACAACTCTGGCAGCCGCCAAGATGGTAGCGGGCGAAGATCGCCCGCCGCGCACCGGGCAGGGTATCGAGGATCTCGCTCATCGTGGAGTCCGGGGTGAGGTCGGAGGGTTGCATTTTCAAGAGAGTGGATGGGTGATAGTCGAGGGTTGATGGTAAGGAAAGAGGAAGATTTTTACGCTGTTTTCCAATCCGGAACCGTGGAATAAACTCCACCCATGCCGAGGGAACGCGATCCTGACGAACCGAAAATCTATTTTCTGCCGAACTTGATGACGGCTTGCAATCTGGCCTGCGGATTTTTCGCGGTGTTAATGATTCTCAAGGGTCTGATCGAGGTGCAGAAAATGTCTGGCGATGATCCGCTGTCGGCGAAGGACTATTACGATATTTCCCACCGTTACTACGAATACGCGATCCTGCTGATTTTCGGCTCGTGTTTGTTCGACCTGCTGGATGGCCGGCTGGCCCGGCTCGGTGGCCAGGAATCGCCATTCGGGCGGGAGTTCGATTCGCTCGCAGACATCATTTCCTTCGGCATGGCTCCGGCGATGCTGCTATCCCGCGCGGTGCTATTTCCGTTAGGCAATGCTGGCTGGGCGATCGCGCTGGTCTATCTGGTCTGCGGCGCGATGCGCTTGGCACGTTTCAACTGCCTCGCGGCCTTGCCGAAAAAACCGGGCGCTTCGAGCGATTTCCGGGGTCTGCCAATTCCGATGGCGGCGGGGTTCATCGCCTCGTTGACGTTTCTGCTGATAGATTTTTACAAGAAGGATTACGAGCTCGGGATGTGGAAATACATACTAGCAGGCGCGATGCTGGGGCTGTCGCTGCTGATGATCAGCGATGTGCGCTACCCGAGTTTCAAACGGGTGGACTGGCGGACGCGCGGGACTTTGGGAGCCATCGTCATTGCGCTGCTACTGGTCTTTGCGGTCGTGCAATTCCGCTATGTGATGCCGGTGGTGTTGTTCAGTATTTTCCTGTTATATGGCTTCATCCGGCCCTGGGTTTCACACAAGCTAAGGAAGGAAATCGAAGTGGAGGAAGACCTGGATGAGGATCATGTGGCCACGCCGACGGTGGCTCCTGATGTGAAAAAGGAAGAATGACGCCATGGCCGCCACCCCTCCCCGTTCAAGCCGGATCACGCTGCTGTTGGTGCTGCTGCCGCTCTGGCTGTTAGCTTCCGGGGCGGGGGCATTGTGGTATTATTTCCACCGTGAGAAAAAGCAGGCGGCAGCGGAGCAGGAACATTTCGCGCAAGCCGTCTCGGTGCCGATGATCGCGGATGATCTGCGGAAAATCGTGGAGGTTATCGGCGAGCGCAACCCGTCATCCGAGACAGCGGCGGCAAATTTATCCCGCACGGCGGCGATGATCGAAGGGCTGTTAGGCCCCGCGAACACCGGCTACACGGTCCACCGCACGACAGGTCCGGCGGCATGGCCATTACTCCAAGTCACCCTCGCCGGAAAAAATCCAACATTTCCCACCGTCTGGGTGCTCACGTCTTATGACAGCCGCCCCGGTTCACGCGGGGCGGAGGCGAATGCCACGGGCTTAGCCGCCACGCTCGCGGCCGCCCAAGCGCTGGCCCGCGACAAACCGGAAGCGCCAGTGCAGTTTATTTTCCTGCCCCACGCGAACGATCCCGAATCGCCCATCCTCGAAACGGCTGCGAAATTCGTCGAGCTCGCGAAACCCGCCGGGCCACCCAAAGCGGTGCTCTGCGTGGAATCCATGGGCGCGGGCGAGCCACTTTGGCTGAGTTCCCGCGAGGTGGCCGCATTGCCCTTGGATCGCCTCGCCGGGCTGGGTGCTGTTTATGGTGCAGAAGTCGTCTGTCTGAGCGACGATGCGGATCTAGCCAGCACGTTGTTTGAAATGAATCTGCCCGCCATCCGCGTTGCCACTCGGGCGATGGTGGCGGCCAAGGAACCTGATGAGCGCACTCCATTTGCCCCCACCGTAGCGGCGGCGACGGGCCGTCTGATTGAGTTAATCCGCCGCTGCTCAGGAAAATAAGAGCGCAGATTCACGGTTGCGAATTTCCTGATGCGGGCCAAAATGCATCACCGAGCCCGCCCTCCTTCATCTACCCTCTCATGCGCCCGACCGACCTCGATCCCATCTTCATCTCTCACGCCCCCGGCTACTGGTCGGACGAGCCCACGGAACATTGGGATGACCACCGCTGGCAGCTCAGAAATCGCGTGGACTCGCTCGCGGATCTCGATCTCCGGCTAAATCTAACTGATGAGGAACGCGCCGGAGTCCTGCTGGCAGGGACCAAACTGGCGATGGCGATCACGCCGCATTTTTTCAACCTGATCGACCGCGACGACCCGGATTGCCCAATCCGTCGGCAGGTGATTCCGCGCATTGAGGAAGGCTGGAACGCGCCCGAGGAAATGGCCGATCCCTGCGGCGAGGATTCGCACATGCCGGTGCCGGGGCTAGTCCATCGCTATCCGGATCGGGTGCTGTTTCTGGTGACGGATCGCTGTGCCTCGTATTGCCGTTATTGCACGCGATCGCGGGTGGTTTCCGGCGTCGGTGAGCAACACTTGGAAACGCAGTGGGAGGCCGCTTTCCGCTATTTGGAAAAGCATACGGAGGTCCGCGATGTCCTGCTCTCCGGCGGTGATCCGCTGCTTTTCAGCGATGAGCGTTTGGATAAAATCCTAACCCGTCTCCGCGCGATCCCACACATCCAGTTTGTCCGCATCGGCTCGCGGATTCCGATTTTCCTGCCGCAGCGGATCACCCCGGAGCTGTGTGCGATGTTGAAAAAGCACCACCCACTATTCATTTCCATCCATTCCAATCACCCCCGGGAACTGACTACCGAGGTCCGCGCCGCCCTCGGTCGCCTCGCCGACGCCGGCATCCCGCTCGGCAACCAGAGCGTGATCCTGCGTGGCGTGAACGACAGCGTGGAGGTGCAAAAAGCACTCGTCCAAAAGCTGCTGATGTGCCGCGTGAAGCCATACTATCTCTATCAGTGCGACCTCATTAATGGCTCATCCCACCTGCGGACCCCAGTGGCGGCGGGCGTAGCTATCATCGAAGGTCTGCGCGGCCACACCACCGGCTATGCCATTCCCCAATTCGTCATCGACGGCCCCGGTGGTGGTGGAAAAATCCCGATCAATCCGAACTACGTCGTGGACACCGCCTCCGGTCGCATCACCCTGCGAAATTTCGAGGGCGAGATTTTCGATTACCCCGACCCCACGCCGGTGCCGCAGACCGAGCTGGATCGCCGGCATCAGGAATCGCTGAGTCGGTGCGTCTGAATCGACCCATGCCAAGATTGAGACTTGGCGGCAGCGGTTCAGTCCGCTAGCAATTTCGCCATGCCAAATCCTTGGACCGGAATCGGAAATCCTTACACCCGCAGCGAGGTGATCGCGCGTTTTAATGACACTCTCTCATCGGGAAATGCCATCATCGCCGCCGGGGCGGGCTCGGGGATCAGCGCGAAATTCATCGAAAAAGGCGGCGCGGACCTCATCATTATCTATAACTCCGGCCGCTTCCGCATGATGGGCCATGGCTCGACCGCCGGGCTGATGGCCTATGGCGATGCCAATGCGATCGCCATGGAAATCGGTGAATACGAGGTGCTCCCGGTAGTCCACGAAATCCCGGTTATCTGCGGTGTCCACGCCACCGATCCACGCCGCCGGATGTGGCATTGGCTGGGAAAAGTGAAGGACATGGGATTTTCCGGCGTGAACAATTTCCCCACCCACACCATTATCGACGGCCATTTCCGCGGGGTGCTTGAGGAAACTGGTATGAGTGTGAAAAAGGAGTTTGAAATGATCGCCCTCGCCCGCCGGATGGACTTGTTTTCCATCGTCTATGTCGGCTCGCCGGAAGAGGCGGTGTCCATGGCAAAATCCGGCGCGGACGCGATCATCGCCCACGTCGGCACCACCGTCGGCGGCTCCATCGGCGTGACCGATGCCGTGGTTAGCTGGGAAGAAACGATCCAGCGCACCCAAGCGATCATCGACGCGGCGAAGACCGTGCGCGACGACATTTTCTATCTCTGCCACGGCGGCCCTATCAACACCCCGGAAGATGCGGACCGTGTGATTCAAGCCACCGATTGTGTCGGCTTCGTCGGTGCTTCGAGTCTGGAGCGCATGGCTGTGGAGGAATCGCTGACGAGTCTAACCCGCCAATTCAAGTCGATCCCGGTAAAGCGGAAAAATTAACATCGATCTCATCGCAGAGTTACAAATTGTTAGCCAGGAGCACTGTCAGGCCCTAACCGTGCAAACTACCCTCATCCCTCCTTGCGAGCTTGCATTACGCACGCCCCCGCTCGCGATTAGCAAGCGGGCTACCAGCGGGCGAAATGGGATCAGGCCATTGAATTCAAGTGACTTGCGCCATTTTTAATGCACCATCCTAGGCCGGGCATGCTTGTTGCTAGACCTGTTTCACCATGAAATCTATATTCCAAAGCATCGTTATGTTATCAGTCGTATTTCTCCTCAGCAATTGCACAACCGTCGTGCATCCAGTAGAAACAGCCCCTACGACCTCGGCGACTACGACTACATCACAATCGACCACCAGTCCCTACTATCCGGGCGACACCACGACGACCAAGAAGACCACCACCACCTATCAGTGAGGCTTTTAAACAATCAAACAATCCGTAAGGCTTTGGGGGATTTACCTCCTTTCCTCGTCGGATAGGTTTTGATACGCTACCGCTCATCCTCGGGGTGCTCTCCCCCGAGGCTGTACGTCCGCTGCGCTACAGTTTCCGACATCGCATGAACTTGGGCTCATGTTGAGGGTCTCAGACTCCGCCGGGCCCACCCTTATCCTGCCTTGGTGGAAAGGATGATATTGCCTTCCCCCTGTCTGTATAAGGTCGGTCCACAGGAATCTCGAATTCGGATCTCGAGCGTCAGCGCTCTCGCCGTGGGCATTGTGGCCAAAGCCAATGGAGTTGTTTCTTGGTGAGACTCTTTCATTCTCATTTCCAAGCCGGTTTATCCCGGCGCTTTCACTTGTGCCCCCTCCGATTTGCTTGTGTGTAATTTTTCGTGAATAATAAGATCGGCGGTTCCGTCTCGGAGGATCGGGCTGCCCATTATCTCGATCATAGCCAATCATTGGAACGATAGGCTCACCGTAAATTGACAATGTAAACACTGGTAATTGGCGATATTTGGCTTTATGATGTCCGCAGCGTCAGTTTCCTCACTTTATTCCAACTCCAATTTTGTAACCCATCTTTGTGATTCATCGCAAGCCACTATTCATCGCCTCGCTCCTTTGCCCCGGAGCACAGACTCAAGGTGAGGTCATGCCCCAGCGGTATGATTACAGCTACCAGTTTTATTCGGAAGACAGTGGTCGCATCCAGATCGAGTCCCATTATATCCGCGGCCAGATCGAACTCGACTCGGCGACCTCATTTCGTTTTCAGGCGTTAAGCGATGCGATCAGCGGAGCCTCGCCGACCGGGACTCTCCCCGGCAGTGCGCAGCCTTTTCTTGCCGATGTCGAGGACACCCGGCATGCCATTCTCGGGGCGATTTCCCGTCAGTTTGGGGATCATCGAGTGGAGTTGGAATTGTCCAGAAGCGAGGAAAACGACTATGTTTCCAAGGGAATTGCACTCACTGATGCGCTGGAATTCAACCAGAAAAATACCATCCTGGCTTACGGGCTGAACTATCTGAATGACTCTGTTGCGGTGCCAGGCCAGCCGGACCTGCGGAAGGAAACCATCGATTTCTTTGTCGGCGTGACCCAAATCCTCGACAAAAACAGCCTGTTCACCGCGAATTTCACTGTTGGAAATTCGAATGGCTATCTGAACGACCCTTACAAGGACGTACAGCGTAACGAAATCGTGAAAGTGCCGGATGGGTCAGGTGGCTTCATCAGCATCCCGGTGGTGAATATCTACCCGGAAAATCGGCCCGACAGCCGCGTTCGTGAGGTTTTACAACTGGAAGGTCGGCATTACTTTGAGCCGTTGGATGGGGCATTGGATAGCGTGCTGCGTTTCACCCATGATGACTACGGCATTTTGTCGGAAACTCTCCAAATCGAGTGGCGCCAAGCGATTGGCACCCGTTTTGAAATCACGCCCTTTTTCCGATATTACCATCAGAATGCGGCGAGCTTTTTCACGAACACGCTCAACAGCGTGCCAATCACCACGCCCTATGCGGTTCCCAATGGCTCGGGTCCAAATTATTCGGCGGATTACCGGCTTTCGTCGCTGGACACCATGTCTCTTGGCCTCCGCCTGCGTTACCATATCAATGACGCATTCTCCGCCAGCGCCGCCTACGAGCGATATGCCATGGAAGGCAGTGGCAGTGGTTCGGATGTCTCTCCCAGCGAGTCCTACCCCGACGCCAACCTCTGGACCTTCGGGATCAGCGCGCAGTTCTAATTTCCCGAGATTTTTTCAATCCCCATGACCGCCACCGCCACGCCATCTACCGTGCCAGCCGATCAAGCCGGAGTGCGCAGTCTTGGCTTTAAGGCGCTCGGCACCAACTGTGTGGTGAAATTCCGGCTCTCGGACGAACGAAGGTCGCTGGAATTCGCGGCTGCTGTGCTCGATTGGATTGGGAAATTCGAGGCGAAATTTTCTAGATTCAGGCCCGATTCGCTGGTTTCCCGCATCAACGCCTCCGCTGGCAAGGCGTGGGTGGATACCGATCCGGCGATGGAAGAACTGCTCGATATCGCCGCCGGGCTTTTCACCCGGACCCAGGGTGTTCTCGATCCCACGATGCTGCCATTGCTCAAGGTTTGGAACTGGAAGGAAGCCCATGCCAAGCTCCCGGAAAAGGCTGCTGTCAAAGCCGCGCTCCAGCTCACAGGTTGGGAGAAAATCCAGCGGCGTCCGGGGGCCATCTATCTACCGGAGGCGGGAATGGGGCTGGATTTCGGCGGTTTCGGCAAAGAATTTGCCGTGGATTCATTGGTCAAAATCGCCCGTCTCCACGGCATCAAAGACGCGCTGGTGGACCTGGGTCGCGACATTTTCGCCATGGGCGGAAATGGCAGCCATCCATTCTGGCACATCGGCATCGAGGACGGCATCAATCCCGGCAAGTGCTGGGGAGGCTTGGCCGTCAGCGATAAGGCGGTTTGCGCCTCGGGCGACTACGCACGCTTCTTCACCCACCACGGCGTCCGCTACGGCCACATCCTCGACCCCCGCACTGGCTGGCCGGTTTCCAACGGCCTCCGCGCCGTGACGGTCGTCGCGAATTCCTGTCTGGAGGCCGGCATTTACAGCACCACCGTCTTCGTGCTCGGCAACCGCGAGGGCCTGCACCTCGCCTCGCTCGCCAGGGGCGTCGAAGTCTGCACCCAAAGTGAGAATGGCATCGATGGCAGTCGCGACTTCGGTCGCTGGCTCGTCAAACCCGCTTAACCTGTTATTTAACCACCAAATTCCATCATGAACTACCTTGTCACCGCCTTCATCCTCGCCCTCGTTGCTCCCGTTCTATCAGCCGCCGATGCGGTCAAGGTCGGGCAACCGATGCCGCAGCTTTCCCAACTGCTACCCAGCACGCCACTTCCCAGTACCTCCGGCAAAGTAGTGCTGGTAGATTTCTGGGCCTCATGGTGCGGCCCTTGTGTGAAATCGTTTCCCTCACTCAATAAACTTCAGACCAAATACACCTCCAAGGGCCTCGTCATCATTGGCATCGGCGTGGATGACGACGCCGCGAAATATAAAGCCTTCGCGGAGAAAATGAAAGCCTCCTTCAGCGTGGTGCATGATGTGTCCCACAAGGCCGCAGGGGCTTTCAATCCATCGACCATGCCCTCCAGTTACCTCGTTGATCGCAAGGGGGTCATCCGGCACATCCACACTGGCTTCAACGGTGCCAAAACCGAAGCCGAATACATTACCGAAATTGAAACCCTGTTGGCACAAGGCCATTAACCGCCGCGCCTGCCCCTTTTCATGAAATTTTCCAGCAAATCGCTTTCCGTATGTCTCACCCTAGCTGGCCTCACCGCCTGCTCGGAGCAACTCGTCCGGGTGAAACCCTACGAGCGCGGCAACCTCGCCAAGCCCGTCATGGCGGACAATATGGACCCCATTTTAAAAGCCATGACTGAGCACGCCTACTTCTCCCGCGAAGCAGCTTCTGGCGGTGGCGGGGTGGGAGGCGGCGGCTGCGGCTGCAACTGACTTTTCCATTCACATCATCACAAAAAACAGAACCACCAAAAACCATGAAAATACCCATGTCTATCAGTCCAAAAGTCCGGCTTGTTTTATCCAAGCTGGGATCGCTCATCCTGCTGTTCCAGAGATCGCCCATTGTCCAAATGATCCTGCCCGAAGCCCGCTTGGCGGGTGTGACGGGTGCAGGTGAAATCGCCAAATGGTCGGTGGCGGTCGTCGCAGGCCTAGGGGTCTTCGATTCCGTGGCCGGTGCCACGACAATCACCCAGCTCGCGCCGTCACCCGGATCCGCATCGGTCCCTGCCACCGACGGTAAAAGCCTGAGCTTCACCGTCCAATTAACCGGCACCCCCTACACTAGAGTCATTGACTACTGGACGACGCTCGGAACGATGCCTGCTGGGTTGTCGGGTGCGATCAATACGTCGGATAAGACGATCTACACGATCTCGGGCATTCCGTCCCAGGTGGGAAGTTTTCCAATTGATATCAAGTGTGTAGGGTATTCAACGCAATTCTATACGCAGTTGTTCACGATCAATGTGAGTCCTTGTCCGCCAGGCATCACCACCCAGCCATCGTCGGTTATTATCGCCAGCGGCACGACGGCCACCTTGAATGTGAAAGCTTCCGGCACCTCGCCTGCCTTCCAGTGGTATCTTGGTACAAGCGGGGACCTGACCCATCCCATCACAGGAGCGGCATCATCGAGTTTCACCACGCCCACATTGACAAGTAATAAATA
This sequence comes from Akkermansiaceae bacterium, assembly GCA_043758445.1. Taxonomy (GTDB): domain Bacteria; phylum Verrucomicrobiota; class Verrucomicrobiia; order Verrucomicrobiales; family Akkermansiaceae; genus Luteolibacter. The sequence goes on along the minus strand of JAYVNM010000238.1, from coordinate 9,284 downwards.
TTACTGGGTGCGCGCCTTCAATAGCGCGGGTTCGGTGAATTCGAACACGGCGAAAGTGACAGTTCAGGTGCCCCCAACCATTGCCACTCAACCGGCTTCTGTTACCATTTTGTACAATCAAACCGCCACCCTGTCCGTGGTCGCCAAGGGCACTTCTCTCAAATACCAGTGGTTCATCGGGAAGTCAGGGACCACCACGAATCCGATTGCGGGTGCGACCTCCCCAATATTCACTACACCGCCAATGACCACCACCACCAATTACTGGGTCAGGGTCAAAAACTCCGTGGGAATCGTGAAATCAAACACCGCTACCGTGACGGTCCTCCCCTTATGAATTACTTTAGTAAATATTTCTCTTTCTTTGCTCCAGATCTCGCGTAGTGTTACGAACTTTATGAAACTCATACATCCCATCGCCCGTTGCTCAGTCCTGCTGTTCATTGTCGGACTTATTGCTTTTCTCTGCCTCCCCGCCAAGGCCGCGCCGCCGGATGAGGTCCAGATTTTGGTGAAGCCAAAGGCAGCCCTCTCGGAAGTCGCGCTCCATGCGCTGCTCTCCTCCCACGGCGCGCGGGAGACCGCTGCCATCCCGGCGCTTAACGTCCGCATCGTGCGGGTTCCGGCCGCTGCCGCAGCCCGCGTGTTGGACGCGCTTAATCGCGATCTCGATGTGGAATACGCCGAGCCAGACTTCAAGGCCGAAGCCAGTGGCACGGCCAATGATCCTTACTATACCAGCGGCTCTGAATGGCATCTTGCAAAAATTCAGGCACCCTCTGCCTGGGATATCACCACCGGTGCCACGGGCATCATCATCGCCGTGGTGGATACCGGAGCCAATTACGCCCATCCCGATTTGAAAGACAAACTGCTCGCAGGCTACGACTTTGTGAATAGTGATAGCGATCCTTCCGACGATAATGGCCATGGCACGGCTTCGGCGGGATGTGCGGCACCCTCGACCAACAACTCCATCGGCGTCGCTGGCGTCGCGTGGAGCAACCCGATCCTGCCCGCTAAAGTGCTCGGCGCGGATGGTTCGGGAAGCTACTCCGCTGTCGCTAACGGGATCACTTATGCGGCTGATCGAGGCGCGCGGGTGATCAACTTGAGCCTTGGCGGAACATCTTCCTCCCGCACCTTGCAGGACGCGATCAATTATGCTTGGAACAAGAACGCTGTAATCGTCGCCGCTGCCGGTAATAACGGAAACTCGACGCCCGTTTATCCCGCCGCATGCACCAACGTGGTGGCGGTTTCTGCCACGAACTCCAGCGATACGCTCCCCAGTTGGTCGAATTACGGATCTTACGTGGATGTCGCCGCACCCGGTGAAAGCATCCTTACCCTCTACGGTGCAGACTCGTATGCCTACTGGAGCGGCACTTCCTTTTCGAGCCCGATCACGGCCGGTATTGTCGCGTTGATGGCGTCCGCTAACCCGCAGCTCTCCAATGCGCAGCTTGTCGATCTTCTCCTCAAAAATTCGGACGATCTCGGTGCCCCCGGCTACGACGTTTACTACGGCTATGGTCGCGTGAATGCCTACCGTGCGGCTAACGCCGCGAGAAACACCATCACCGCCGACACTTCGGCGCCGGTGGTCAGCATCACCTCCCCGGCTAACGGGAGTACGGTCGCTGGCACGATCGACGTCGCCGTGAGCGCGACCGACAACGTCGGCGTCGGCAAAATCGAACTTTACATGGACACCACACTCGTCGCGCAGAGCACAACCGCTTCGGCCACCTTCTCACTGAATACCCTCAACTACGCCGACGGAGCACACACCCTGCAGGCGCGTGCCTACGATGCAACGGGCAACGTTGGCACCACCTCGATCACGGTGACGGTGCAAAACTCCACCACCGCCGATACCACCCCTCCGGTTAGCACGATCACCTCGCCCGCAGACGGCTCGACGATTACCAGCCGCACGCTTAAAATCTACGTCACCGGCAGCGACAACGTCGGGGTGGTGAAGCTGGAACTCTACATCGACGGGAAAATCTTCGGCTCCAGCACAGCTTCCTCCGCCGTCTTTACCTGGAACACGATTAAAGTCACCGCAGGTGCCCACAAGCTCCAAGCCTATGCCTACGATGCGGCAGGAAATGCCGGTGCTTCATCGCTAATCACCATCTACAAGTAGATTTCTTCCGAGTTTTGACCTCGGTCCTAACAGTCGCGGGATTCCCGGAATTCATTTGTGAAGCGTATAGCATCTGAATCCTTATCTTCCGTTTCGAGTAATCGAGGGATGATCTGCGAATCCGCCTCTCGGTGACCCTTTTTTGATGCCTACGCCAATCTTGCATCTGCAAGTTTCTTGCATGTTGCACAGAGCCGGGGCAGGTTTCCGGCGTGCGCGGCTCTCCTTTCCTCCGGTTTATCATCCTTTCTCTTGCCCTATTTGCGGTAGGATTGGGTTTGAGGAGTGTGACTGCAGCAAGGGCCGTCACCCAGACACCGAATCCCAGCGCTGGGATGGAAAAACCGCAACCTGCCGCACTCACCGTGCCGTTCCGGCTGCTGCTATCTGCACCGGCGGCACAGGTGGAAATCCACGCTGCCAGTGTCGTCACCCCATCGTTGGACAGCTCCCCGCTAGCCGGTAATCTAGTGCTGGATTCGAAAAATCCACAGGTCGCCATAATCGTCCGCTGGACTATTCCAACCGCTCCCGGTGAACACCGATTTGCGAAACTCACGCTGGAGGCACCCGGCCAGGAGACGCTCACCCATGTCTTCGATGCGGATGGCGACATCGACGATTTCCTGGAACTCCCCTTCCCCCGCCCATGAGTGAATCCCATCACGCTGGCTGCGCCCACCACGGTCACCATCACGAGCTGATCGTGGAAAAACTAACCGTCTCCTACCGCCGCGTCCGCGCCTTGGAAAATGTCTCTCTGGCCACGTCCTGTGGCAACCGTGTGGCCCTAATCGGCCCAAATGGCGCGGGGAAGAGCACGCTGCTCAAAGCCATCGCCGGACTGGTTCCCCGCGACCACGGCACCATCCGCTGGCGTGGTACCGCCGTGCAAAAATGGTCGCGCGAGTTCGCCTATCTCCCCCAGCGCGAGGAAGTGGACTGGTCGTTTCCCATCACGGTGCGCGGGTTGGTGGAAATGGGCCGCTACCCGCAAACCGGTTGGTGGCGGAAATTTTCTCTAGCAGATACGGCCGCCGTGGATCACGCGCTGGAAGCTCTCGCCCTATCCGCTCTGCAACACCGGCAAATCCGCGAGCTATCCGGCGGCCAGCAACAGCGGGCCTTCCTCGCCCGCGCACTGGCGCAGGAGGCTCACGTCCTGTTGCTTGACGAACCGTTCACCGGTCTGGATCGCAATGCCTCGCAACTTCTGGGTGATTTGTTAGCCAAGCTCGCCCACGAGGGCCGCCTAATCATCGCGTCGCACCACGATCTCAATACCGTCCCGCGCTTGTTTGATGAGGCTCTTGTCCTCGCCACCCACGGGCTAGCCTTCGGGCCGGTGGCGGACATTCTAACACCCGAGTTGATCGCCCGCACATTTCACCAATCCGCCATCCCGGTCTGATCCATGGTTTCTGATTTATTGACTAATCCATTCTATCAGCGGGCGCTCGCCACCGCCGGCTTCATCGGCTTTGCTAACGGCTTCTTCAGCGGCTTCGTCGTGCTGCGGCGTAACGCACTCTCGGTCTCCGCATTATCCCACACGATGCTCCCCGGCATCGCCCTGGGAATTTTTCTAACCGGCGCACTCAGCCAGTGGAATGCCTTTTTCGGCGCGATGTTCGCCGCGCTGCTGGTCGGCCTCGGCTCAGTCGCGGTGGCGCGGGGCAATCGGGTGGAACAAGGCACCGCGCTGGCCGTGCTTTACACCGCCGCCTTCGCCGCTGGCATCGCTCTGTTGCCGAAACTCGATACCCGACAAGAACTGGAGCACTGGCTTTTCGGCGACATCATCGCCGTGGGCAATGCCGACATCTGGATCGCCTACGGCATCGGTGCCTTCACCCTGCTCATCACCAATCTACTGATGCGCCCGATCCTGCTCACTCTCTTTGAACCAAACGTCGCAGCAGCCCAAGGCGTACCGGTGCGCTTCATCCAATACCTGGTGTTCGGGCTGTTAGTTCTGGCGTTGGTGTCCTCCCTGCAAGCCGTCGGCTGTGTGCTCTCAGTCGGCCTACTCGTCACCCCGGCGGCGACGGTTTCTCTACTCACCGACCGCACCTCCGCGCTGTTCTGGGGCGGCGGGTTGATCGGCGGAGTCGGCTCGGTAGTGGCGGTTTTGCTCTCGGGAAAATTCGGCATCGCCCCCGGTCCGGCCATCGTCATTGTGCTCGGCCTGCTGTTCATTGCAGCCTATTTGTTCAGCCCGAAATACGGACTCCTCACCGCGCGCGGCCGTTAGACCTGTTGCCAAAAGAATTTTCCCGCTCAGGAATCAATGCCGGTGATGATCTCACAAGTCGGCAGCTTTTCCTTGAACGTCTTGATGGCGGCCGGGGTCACGGCGGTCTGCCAGAGATAGAGCCGTTTGAGATGGGTCAGGGCGGAGAGCTTGCTCACCCCCGCGTCGGTGACCTTGGTGCCGTAGAGGTTGATGGATTCGAGGCTTGGCAGCTTCAGAAGCGTCTCGATGACGACATCGGTGACACCGGTTTCCGCGAGGCGGATGACCCGGAGGTTTTTCGCCGTACTGAGTTGGCTAAGCCCCTGATCGGTGATTTTTGTGGCAGATAGATCGACGGTGACGAGCTTGGAGGAAACCGTTTCGAGTTTCTTAAAGGCGGCGTCATCGAAATTTCCGCGCATCGAGACTGCGGTGAATGTCAGGAGGACTGAGCCCTGCGACTCGAAACTCAGAGCACCGGGAAATTCCTTGGAAATACCCGCCACCATGGCCTTGAGCCCCTCGTCCGGGCCAGTCGGAGCCGGTGCCGGTGCCGGAGCAGCACTGCCGGGTTGGGTCGAACCCGCAGCGGGAGCTGGCACAATTTTAGCAATCGCCGCCTTGATCGGGGCCGGAAGCTCATATTCCTTGAGCAATTTCTTCGGATCCGCGCCGGTCTCGATCCACCACTTGATGATGGCGACCTCAGACTCCTCAATGGCAGGCTTGCCGTCTGGCGGCATGTGCTCGTCATCATCCTTGGGCAGAGCGATGCGCTTGAGGACGTTGCTATCCGCAAGTTTCCCCGGTTCGATCGCATGGCCTTCCTTGCCGCCTTTTAACAACAATTCGTAGCGATCCATCCGGTATTTGCCCTTGGCCTTGGTCTCGTTGTGACATTGGCCGCAGCGGTGCTCGAAGATCGGCGCGACGATGTCAACATAGACGATCTGCTCCTCCGGCGGCTTGACGACGGCGGGCGTTGCGGACAGCTCACCGTCCGGCAGGACTGGCATCGTCACGCCTAACAAGCGCTTGAGTCCGGCGGGCGCGTATTTCGTGAGATAACCCTCTCCGTGCGTGAGCGTTGCCCCGTCGTGGCTCGCATAGGTCATCACCCCCAAGCTGGCGAAGAGCAGCAACCGGTAAAATGACGGATTGCCATTCATCGCGACCGACCAAGCCTTGAAAATGAAAGTGATGATCGCCGCGACCGCGAAAATAAGTCCACCCCATAGGTGGCGACCCGCGATGGCGCTGCCGCCGTATTCCTCACCATGGCCGTGATAAAGTAGGAAGCCCGCGATCACGGCGATGACGGCACTCACGGCACCAAAAAACAGTGGGAACAGTGATGTATTACCTGCCGGATCAGTGCGTTTGCCGAAAATCGCGCCCAGTTCCTGAACCAAAATCAATACGAAAATCCCGATGGGCAGATGGAGCAAGACTGGATGGAAATGGCCGATGAACCTGACGAAATCTGGCATTTTATCCCCCGCTGGCGGCCCCGCGAGATAAGGCATCGAGATCAGCCCACCCGCGGCTAACAAGCAGAAAAAAGTCAGAGCAATGGGTTTCTTAAGGCGGGTGGCGGAAAGGTCGTGAGCAGACATGGAGTGTTGGGTGGAATACGCCCTGAAGCTTGTAGTCTTTCAGATCTGTGGCGGTTTTCAACCTCCATGATTCGAAATGGAAAAACCCGGAACATCCTTGATTCCTCCCGCAGACACGGCCAAACTTCGGGCAACTCATCGCCCCATGATCGACCCAAACATCCTCAAAACACTTCATCTCGCCGGCGTCATCGGCCTCTTCACCTCGCTCGGTGCCACCCTGCTAGCAGGTTCCGGGAAAAAGGCCGCCTCCATCCTCCATGGCATCTCGTTGGTGTTCATCCTGCTAGTCGGCTTCGCGATGCTCCGTAAGCCGCCGATGGATCATTACTGGTGGATGGTCAAAATCGGCCTGTGGCTGTTCATCGGCCTAGCCCCGGCCCTCGCGAAACGCCGGGTGCTGCCCGCCTCGGTGGTGCTGGTTCTCTGCATCCTCGCCGCCGTGACTGCCGCTTGGCTCGGTCTGCGCAAACCGTTTTAATGAAATTTTTATCGGTGGAGTTGAGTTGATCCGGCTTGCCCAATGCGCGGTGGCAGGGCATGGAGGGGGGGTGAAGCGTGACCTAGCAGCCAACCCGGCCTGGCAGGAAGAGGATCTGGGCCTGCCCTTACCGGATTCCGCACACGCGTGCTCGGTTTGCCTGCCGACCTGGGATTCGGTCGTCGGCTATGAGGAGGGCCGCGAGAAAGTGGTGAAGCGGATGCGCACGGGCTACCCCCGGTTTTTCAAACATCCGGCGGTGGAGCGCCTATTCGCGGCGGCGAAGGCGGAGGTGGCGAGCGAGCACGAGGATGTCATCGTTTTACCCACCCGCGCCTCGGTCCAACGGGCACACCGCTGGGTGGAGCGGCGGGCGGAAACAGCGGTGCGGATTACCAGTTTTCATGGTTTGCAGGTGCTGGTGGTGCCGGCCAAGGCGAAGGTCGAGGCGGATGCCTACTGGCGCTTTGCGGGCGAGGTCGTGAGCAGCCGGCAAGCACTGGATTTCTTCGAGGGAAACCTGCGTGAGGGCTCGAAGTCTCATCTGATCGCCCGCTCCTTGGCGAAGTTCACCGGAGCCGCTGCGACGGACACCTTCATTTTCACCAGTGGCATGGCTGCCGTGACCGCCGTGCTACGCGCACTGCCGGGAATGCTCGAGGGCAAGAAGACGCTGCAGTTGGAATTCCCCTATGTGGACAGCCTTAAAGTGCAGGAAATGTTCGGCCATGGCGTGGTCTATCTGAACGAGGCGACGGGCGAGTCCTTCGATGAAGCACTGATGCGGATCCGCCAGGGCGAGTTCGCCGGAGTTTTCACCGAAGTCCCAAGCAATCCCCTGCTGCGGACAGTCGATCTGCATCGCGTGGCGAAGGCCTGCGAGGACAGTCGCACGCCCTTCGTGATCGACGATTCCGCCGCCGGGCCGCTGAATGTGGATGCGTTGAAATTCGCCGATGTCGTGACGGGCAGCCTCACCAAATGGATTTCCGGCGAAGGCGACGTGATGGCCGGTGTCGCCTCGATCCGTGCCGACTCACCGGTGGCGGATGCGCTACGCGTGTCGTTAGGTATGGATGCGGCCGAAAGCGCGCCACTCTATATCGCCGATGCCGAGATCCTGCTTTCTAACATGAAGGGATACGCCAGCCGGATGAAAACCGTGAACGTGAACGGCCTAGCCATCGCCAGTTGGCTCGCTGCCCAACCCGCCGTCGCTGAGGTCTGGCACCCGTCTCTAACTAACCGGGAGCACTACGATGCGGTCATGCGCAAAGGCGGTGGCTACGGTGGCCTGCTTTCCTTCGTTTTGAAAAACCCGAAGAAGACACCGAAGGTCTATGATGCCCTGCGCCTGAGCAAGGGGCCGAGCTTCGGCACGGCCTTCTCGCTGGTCTGCCCCTACACGCTGTTAGCCCACTATCACGAACTCGAGTGGGCCGAGGGCTGTGGGGTTCCCGCGAACCTGTTGCGGGTTTCTTGCGGACTTGAGCCGTTAGAAACGCTCATTGCCGCTTTTGAGGAAGCATTGGTCCACGGTTGAAATCGTCCTCACAGCAGGCCCGGGAAACCCGTATCCTCCGCCGGTCCCTCGAAGTATTCTGCTAGAAAATCCCGCCAGATCGTGCGGCTTTCCGCCGTCAGCCCGGCGGTCATTTTCGTGACGCAGGCTTTGCAGACCAGCAGCGGCAAGGGCCCCGTCACCAGCGCCCCACTAGAATCAAACAACGCGGAAATACCGAAGCCTTCCAGCTCTTCGCGCGGCGTGCGACAGGCGATGCAGGCCGTGAACCGATCGGTTAGATCATGGGCGAGCATGAACTCCTTCATCCGCTCCTCCCAGTCGATCTCGCGCTCCAAGAATTTCCGCACCGCCGTCTTCGACTCAGTCGAGAGCCGATCCGTCACGCCATCGCGACACGGCTGGCAGATCGCGTATTCCAAGACGCATTCCCCACGGACGTATTCTTTGTTCACCAACCACGGCGCGGCGATTTCCACCAGCGGCACCTTGCAGCAGAGGCAGTGGGAAAACCGCTCGCCCGTCTCCTCGGAAGCCAGCCACTCGTCCATTGTCCGCATGGCTGGAGTGTAAAATTACCCACCCCACGCCGCCAGCTAGAAATGCACAGACTGTCACGCATCAAGTGAACCGAGGCAACGGCTACACCCTCCTCACCTACGACACTACGCCCGGCTACACCGACACCGCGCCCATTCCGGCCATTCCCGCGAAGTGGTCTTACAAGGCCATCTACCGAGTCGGCGATCACGAAGTCGGCCAATGGAGTTCGGAAATTTCCATCACCGTCGGCGGCTGAAACCCACCAGCCCAAACCAGCCGCTGGTGGAGCAATCCGCCAGCGGCTTTTTTGTCACTTGGGTTCCATATACAGTTAGTGTAGCTTCGCATGATTGCATGCAGTCCATCTCCTCGCAACAAAACCCAAAATCAAAAACTGCTACACGGCTGATAAAATCGCGAATCTGCGGAAACTACCAAAATTTGGTTCTTGGCATAAATGACAGTAGCAGCTTGTTTGATGTGTTCGCGCCAGCGGATGCGGATGTAAGAAACCTCGCTTACAGCGGTCGGCATCGTCCGCAACGATGCCGCCAAACCGACCGAATGGCCGGGGAGGCGGTGGCGCATGTCCAAGCCTTCTGCCTTCGGGGAGTAGGCCAAAGGCCATCGCAGTCGTCTGTACGCGGCTTTTCAACTCCCCGTCCACCAGGAAGGACATCAGCCTCCCCATGAAACCTGACCTCCTCACGCTCCTCGCCCTCTTTGCGACT
>JAYVNM010000237.1:0-2553 GCA_043758445.1 Akkermansiaceae bacterium | reverse complement strand
CCTGGGTGGCGCGGAAGAGGTTCGCGGCCAGCTCGGTGCTGCCCATGTGATCGAGGATTTGCTCGCCGCGCTTCAAGCCTTTGCGGGCATGGATGTCTTGGGCTCCGAGTCCATGGTAGAGGCCCATGTAGCCGTGGTTTTGGAAAATGGCGTAGTCCTTCGGCTCGATCACCCCGGCACCTTTGGCCGCGTCGGCCAGTTGCGTGTTGTGCATCCTCAATTCGGAGCGGATGGCGAGGCGGCGCTGCGCTTCGATTTCCTCATCGCTCAACTCCTGCCGCCGGGTCTGGATGGCAAAGTAAGTCTGCCCCTGGGCGACGATTTCCTTGGCCGGGTCGGCGTTCTGGATGACGAGGTAGCAGGCGTAGCGCGACATCATGACGGTCTTGAGCTGGCGTTGCGCTCCGCTGCCGATCTCGACCATTTGGTCGGCTCCGACGAAATGGTCTTCGACACGCTGATCGCTGTTGGAACAAGCGGTTTTGGCCTTCTCGATGACCGCCTGAAAGTGCCGGTAATTTATGTAGCCAAGCACGCGAGCGAAGTCGCGGCTGGACCAGAACTCGTTGCCCGCCGGGTTGGCGCGGCGGATGGACTCGAAGGGCGTGATAGGTTGGCTCATGTTTTCAGGCAGAGGTTGCGTGTTTCGAAGGGTGATGTTTGGAGTTGGCATTCACTTCCCAGCCTCCATTTCCACGCGGACCAGCTCCGCGAGTTGTTTGGCGGTGGGGAGTTTGCCTTTGAGTTCGGCGGGCAGTTTCGATTGGAGTTGGTGGGCGGCGACGCCGATGGGTGTCGGAGATTACGACGTTCCTGTGCGGATCGAAGAACGCGATTTCGCCGCCGGCGGTGAACCGGAGCCAGCCCGTTCCCGGTGAAGAACGTCTCGATTTGCTCCAGGGTCGCGGGCACGCCGGTGATGGCCGGCTGACGGATCAGCAGGCGGATCTCGTCAGCGGTTTCCAGCACTCCGAGGAATTCCACCCGGTCTCCGAAGATGTCATTGTGAAGCCGCCAGCGATCCAGATAGGCGATAGGTGATGCTTTTGGCTCTTCATCGTGCCGGTGGACGACACGCATTCCGAAGAAGTCCGGCCATGTGGCTTTGAAGTAGCTCTGGGAATCGGGGATATACCAAACCTGATGCTCGTTCCCCTCCTCGTCGGGTGGCCGACTCAGTTCTGGCGGAGGGGCGGGGAGGTAGAGGTTTTCTTCCCGCGCGAAGTTTCGGAAAATTCCGAGTTCCTCTTGGTAATAGGTAGAACCTCCCTGAAGGCGTGCAACTGCTTCACAGCGGCGTCGTAGCTCGTCAGCGGATGCTTCGAGCGTGATTCGCGGAGTTTGGTTGCCAAGTTCATGGGCGGACATTCGTGTGAAATGGCTGCGGTTTCAAGGATGTTTTCAGGGCAACTTGTTTGGAAATGCCGATAGAAGCGCCGATTTCGCTGTAGCTATTGCCATCGCGGACGCCTTCGGCGACTTGGCGCAGGCGCAGGTGGCCGGGTCTGCGCAAACCACACCATCAGCTCAGGAAACATCTTGGCTCTGAACCGAGCACTTTCCAAGGCTCCGAAATGATCGATACGATCTAAGTGTCGATGGGATTCACGAGCTCTTTGAAGGGAAATTTCGAGAAGTCGCGGGTGTTTCGGGTGTGGAAGGTAGTGACGCCATTGCCAAGAAGGGTGACGGCGAGGATTCGATCAAAGATGTGGGAAGAGGCTCGGTCAGAGCTTGCCATCGGCAGCACGATTTTTCCCCAAAACCGGGTGTTATAGCCACAGTGGAGGACCCCGGACTCTTCGCGGAGAAAGCGGATCTGGTGAAGCGCGGCAGCATGGTCGAGCGGGCGCTCAAGAATGCGAGGATTTCGCAAGGCGCGGTAGAACTCGAAGAGCACTTGGTCGCAGACGATCCATTGCGCCGAATTTTCCAGCATGGCTTCATAAACTTGCCGGGCACGGTCATGCTCGGCGCAGCCTCGGTTCACTGCGTAGATGAGAATGTTGGTATCAAGGCTCTTCATAAATCGCCTCCCTCATTTCCGCTGCGGTTACGAGGCATTTCCCGGCATCCACGACGGGCACTCGTTTCACGGTTTTTGTCTCCTCTGGGAAGCGCTCCAGCCATTGCTCGGTTGCCCGGCGGACGACCTCGCTCACGGGCAGATCGACCTGTCCTGCGACCCGCCTCATTTTCCGCATCAGGGGATCGGGGAAAAGGATTTGAAGCTTTTGCATGGAGCCATGTTACGCATGGATGGACCGGATGGAAATAGAAAAACACAGTCCTCGGGCTGATGTAGGTAGATGATTCATGCAAATCGAAGGCGAGCTTCCCTACTTTGAATCCGCATAAGAGAATATCGTAGCGATTTATCGATCTCTGCCACGGCAGCAAGACGAGGGTCAACCTAGGCGCTTGGAGAAGTCCTGATCCCAGACTTTTTTCTCTCAATGAATTCATTCATGTCGATTTGGTGCCTGAAATATTATCGCTTCCGGCGCAGATGGGCCAACGCACGGAGGATGGCGTCGAGCGTGGCATCCAGAT
>JAYVNM010000236.1:0-8090 GCA_043758445.1 Akkermansiaceae bacterium | reverse complement strand
GCTTTCATTTTGTGTGGTTCAGGTTCGGGTTAATGCCCGCCCCCGACCACCACAATCATAGCTTAGCCCCTGGCCCGAATTTCGGGGTCCGCCTCAGAATCCAGGGTCCGGCGATGCAAAGCGCGCTTGAAGGTGGAATTCAACAAGCGGGCTCCGCAACCACTTTCGGCACATTTGGTTCAGCGGGAAATGTTGAATTTGCACTGGATCTCTATCGAGTTCTCGCACGGGAAGGGATTGCCGGTCAAGTTGCCGGAACCGGGAATCCACGCGAAGGCACCTATGAAGGAACCCTCACAGTTGATAACTTGGGGCGGATTTCATTTTACGCGACTGCGCCAGTGATCAGCGTGGAGCAACCCCTCGGCACGGAGTTGGTGGATTCCTTATCCAAAACCAGCTTCGGCACTGTCACGGTTGGCTCGTCCGTCACTAAAACCTACACCATCACGAACAAGGGTAAGTTGACTCTGGCCTTGCGGAGTTTCATCTTGAATGGTACCAATGCACGTAACTACATTGTGACAGCGCCCGTTACTCCGATGGATCTGGCACCAGGAGTTTCTACGACGTTCACCATCACTTTCCAGCCGCTGTTTAAAGGCACCAGTAACGCGGCCATTCACATCGGCAACACGGATTTGAACCAGACCCCGTTCGACATAAATCTCACCGGTATGGGAGTCCCCTGAGATGCGGTGGACATTGTATAGCCAAGAAATTTCAAACTACCTGCGTGTCGTTGCTGGAGAGTTACCGCACTCTTATGGTGCATGAGGAGGTGCGGCTCATGTGAAGTGCTGGGAGCGCGGACTCATGGGTCTCACCTACGACCGACGACAGGAATGTCTTTAATCCATAAAACAAGTTCTGACGCGGCAGCGGTATTCAGGAGCGATTGGGGGCGGTTGATAATCCATCCATTCTTCCCGCCGCATAAGCTCTGAAAACTTTTGCGATCTCATCGCGCACCCGGCGGAAGACCACCAGTTGCTCCTCTTTGGTGCCGGTTGCGTGTGCCGGATCATCGAAGCCCCAGTGATAACGGTGTATCTGGCCGGGGAACATCGGGCAGACTTGGTCGGCATTGCCGCAAACTGTGATCACGGTGGCAATGTCATCCGTTAGAAATTTATCCAAGTGCTTCGAGTGATGATTGCTGATGTCGATGCCGATTTCCTGCATCACTTGAATGGCAAGTGGATGGACGTATCCGGCGGGTTGCGAGCCAGCACTTGCGACGCGAAAATCATCGGTTAGGGCGGCGCGGAGAATGCCCTCGGCGAGGTGTGAGCGGCAACTGTTGCCCGTGCAAAGAATCAGGATGGCGGGTGGTTTCATGGGAAAAAATGGTTGGGTGAGCGTTAGGAATCAGTTGGGCATTTTCCCATGCAACAGCCTGACTCGCGAGTGCAAAAGCAGAGTGGCACAGCGATCAGCGCACCCAGAATGGTGGCGACGGGATAGAGCCAGAGGTGTTGGAAATTTCCACTGATTAGCGCCGGAGCGAGTGAGCGGGCGGGGTTCATGGAGGCACCACAAATGGGCCCGGCAAACATCGCTTCGAAGGCGATGACCGCGCCTATTGCAATGCCGGCAGTGATGCCCTTTTCCTTGGCCCCCGTGGAGACGCTGAGGATCACTAACATGAGGATGGCGGTAAGTATCATTTCCAGAATGAAGCTTTGTGACACGCTGCCTGCCGGGAGGGTAGCTCCGAGTGTTAGATTTGTCGGGAACAGGAATTTTAACATTGTGCTCGCAGCGATGGCTCCACCCGATTGGGAGATGAGATAGCCGGGAATGTCGGCCATTGGAAAACGGCGCGCGGCGGCGAAACCTAGTGTAACTGCGGGGTTGAGATGCGCTCCGCTGACGTCGCCGAAAGTGTGGATCATAGCGAGCACGACGAGGCCGAAAACCATGGCGACGCCAGCATGGCCGATAGCGCCGTGGGTGTTTTGATCGACGATGATGGCACCCGTCCCGGCGAAGACGAGGGCGAAGGTTCCGAGGAATTCAGCGAGGAGACGTTTCATAAGATTTTCTCTAGCAAAGATCCTTTGGGCCGCAGCACGGGGATTTTACATTGATGGCTGGCATACGGTTAGAAGCGGGCAGTCTGCAAAGCTCCGGGGCGAGGCACTCGGTGTGTTTGTGGGCGAGTTTTAGAATCACGGCATCGTCCGTTAGATCGTGGCCGACGATGGTGTATTGCGAAATGACGCGGTCTTCGTATTCGATTTCAACTGGGATTAAATCATCCGTTAGAATAGATCCAGCCTTGTCGAGGATGGCCGCCATTTTTCTAGACTCGATGCGGTGCTCGAAATCTGGACCGACCCAGACTTGGAGTTGGCAGGTGGTGGACTCGCGCATTTTTCCGCCGCAGTCGATGAAGGTTTTTCGCAGATGTCCGACTTCCGTGATGTGAAAGGACAAGGGTACCGCAATGCCATCAGGAAGCGCGATGCGGAAATGGCGGTCGGCATACTCGGTGAGCAGTTCTTTAAGTGCGGAAATAGTCATGATTTAATCCGTTTTCTAACAGCAAAAGTTTTCGGACCTGGGCAGCAACTGTTTTCGCGCAGGGCAAGCCGCTGGCTGGCGCGTGCGGCGTCGCTTGCCATGTGGGTTTCCTCCGCTTCGCTGGAAAATTGGGCGAGCGCACGGATGAGCTTCCGGTAGTCGCGGTGGATTTGGAAATAGGTCCACTTCTCACATTTTTCGCTGACTAACAGACCGGCCCGGCGAATGATCTGGACGTGGCTGGAGACTGACGATTGCGGCATTTTCAGGATGTCGGCGAGCTCGCAAACGCAGAGCGCGTCGGCCATGACCAGCCGGACGATGCGCCAGCGGGTGGCATCGGCAAGGGCGCGGGAAAAAGTGACGACTGAACTCATGACGCGGATCAACATAACGACGAATCCCGTTACGACAACAAGTTTTATCTCGTCACGAATTGGCTTGGCATCTGTTGCATGGAGGGGGTTGGTGGCGCGGATCATCCGTGTCTGGCTCGAATTCCCTCGCCGACATCGAGCGTTGGGCGGAGGCCTTGCCGCCGGATACGCCCATCACGATTTCGCACATCAGTTGATGCTTTAGCAAACTTCGCCGTGTTCCGCCAGCCAAGCGTCCATGCCGCCGGTGACGTTTTTGACGTGGGTGAAGCCATGCTCCAGCAGCAGTCGCACAGCCTTGGCCGAACGCCCGCCGGCCTTGCAATGGACTAGGATTTCACGGTCGGCGGGGAGGCTGGCTAACTGATTTTGGAGGGTTTTCAGCGGCATGAGTTGTGATCCGGCGATGTGGCCAGCGGCGTATTCATCCGGCTCGCGGACGTCGATGAGCAGGCCTTTGAAATTACCGGCGAGGATTTCACGAAGTTCTTGGGTGGTGATGGAGTCCATGGTTTCAGGGGGTGGGTTGCAGGTGTTAGAAGTGCTGGTTTCCGCATTGGAAATCTGGTGAATGTGGGGGTGGTCCCCGCACAGCCGGCATTGCGGATCGCGGTTGAGCTTGAGGCTGCGGAAGGTGCTGTTGAGGGCGTCATAGCACGTGAGTTTCCCTAACGGGATTGCGCCGATGCCGAGAATGAGCTTGAGTGCTTCCATCGCCTGTAGGGAGCCGATGATGCCCGGCAGCACGCCCAAGACTCCGGCTTCCTGACAGGATGGCACGCTGCCGGTCGGCGGCAGGCCCGGCAGCAAGCACCGGTAACAAGGCCCGCCGAGATGCGGGGCGAAGACGCTGGTCTGCCCCTCGAAGCGGTGGATCGCCCCATAGACCAGTGGCTTTCGCAGCAGGAACGCGGTGTCGTTGGTTAGAAAGCGGGTGGGGAAATTGTCCGAGCCATCCACGAGGATGTCGTATGAAGTGGCGATCTGTAGGGCGTTTTCCGGCGTGAATCGAACAGGGTGTGGTTCGACCGTCACATGCGGATTCACCTCCCGGAGGCGGGCGGCGGCGCTTTCGAGTTTCGGTTTTCCCAGCCATGATTCACCGTGCAGAATCTGGCGTTGGAGGTTGGAGGCATCCACCACATCCGCATCGACGAGGCCCAGTCTGCCGACGCCGGCTGCGGCAAGGTAGAGGGCGGCGGGTGAACCCAAGGCACCCGCCCCGATCAGCAGGACGGAGGCATTTTTCAAACGCAGTTGCCCCGCTTCGCCCACTGCGGGAATGAGCAGGTGGCGCGAGTAGCGGAGGAGTTCCGCCGGGGAAAGACCTTCTGGCATGACGGGGGGAAGATGCGCGGGAACCGGCCCATGTCCAAGCGGGAAAACTGTTTTACGGACGCAGGATTTGTGATAGTGTGTTTTCATGTCAGAAGTTCTTTCCACCTTTCAACTGAGTCCGGGATATGCCGCTCCTGATTTTTCCTTGCCGGATGCGGATGGCCGGATTGTCACCCGTGCGGAGGTGGCGGGTGAGCGTGGCCTGCTGGTCGTATTCGCCTGCAACCATTGTCCATTTGTGATCCACCTGGCGGATTCGTTAGGAGATCTGGCCCGGGAAATCGCCGCCCTAGGGGTGAACACCGTGGCGATCAATCCGAATGACGTGCAAAATTACCCGCAGGATGGCCCCGAGCCGATGAAAAGCTTCGCCGCCTCAAGACGCTGGGATTTTCCCTATTTGCTTGATGAATCCCAAGCGGTTGCGAAGGCTCACGGTGCCGCCTGCACTCCAGATTTCTTCCTTTTCACGACCATGGGGAAACTTTTCTATGCCGGACAGTTCGATGATTCCCGGCCACGCAGCAGGGTCGAGCCGCATGGCGGTGATCTGCGCGAGGCGGTCCGGCGGATGCTTGCGGGGGAGGAGCCGCTCGTCCGGCCCTACCCGAGCAGCGGCTGCAACATCAAGTGGAAACCGGGAAACGAGCCGGGCGCTTAGTTGGTGGCGGGATTCCCCGATTCCTTGCCGCGCTTCTTGTTTTCCCGGGCCTCGCGAAAAAAACTCTGGAGTAGATAGAGGCATTCCTCGCCGAGCACGCCGGGCGTCACCTCGCAGCGGTGGTTGAGCGGGGGATTGGCATCGAGCAGATTGATCCAGCCGCCCGCCGCGCCGACTTTAGGGTCGGGGCACCCGAATACCACCCGCTCCGGGCGGCAGTGGACGATGGCCCCCGCGCACATCGGGCAGGGCTCCTTGGTGACGTAGAGCGTGCATTTTTCCAAGCGCCAATCCCCCAGTGCCACTTGGGCGGCGGTCAGCGCCAGCATTTCCGCATGGGCGGTGGCGTCCTTGAGTGTTTCCACCTGATTCCAAGCGCGGGAAATGATCCGGCCCTCATGCACCACCACGGCCCCGACGGGAACCTCATCGGCGGCGTAGGCCTTGCGCGCTTCCCGCAGCGCCTGGCCCATGAAGTAGCTATCGCTGTGTAAATCAATGATTGGGTCCATGTTATCCACGCCCAAGTGGTAAGGGTTGCGGCGGCGGGATGCACGAGGATTTCCGGGTCATTTCAGGGGGATCGCGAATTCCGGCCCGGACGGATTGCGAATCTGAGGTCCCTCTGGATGCCCTGAATGATCCTGTGGATGTGCCGCTTTGGCAGTCGTTAATCGAACGCCCTGCTGCAAACTTGAATGCTTTCCTGAGTGATGCGCGGTGGGCAGAACCCGTCCGTTAGCCCCGACGTTTTCATGAATTCGCCTTGCGAGACGGGCGGACTGGCGGCAAGCATTCCCAGCGTGACGCCCGAACTCGAAAATCTGTTTTCCTTCCTCCGCTTCCCGAGCATTTCCACCGACTCGAGCCATGCCAGCGATGTCCGGGCCTGCGCGGATTGGCTGACCGCCAAACTCACCGCCATGGGCCTGACCACGGAACTCCATGAGACGCCCAAGCACCCCGTCGTGCTGGCGCGTAATCCACATGTCGCCGGTCGCCGCACGGTCTTGATCTATGGCCATTACGACGTGCAACCTGTCGATCCGTTGGCGTTGTGGACGAGTCCTCCCTTCGAGCCGGTCATCCGTGAGGGAAAAATTTGGGGCCGCGGTTCCACCGACAACAAGGGGCAGATGATGGCGCATGTGTTAGGCGTCGAGAAGACCCTGCGGGAAACCGGTGAGTTACCGGTAAATTTGATCTTCCTGTTCGAAGGCGAGGAGGAAATCGGCAGCCCAAATCTCGCCTCGTTCCTACTCCATCATTGTGACGAGTTGAAGTGCGATGTCATCGCCATTTCAGACACCGGCATGGTCGCGCCCGGCGTGCCGACCCTAGGTTATGGCCTGCGCGGCATCACCTGTTGCGAAGCCATCCTGCGCGGTCCGAAAGGCGATCTCCACTCCGGGCTGTTCGGAGGCGTGGTGGCCAATCCCGCTGCCGCCATGGCTCGGCTAGTTGCCAGTCTTCACGCGCTCGATGGCCGGGTCGCCATCGAGGGTTTCTACGATCAGGTCCGTCCGCTGGAACCGTGGGAGCGCGAAATGTGGGCCAACATCCCCGGCGTGAGTGATGCGGATTTTCTATCAGTCACTGGCTCGCCTGGCCTGTTTGGGGAACCCGGTTATTCGTCCGCCGAGCGCACTTGGGCCCGCCCCACCGCCGAGGTCAACGGCATCGGCAGCGGCTATCAGGGCGAGGGGTCGAAGACAATTATTCCGGCTGAAGCATTTGTGAAACTCTCCTTCCGCCTCGTCCCCGACCAGAGCCCGAAGGACATCATGGCAAAGGTCCAGAGCCACCTCGAATGGCACTGCCCGTCCGGCGTCGAAGTCGAGGTCCGCCCCGGCCACGATGGCAAACCCTACGCCACCGACCCGAATTCGAAATACGGCCTCGCCGCGCAACAAGCCCTACGCCTCGCCTTCGAAGCAGAACCCGTGCTCATCCGCGAAGGCGGCAGCATCCCGATCGTGCAAACCTTCCGCGACATCCTCGGGGCGGACACCTTGCTGTTAGGTCTCGCGCTTTCTGATGCTCAAATCCACGCGCCTAACGAAAATTTCCCGGTAGAAAACTTCGAGGCCGGGATTCGTTTGAACCAAGCATTGCTAACTGAACTGGCTCGCTGAACCACACTAAGGCCTATAGGACTCGTACGACCTATTTTCTCTCCATGTCCGACTCCACCCTACCCCGACTTTCGCTGTTAGATGGTTTTTGGGATCCTGATCGTTGAGATTGCGTTCATTTTTTCAAAAGGTCTCCACCACAGGCTTGGGATTCCGGATCTCGGGCGGGGGTTGGACGGGGAGGGTGAAGCCGAGCGTGGTTTTGTCGGAGGTGTTGCCGCGCATGACTTCGTAGCCGATGGGAAGGCCGTCGGGGGTGATGATGAGGGCGATGACGATTTGCACGCAGTCGGGCCGTTTGTCGCGGCTGTAACCGAAGGCTTTGAGACGGCTGGCTTCGGTAACCGGGCCGTTGGCATCGACCTCGAAGTAGGTGCTGGTGAGGTCGTAGAGCAGGGTTTTCTGAACGGAACTACCACCGGCGATGCGGCGGTTTTCGACGACACTCCAATAACGGTGCATCTTGCCGTCTTTGAATCGTTTGTTGACGCGCAGGAACATTGATTGGCCCTGAGAATAACACTGTTAGATTCAGTCTGTCCATGGGGAGGGTCTCCACCACAGCCCTTTTCGGATGCCCGATGTCGTAAAATCAAGGGTTCCAGCGCCTCAGCGGAGCGAAATTCGACGATTTTCTAATCTAACAGCGAAAGTCGGGTTAATCCGCGAGGACCAGCTATTTCCTGGTAAGCAATTTATTCGATAGATCTATTGATCCATAGGTCGTAGTGAAGCGGGAACGCGATCACCAGCGAATGCCAGAAAACCCGACGACCGTTTCAACGTATAACCTCCTCTCAAAATCACTTCCCACCCATGATCAAACCACACCAATGTGTCTTTCCCATACTGGCATGGGCTGCCATCGCTTGCGCGGGCGCGGCTGAGTCCACGCTCGAGTCGGATTTTAAAAATCCTCCTGTGAAAACACGTCCATATGTATGGTGGCACTGGATGGGCTCTAACTTTTCGAAAGAAGGCATCACCAAGGACCTTGAGGCCATGAAAGCTTCCGGCATCGGCGGCGCGACTATTTTTAACATCGCCTCC
>JAYVNM010000235.1:0-8100 GCA_043758445.1 Akkermansiaceae bacterium | reverse complement strand
ACAACAGCCAGATCTATCTGACCTACACCGCCGTCCCCGAGCCTGGTGCCGCGCTGTTGGGCGGCATCGGCCTGCTCGCCCTGCTCCGCCGCCGCCGTGCGCGGATCTGAGAGGAGGATAGGCTTCTAGCCTCTCGAAAAAGACGGTCATTTTCGGCGTGCAAGTCTGTCATGATTCCTCCGTGCTACCGGTGCCGTTTGGCTTCATAGCAATCCGCCTACGGTAAACGCTGGCCTCGATGAGTTGCCATAAAATCTGTGATGGTGTTACTCAGGTCAATCACTCAAGATGCTCAACGGAGCTCAGTTTGGTGATCGGCTTATTCTGATTTGTAGGGCAACATGTCCACGCTCGGTGTCACGCTCAATCGCCCCGCTCCTACGCGGCGAGTCACCTAGCGACTGGCGCACCTCCGTTTACTACCGCTACTATCACGATCCGGGTGATCACAACACCGCCGCCCATTTTGGGGTCCGCACCGCCACCCACAAGCTCATCTATTTCTGGGGAAAAAATGCCTATGAGATGTTCGATCTATCAGCCGACCCCACGGAGCAGCACAACTTGCTATTCGATGCTGCCGAGGCGAAGCGCCCGGAAATCGCGGCCAGCCGTTCTGTTATTGGTTCGGCCCGACGGAGACTCATCGCTCGTGGACGAAGGGGGCGGGCAAGGCGCTGTGGGGTATCGATCCAGAATCGCTGAAGGGCAAAATGCCGCCATTTCTAGCAGACGTGCCGGAGCTGCGCGAGGATTTGGCGGACTATTTCGGCGAAGCCCAATCCTTCGATGCGGCTCGCGGGATTTTTCTCAAAAAAATCGCAGCCATGGGCGAGCTCGACAACACGCTCATCGTCGTGAGTGGCGATCACGGTGCTGGTGGATTTCCGCATGGCAAGTGCAACCTCTACGACTTCGGTTTCCGCGTGTCCCTCGCCATCCGCGGCGCAGGCACCGTGGGTGGTCGCGGAGTTGACGACCTTATCACGCTACCCGATCTCGCGCCGACATTTCTCGAACTCGGTGAGGTGAAAATTCCCGAAGTGATGACCGGGCGCAGATTGGTAAAGCTCCTCAAGTCCACAGCCTCCGGCCAGGTCGAGCCGGAGCGCGACGCCGTGTTCATCGGCCGCGAGCGGCATGTCGAAAACGCCCGCCCGGATTACCTCCCATATCCCCAACGCGCCATCCGCACTCACGACTTCCTCTACATCATCAACTTACACTCAAGAGCATCGCCGGCGCGGACGGCGCACCGATGACGAACGCCACCGGCTACTACACGCTTAACCGCCTGCGAGAATAATTTCAGAAATCCTGATCCGGGTGCCGTATCCCCTGAGTTTGCGTGGCCGGTCGGAAAATGATTTGGCGCTCTTGAGGGCCAACGGCCCGGCATTATACCAACCCAGCCCAACGGGCTGGGTTGACGATTCGCGATGATATTGAGGGCTGAATACCCGCCCAATATCGGGGCGGCACAATCAGGATGTCTGAAATGGGTGTCCCCGTGGGCCAGTTGTCGAGACGGGAAGTTCTGATTTTTTCCTTAGCATCGCCGCCATCATGCGCTAGACCAAGGCATGGATGAACCGACCCGCGATCACGGTCCACAGCCACTTGACGGCCTGCTGGACCGCTGGAAAATCGCCAATCATGAATTGGTGGAAATTTCGACCGAGCAACTGAACCACAAGCAGGTGCAGAAGGGGCGCAAGGGACGGCAGCTCACCTTGCACCTAATGCAAAAGCTGATGCGCGCCCTCAACGACGCGATCACGGCGAAGTTACCGAAGGAGCAACAGCCCGCCTTTACGCCCTATCTGCACAAGCATTTGTTCAGCTACGCGAAAGGTCACGATGCTGCCTGGCCCGACCCGAACGAGGAGTTGATGCCCAAGTGAACGGGGCCGATGTTAGATGGAGTATCGCCGGCCAAGGTCTGGCTGGAACCTGTCTGGCATGGGCACTGTGGGAACGTGGCGCGGACTTTGTGATCGTGGATCGCGGCACGGGCGGCAGTTCGCGGATGGCGGCGGGCATGGTGAATCCAGTGACCGGAAAAAACTTCGAGCCAAGCTGGCGGATCGCGGATTTTCTGCCGGAAATGCGGGAGTTTTACGCAGCCGTGGAGTCGCGGCTCGGGTGCAAGTTATGGCATCCACTCCCGGTCTTGAGACTCGCTGGTTCGGCTAAAGAATGGCGGAAAATCATCACCAAACTTGAGTCCCCGGTTGCCGCGCCGTGGTCGGCGGTGGAAGTGCCCACGCCCGACGGCTGGGTGGGCGCAGTGTTGGTTCATGGCGGCGGTCGTCTCGACACCTTGGCGTTTTTGGATGGCTCGCGGAAGTTTTTTAGCCAACGCGGTTGTTATCAGTTAGGCGAATTTTCTAGCAGCGGGAAGTCGGGAGAAATCCGCTGTGAGGGCGCGGCGGGTTTACTAACAGGTGCCTACGGCCAGCACCGTTGCGCGAAGGGCGAAATCCTAACAATCCGCGTGACCGGCTGGGATGAGTCGCACATCCGCATCGGCGCGGGCGGCTGGCTAGTGCCGCAGGGTGGGGGAGTTTTCAAGGTCGGCTCGACGTATGAATGGCACGATCTCGACGAACTCCCGACGGCCGACGGGCGGGTGCGGGTGACGGAAATCGCCAGCCGCCTGGGTGGCCCGGACTTCGAGGTGATCGGCCACGATGCGGCGGTGCGGCCGATTTTGCGACGTAGCCAGCCATTGATCGGTCCGCTTGATAGCGGCGGCTGGATGTTTAACGCGCTTGGCTCGAAGGGCACGCTCTACGCGCCCGGTATGGCGCGGCGGCTGGCCCGGTGGTTGTTAGACGGCGCGGAGCCGGAGCCGGAGGTGGACTTCCGGCTCTTTCTCACCCAAGCTCGCAAGGATGACTCCCGCTGATCCGGCCCCGCTGTTTCCTCCACGACCGACCGCGTTAGCGCAGGAAATTCTCCGGCCTCGGATCACTCACGGCGATCTCGCTATCGACGCCACTGCGGGCAATGGTCACGACACGGTTTTCCTCGCGGAATGCGTCGGCGCGGCGGGCCGGGTGCTCGCCTTCGACTTACAGCAAGCGGCGCTGATTTCCGCCACGTCGCGGGTGACGGCGGCGGGACTCGCCGCACGGGTCGAATTTTTCCATGAGTCCCATACGGAAATGGCCGCCCGTGCCGCCGCCGGATCTGCCGCTGTGGTGATGTTCAATCTCGGCTACCTGCCTGGGGAAAATCACGCGCTGACCACTGAATCAGCGAGCACATTGGAGGCCCTCGCCACAGCGTCCGCCGTGCTCAAACCCGGTGGTGTCCTCGCCGTCATCTGTTACCCCGGTCATCCTGCCGGTGCTGCCGAGGCGGTAGCGGTGGAGGTTTGGTTGACCGCTCAGGTCGCCGCTGGCTGGCGGGTTGCGAAATACGCAGCCATCGGCACCCGCCAGCCAGCACCATTCCTATTGCTGGCCAGCAAAGTCGGATGAAGTAGGGCTAGGAAATTGCAATTAACTGGGTTATGACTCTCCTTCCACCTACCCCTATGAGTCTCCTGTTCTTCAAACGCGTCCTCGCGAACCCGATCCGGGTCGGCTACATCGTCCCAAGTTCGGGCTTTCTTACCCGCCAAACCGCGAAACGAATCGACTTTTCCAAACCCCGCGTGGTCATCGAACTGGGGCCGGGCGAAGGCTGTCACACCCGCCAAATCGTCCGCCGCATGAACCCTGAGTCGCGGCTGATCCTTATCGAGTTGGACGTCCAATTCGCCGCGCATTTGGAAAAACAATTCGCCCATGACGCCCGGGTCACCGTGGTGCATACCGACGCCCTGCACCTCGGCGTGACCTTGGAAAACCTCGGCATTTCCAATCCCGACTACATCGTCTCCGGCATTCCCTTCACCATCATGGACCGCGATCTGCGGGAAAAATTGCTTTCGAACATCGCCCTGGCCATGGGGCCGGACAGCGTGTTCATCACCTATCAAGTGTCCTTGCAGATCGCCGAGCATTCGCTTTTCGACCTCTTCCGCAGTGAGCATTGCCTGCTCAACGTCCCGCCGATCACGGTGATGGAACTGCGGAAATCGGCCGCCGCTTTGAAAGTCGCCGCCGCCTCCTGACGCCCGCCGCCAGCTTGGAAAGATCGTCACTACAGCTCACATCTAGCAACCCACAGTATGGCAATCACACTAAAATCCCCCGCATTTCTCGCGCTTTTGGCGTGTCCTGTCCTAGGCTGGGCCGCGCAACTTGATGTGAGCGCGACGAACAAATTGCCGCTGGCCCGCGCCAGCCAGACCCTTGAGCTAACTGCCAAGGAACTCGCCCCGCTGAACGCGAAAAACCTCAACCAGATCCACGTCAAGGACACCGCCGGAAAAGAGTTGATTTGCCAAGCCATCGACAACGACGGCGACGTGCTCCGCACCTTCGACGCCGTGATTTTTCAGGCCGATTTCGCCGCCGGTGAAACCAAGACTTTCACTGTGACCACCGGCGCAAGACAGGTCTATCAGAAAGGTCAATACAAGGCCTTCGGGCGATTCGTTAGAGAACGGTTTGACGATTTCGCTTGGGAAAACGACCGCATCGCCCACCGCACTTATGGGGCCGCGCTGGAAACCTGGAAGGGCGAGCCGCTCACCAGCAATACCATCGACATCTGGTCCAAGCGCACGCCGCAACTGGTTATCAACGACTGGTATCTAACCGACGACTATCACGCCGACCATGGCGACGGCGCGGATTTCTACTCCGCTGGCGTGAGCCGGGGCTGCGGCGGCGATGGTTTGTGGGCTGGCGACCAACTTTGGACCGGGCATAATTTCACCAATTCCAACGTCCTCGCCAACGGCCCCATTCGGGTGTTGTTCGAGCTGGAATACGCGCCCTTTCTCGTCAACGGCGTGAACGTCGGCGAGACCAAACGGATTTCGCTGGATGCCGGGCAGCAGTTTGATCGCTTTGAAAGCCATTACACGCCACCCGACGGCGACAAACACGCGCATCTAACAGTTGGCATCGGCCTGAAGAAAACCGCGGGCGAAGTGGTTGAGGCGAATCCCGCCGAGGGTTGGCTGATGAAGTGGGAAAAAATGGAAAAGAATGCCGGCAACCAAGGACTCGCGATCATCACTAGCCCCAAGGCATTTGAAAAACAGACGGAGGACGCCTTGAACCAACTCGTCCTCGCGAAAACGGATGGCAACACGGCGCTTTATTGGGCCGGTTTTTGTTGGGACAAGGCCGGTCTGTTCACGGATGCCGCTGCTTGGAAAAAGTATGTTGCTGATTTCGCGCACGGTTTGTCCTCACCGATTGAGGTCAAAGTAGCCGTGAAAAAGTGATCCTGCATCCCCACCGACCCAATGAAGAAATTTATATATTCAACTTATCTAACAGCCATTTCTCTTGCCGTCTCGTTCACGGGTCTGGCGGCGGACAAGCCCGGTTCGGCGTTTTTCAATGACTGGCCGGATGGTGCTGCGCCTGCCGCAGTCGGCAAGCGAATTGCCGAGAATGTGATTGTCCGGAAATTTCGCTACGAGGCCACCCCGGACAAACCGGAAGCCAGTTTGATCTATCCGGAAATCATCGCTTGGTATGGTGCGCTAACGGTTGCAAAACTAACAGGAGATCAGGATTTACGCGATCGCCTGGTGCAACGCTTCGTGCCGTTTTTGAGTGATCCGGTGGCCATTCACATCAGCCACGAGGCGCATGTGGATCTGCGGGTGGCAGGCACCGCGCCGCTTGAGATATTTATCCAGACGCAGGACGCACGGTGCAAGGCGCTCGGTCTCGGCCTTGCCGATGCCCAGTGGGAGAACACCACGCCGGACGGAATTACGACGGAAGCGCGGTATTGGATCGACGACATGTATATGATTCCAATCGTCCAAGTGCAGGCATTCCGTGCTTCGGGCGATGCCAAATATCTCGACCGTGCCGCGCTGACGATGGCCGCCTATTTGGACAAGATGCAGGAGTCCAATGGCCTGTTTTATCACGGCACGGATTCGCATTTCTTCTGGGGCCGTGGCAATGGCTGGATGGCTGCGGGGTCCGCTGAGTTGCTCCGCTCACTCCCGGAAAGTCACCCACAGTATGCTCGAATCATGGCAGGCTATCGCAAAATGATGGCCGGACTATTGGACACCCAAATGGACACGGGCATGTGGCGTCAACTCATTGACAAGCCCGCGTCGTGGCCGGAATCCTCAGGGACAGCGATGTTCACCTTTGCCATGGTCACCGGCGTGAAAAACGGTTGGTTAGAGGAGAAAACCTATGGTCTCGCCGCCCGTAAGGCTTGGCTGGCGTTGGTCGGATTGCTCGATGAAAACGCCAACCTTCGCGAGGTCTGTGTGGGAACTAACAAGGGCTTTGACGAGCCATACTACCTTGCCCGCCCGCGCACCGCTGGCGACCTCCACGGTCAGGCACCGATGCTGTGGACGGCGAGCGCGCTGCTTCGTTAGACCTGCCTCACTTCACGTCATAGCCTGTTAGGTCTGGTTTGAAGAGGGCGTCGTCCAACTTGGTATTGAAGACCGGGTGGGTGAAGATCGTGCGCAGACGGGACTTGTCTTGCAGTTCGAATTCTAGCGCTCGCAGTTCGTTTTTCCCGGGATCAATATCGAGGAAAATCCATGGGATTTGTGACCTGATGCGGCGATCTTTGGCTTTGAGTGTGTATTGCCAGACCCCTTCGGTGACGCGGGATTCGATGATATCAAAGGCCTGATAGAACGCTTCTGGCGATTGGAATGCCTTGCCGGACAGTAATGAAAATCGCGCGGCCTGGGGCGAATCCACACGGGTCTGGCGGGCGGATTTCGTGGCGTAATCGACTAGGGTCAGCGTCTTGCCATCTGAGACGGCCAGGGTTTGAAAAGGTTCACCTAACTGCCAGCGCACTTTGTCGGGCTTGGAGAAACATAAGCGTCCGGGCGTGGTGGTCGGGACTTTCAGCGCCGGGAGTTTGCGTTCTTGAGTGAACGCGCAGTCGAGGGTGGTGATGCCAGGCTGGCGCTTGAGCCAGGCGTCGAGCGGGGCATTGTCCGCACGGGCGGGGGCAAGCATGGCGAGGCAGAGCAAGATCAGGCGCATGGCGGAATTCTCATGGCAGGCGCTCAAGTTTCAAGGTTTCCCGAAAGATAATCTGTGGTCGTGAGCAAGCGGACATAACCGAGTCGCAAAAAATTGCCAATTTCGTTACCGGATAACTTGTCATTCGGCGTCAGGGGGTCATGGTTTCGGCCCTTATGATGCATTTATTCGTCGAATGGTACCATTCGTGTCTTATCTCGTGGTTCAAGCTTGTCCACGAATGGGGCTATGGCGGGGTAATCTTGTTGATGGCGATGGAGAGTTCGATATTTCCGGTGCCAAGTGAACTGGTCGTGCCACCGGCGGCGATACTGGCGGCGCAGGGCGGAAGCATGACACTGCCGGGGGTCATTTTAGCAGGGACATTCGGCTCGTGGCTGGGCTCGGTGATTACATATTGGGTGGCCTTTTTCGTCGGGCGTCCAGTGGTGATGAAGTTCGGGAAATACTTTTTCATGCCGCCTGCTAAGATCGAGCGGGCGGAGCGATTCATGCACCGCTACGAGCTGGGAGGAATTTTCTTCGCTAGGTTGCTGCCGGTGATTCGCCACCTGATTTCAATCCCCGCCGGGATGATCCGCATGGGCTTTCTCAAGTTCAACATCTTGACATTAGTGGGCTCCGCGATCTGGTGCTGCGTGCTGGCCTTCCTGGGGCAGAAGGTGGGCAAAACCTTAGATGCCTCGCAGATGGAGGCGCTCAAGAAAGGCGAAGGCGTGAATTTTGATCAGCTTGAGGGGGCGGTGAAACATGAATCTATGTGGATCATCGCCGCTGTCCTCGTGGTCGGCGTCCTCTATTTCGTGGCGATGCGGCTGACGGCGGCAAAAAAGCATGACTAAAGAG
This sequence comes from Akkermansiaceae bacterium, assembly GCA_043758445.1. GTDB lineage: Bacteria > Verrucomicrobiota > Verrucomicrobiia > Verrucomicrobiales > Akkermansiaceae > Luteolibacter. The sequence continues at coordinate 136 of JAYVNM010000235.1, read as the reverse complement.
GAAAATAGAACCGCAAATGAACGCCGATGGACGCATAAGGAACTCCGCCAAAATAAATTCGACATATTGTTCGGATTTATTGATCATCCGGCATGGAGATCAACATCACCCCGAAAACCCGCAAGATTTGGCAGCA
>JAYVNM010000234.1:0-2581 GCA_043758445.1 Akkermansiaceae bacterium | reverse complement strand
CAAGAGCCCCACCATGAGACCGCTCGTAAAGAAGCCCAAGCCCGTGTCATGGAGGAAGGCTATTCGGTCATCGCCACCGCACTCTACAAGGACGATCTCGAAGCGGCCAAGAAAGCGGCCGGCGGCTTGGTAAAAGCCGACAAGGACAGCGCGTTGGTCAAGCATTGCCAAGCCATCGCCGATAGCAAAACCCTAGATGAAGCACGCATTCATTTCAAGGAGTTGAGCGATGCCGCCATTCCGACGGCGAAGGAAAAGAAGACTATGCATGAGATGCACTGTCCGATGGCTTTCGGTGGCAAGGGTGCCAGTTGGCTCCAGAAATCACCTGATGAAGTTCAGAATCCTTACTTTGGCGCGAAGATGCCTCATTGCGGCGACGAGGTGAAGTAACTCTTCTTTGGTTGGAAGTTTGGTAAAGATCCGCGCCGGAATTTTATGATCTATCCGGCGTGGATCAAACCCAGACTCCTAACTTAATGTTCAGGCACTCTGTCCCGCCACCATCATGTTCAAGCACATCTGCTTCTCCTTTCTCCTTGTGACCGGCTTGGTCCGAGCGGAGGCGATTCCTCTTACATTTACACCCGAACAGGCTGTCGCTTCGGCGTGGCGTGGCAACCGCGATCTCATTGCCGCGCGGTTTGCAATCCAGCAAGCAGAAGCGCGCTTGAAACAGGCCGGTCTCATGCCCAACCCTGAGTTAGAGTTAAGCCATGCGGAGGACCGATTGCTAAAAAATGAGGGCGAATACAATCTCTCCGTCGGATTCAAACAACGCTTCCCGATCACTGGTCGGCTGGAAAAGGAGAGAGCCGTGGCACGCGTCGATGTCGCGATGGCTCTAGCCGAAGTCCGCAATCAGGAACGGTTGTTCGCGGGTGAGGTCATGGACCGCGCCCGGGAATGGCTCGTTCTTAAGGATAAAGTGAAGGCCAATGAGGAGACTGCCCGCATTATCGGAAAACTCATCGATTCGTCTGAGAAGCGGTTCAAGGTCGCCGAGGTTTCCGAAGCCGATGTAAATCTTGCGAAGATGGAAGCTGAGAAATTGAACCTAGCCAGAGCGGCCTTGTTGAATCAGCAGGAAATCGCCATGACGGAACTGAATGGCCTGCTAGGAAGAAACCCAATCACATCGCTAATACTGTCCGGTTTCGCCAATCTTGAGCTGAATGCGGAAGCTTTGGCCGCCGCGACCAGACAAGCCAATGCGAGGAGGCCGGATCATCAACTGGCGGCACTCGGCATCGACCGCGCCGCTGCAGAGATCATTCTGGCCAAGGCCGGGAAGTGGGAGGATTGGACAGTCGGTTTCGGCTACAGCCGCTCGGTAGGAAAGTTTGCCTCACCCATTGGCACCAAAGCTGACAATCTGATTGGAGTCTCTCTCACTGTTCCCTTGCCCTTCTGGAACAACAACGATGCCAAAGTCGGGGAGGCCCAGGCCAACCGGCAGCGAAATGCAGCGGAGCTTTCAGCCCTAGAATTGCGAATCAAGACGGAAGCCCAAAGCGCCGAAAATCAAATGCGCCGCCATCAAGGAATACTTCGGCAATACCGGGATGTTTCCCTCAAGCTGGCTGAAACTAACATGAGCCTGCTTCAAAAAGGCTACGACGAGGGTCTTTACCCCATCACTGCCGTCATTCAGGCGCAGCAACAGTTCACGGAACTCCGCCAGTCCTATCTGGAGTCCGTCGGGGATTTCCTGAAAGCGAGAACCGCATGGGAAACCGCGACAGCGAGCGTTTTACCCTCCCGCTAACCTCTTCCCAGCACATTTATTATGAAATCTAGCCGATCCAAATTTCCTTTCACGTTCGCACTGTTTTTGGCGGCCAGCACACTGGCCTACCCTCATGCCGGTCACGACAAGGCACCGGGCGATGACGCCGCCGGCCCGACCACCGGCCCGATTGCCATCTCTGCCGAGGCGAAGAAAAACCTCGCCCTACAGGTCGAGGAAATCGAACTCCGGACGCTGGATAAGACCGTGTTGGTGCTCGGTCAGATCGAGGCGATTCCGAGCCGGACTGCAGCGGTCACCAGCCGGATCGCGGGCAGGGTTTCCGACATCGGTGTCTCTCTGGGAGATCCTGTTAAAAAAGACCAGGCGGTGGTCGAGGTGGAGAGCCTCCAACCCGGCAATCCACCACCGCGTGTTTCTTACGTCTCGCCGATAGACGGTGTGGTGATTGAAAGGGATGTCGTGTTAGGGGATGCGGTGGAAGCGAATAAACACCTTTTGGAAATCGTCGATCTCACGGAGGTCTATGCGGAGGGCCGGATTTTCGAAGGTCAGATCGCCGCTGTCAAAAGCGGACAAAAAGTCCGAATCAAGGTGGAGTCCTATCCAGAGGAGTTATTTACGGGAACCGTCGATCTCCTCAGTGGCGAGCTCGATGCCAATACCCGGACTCTCAAAGTATGGGTGCGGATCAAAAACGAGAATTTCAAACTCCGGCCTAACATGCGGGCAGAATTGAACATCGTCACCGCCGAGTCGGAATCCGTCATCGCCATCCCACAAAGCGCGGTGCTGGGCGAAGCTGGCAATTTTTTCGCCTACGTGCAGTCG
>JAYVNM010000233.1:0-2592 GCA_043758445.1 Akkermansiaceae bacterium | reverse complement strand
GGTATCTGGTATCTGGTATCTGGTATCTGGTATCTGGTATCTGGTATCTGGTATCTGGTATCTGGTATCTGGTATCTGGTATCTGGTATCTGGACTCTAACGTCTTCAAGTCTCTTTCCTCCGCGCTAGGGTGATGGAAAGCCCGAGCACGCCGATGAAAATCAGGTAGCAGCCGAGCAGTTGCAAATAGCCCCGGCAAATTTTCGGAATGCCTGGCGAAAATGCCGCCCCGAGCGCGGCCTGCCAGAACTTTGAGCTGCCGATCACCCGGTTGAACACATACAGGATCAGCAGGGCCGCGCCGATCAGGCCAGTGCCAGCGTGATTGCCCATGGTCGAGACGAAATGCAGCATGACCCAACGGTGACGGATGATGTTGATTGCCGTAAATAACAAGATCAGGCCCACCACCCAAGCTTCGGGAAACGGCCGACCCAGTGTGCCGGAAACGAAATCCGCGATCTCTCCGACGAAGGCCGCAAGCAGGCCAAGGGCGATCACTCGGCAGACCGGTCGGTTAGGCCCGGCATGGGTGGCCGCACCGAGCATCACGGCGGCGGAGGCGGCTAGCAAAAACGCTTGCAACAGCTTGACCGTGCCGTCCTCGATCGGCAATGAACCACGATGCGGAAGCCAAGCAGGCAGTAGAATCGCCACGCAGCCGCCGCAGATCAGGGTGATCCGTACGAGTGAGCGCGACCACGATGAATGGCGTTGGATATTAAGATTTCCTTCAATCACGGGTGTCAGCTTAGAGGCTCCGTCCCGCCTTGCAAGGAGCACTTGTCTTCTATCACTTGAGCGGCTTGTTGACGTTACGCATCTCGCCCCGTTTGGCCCTCGGTGGAAAGAATCGCCTCAAATCCAAACCAAAGTAAGCAAGACAGTTGATCAATAACAAGGTCGCGGCGGCCTCGTCGAGATTACCGATAATCGGGATGTTGTCTGGAATCAGCTCAATCACCCCGGCACCGATATTCGCTAGATAGAGAGTGGCCACCAGGCCGGTGGTGAAAACGCAGATGCCTTTGAAGATTTTCATGGCACCTCCTCGTCATTCATCTTGATAGAATACTTCTGTTGTAGGGGGGGCAGCCGCTCCACGATGCGATGAGTTGCCGCAGTCATTATATCTGACTGTTCCGCCGAGTTCCGCGCCTGCTGGATCAGATGATTCTGCGCCGCCTCGCGCTCTTCGGGCGTGAGTTTCATCCACCAGCCGTTCTCGTCCCTCAATACGTGCAGTTTCGTCATTTCACAGGAAATCAACTTTGCTGCGGAATGTCGCTATGTCACGGTTTTCCCATCAGGTGAAATATTGAGGCCGAATGTATCATCTATCGGAAATCCGGCCTTGGCGACGAAATCACCCTTGATTTCAAAATGCTTCTCCGCAGCGACGATCTCGGTTAGATCAGTTGCGGGGCCATATTCGACCTTTTCGCCAATGGTGACTTTCGGTTGGAACTCAAGCGCTTGGTAAAAATCCTTGGCCGCTCGTTTGAATAAGGCGGACACATTTGTCGAAGTGTCCAGAGCCAGCGCATTTTTAGGCAACATTTTTATAGTCAGCCCATCAGCATAAAGCAAATCAAATGTCCGCTACACACGCACGATCGCAATGAACTCGGTGAACATTCCGCCGCCGCCTTCAACACGATGACCGACATCGCCGCCCGCCCGCCCGCAAGCTCCCGCTTCCGCCGTGACCGACCTAATCTCGAACGCCGCTCCGGGGCATGGCTGCGGGATTTCAAGGAAGTCGCATCCAAGCCCAGTTTCACGATTCCGGGGCATTCGAAGGAACTGGCGGGGCGTCAAGGCTCGCCGAGGCAATATGGATCCAGGCGAGGATATTGAATGAGCGATAACGAAAAATCCCACTTCCCACCCTGCTGGAGATAGACTGAAATGCTCCTGCATCCAAGTGACGCGTCGATCCTGCCGACCGTATTTCAGCCGCATGAAACTCCTCAAAAACCAAGGTTCGGACCGCGTCATCGATGAGCTTCGTGCCAACCTGACTCCGAAAGGCAGCTTGGACGCTGCGAGTTCCGGCTTTTCGCTTTTCGCATACGGGGAATTGAAGGAAACCCTGAGCCGGATTTCTTCATTCCGATTGGTACTCCCGTCGTGTGATCCGGGCACTCTTAGCGGTTCCGATTCAGACCGGACCTACCGCAATCAGCTATCGAGTCACAAGCTCGCCCGCGATTTCGAGCAGTGGTTGCGCAAATCCGTGGAAGTGAAATCCGCGCCCGGTGCTCTTCCACAAGCGACCTTGGTGATCAAGGATGCCGACGGACAGCCCACCCAAGTCATCAGTGGAAATTGCCCGCTCACCACCGCCGGGCTGGGGATCACTCCCGGAAATCAGTTCAGCCTCGTGCAAGCTACCGAGACGCCGGACGAATCGAAACTCTTCGCCGCATGGTTCACTCAATTGTGGGATTCCCTGCCAACATCCCCCGAGGGCAAGGACGCCCTGTTAGTCCAACTGAAAGAGTTGTCCACCAATCGTGAGCCATCTCTCATTTACGCACTCGCGCTCCATGCGCTCTTCAAGGATCGTGGCGATGAACTCGACGAGGA
>JAYVNM010000232.1:0-8171 GCA_043758445.1 Akkermansiaceae bacterium | reverse complement strand
CCGGAATCCCAAGCCTGTGGTGGAGACCTTTTGAAAAAATGAACGCAATCTCAACGATCAGGATCCCAAAAACCATCTAACAGCGAAAGTCGGGCTAGCTAGAAATTCGCACAAGGCGTATGCGGAATCGTAGTATTGGCTGAAAATGAGTGCTCCCAGTTCGAGCCATGTGCGACCTTCAAAATCGGAGGTCAATGTTTCGAGAATCCGGTCGAACTTGGGATCACCCTCTTGCTCCCATTGCCTCGCCAGATGGGTTTGAAGGCGCTCCAGCAATTCCCGCTCGACCTCCGTCAGCGGATAGATGCTTTCGCCCGTCTCGTCGAATCCTTCTTCATCTTCGATTTCACGCTCCTTCAACATGCGCTCGGCCGTCTTGAGCCCTGCAATGACCGAACTACCCACGCGGCGTTGCAGTCCGGTTTTGATGAATCCGCCCGCACTCGATTTCTTGTGGATTTCCCGAGAAAAATCCTCTGCGATCTCCAGTGCCTGTCGCACGCTGTGAGTTGAAACGACTGGTCTGTCGTCGCCTACGGCAACCATCTCGATCTTCACAAGTTTTCCTTCTTGTTCGAGTCGCTCTCGGGAACGCTTGATGACCCGGATAGTGAATGGATTCAATTCGCGCAGGTCGATTTGTCCCAACTCTTCCTGATCGAGTTCGTCGATCTTATCGAAGTCCGCATTGCTCGCGGTATCTTGGTGCGGCCCTAGCGCGAGTGCATTGCGAATAAGGCGGAAAATATCCCGGTCTTCTTCGCTTGGAATCGGGTCTTTCCACCACTCCCATTTTTCATAGGGCTGGTCGATCTTCACGCGGCCAGCGAGAACGTCGAACATCAGCGGATTGGTCGCATCTTTCCAACGGCTCAGATCCGATCCTAACACCTGCGGGTTGCCCGCTGCTAGAACGGCCAGGAGATCCCAGAGTTCGACCGGGTGGATCTGAACGGGCGTGGCCGTCGCCAGGATCATTGTCTTGGTTTGTTTAGAGAGCTTGAGCGCCCATTCGTAGAGGAGATTTTTCTCGGGCGACTGCCAGACTTTCGGTTCACGCAGATTGGAACGGCGGATCTTGTGCGCTTCGTCCCACAGGACACAACTGAACTTCATTTTCAGAAGATCCTCGGTCAACTTGCCGTTGAATTTACTCCGTGCCGTGCTCAGCACCACAGAGGTCGGAACGATGGCAATCTTCCGTGGGCATTTGGTCACATTGTTCTCGGTGGCGGGATGGTATTCGCCCCTTTCTGTTAGCCAGCCGCGCCCGTCCCAGACAGCGCTGGGGGCGGCGAGCATGTTCATGATCTCTTCTTGCCACTGACTTACGACCGCCTTGGGGGCGACGATGAGAATCGGCTCCTTATCCAAGGTGCCGATTAGTTTGGCCAGTCCTCCGAGCTGGAGTGTCTTGCCCAGACCGACACCATCCGCGAGCAGATAGCGTGCGCCTCGACCGGCAATGCCCGAGTAGAGCCGATGTTCATCGAATGCTTTCTTGATGAAATACTTTTGGTGATCCCAGAACCCGAAAAGCTCCGTGCATGTCGGGACTTCTGCTAGGACTGCGGAAATTTCAGGCTTCGCCCGCCACGCGCCGACGTGCTCGATCACCGTCCGCTCGCCGAGGCGTCCGATCTGTTTGACGATGAATTCACTGATCGGAAATCCCCGATCCCAGAGCGCATCGAATTCCTCCTGCACCCAGTCGATGCTTTCAGGATCGTCGTCTTCCCAGACGAGTTCATAGTTCGCCATCCAAGCCCGTTGGCTGTCGTTGGCACTCCCCATGAAACTCGTCGCGCTACCATCGGGGTAGCGCAAGACTCCGGCCTTGCCGTGGATGAAGCCGAACTCACTGTCCGGCACGATCCGGATCTCAAAGGTTCTACCTGTCGCGGGATCTCCTTTCACGAGTTCCTGGAGAATCCTGAGCCGTTCTTTGGCCTTCTCGCCATAGACATCCACCACATGCGGGAAATTCCCGCTGTTCCAGATCATCCGCAGCATGGCGTCCTGGAGTTCTTCTTGCCGTGGTCCCACCGCTTGGCGGACGGCATGGACATCCGCAGGATTCACGTCGGTGTTGCAGACGATTCGAACTTTGGGAATGGCTTTGAATTCCTCAGCCGCGAGGGCGAGCAGGCTCGATTGGAAATAGCCAGCAATGCGGTCGTAGCGTTCCGCTCCGGGAAGGCGCTTGCCCAGAAATGCATCGAACAAGCGCTCGCGGCGGGAACTGAAACGTTGGATCGGCATGGTTAGGTGATGTGTCTTATGAAGGAAGTTTTCCCGCAGATTCAGGGACGGCCACAGATTTTGGATGGATCAATTTCTTTAATCTGCGGCTGTTCCTGAATCTGTGGGACGTTCCGTATTTTTATAGATATTCACGACTTTGAATTGTTTAGGCGCGGTGGTTCTCCACGGCGAGGCGTAAGGTTTGGAGTTGAGGGCGGATGGTGTCCCAGGCTTCGTTGGTGCCCGTGGTCTGATAGAGGTAGGCGAGAAGGACGAGGTGCTTCCCTTGGCGTTCCGACCAGAAGTTGGTGCTGTCCACGAGGTGCTTGACGGCGCGGTCGGCATCGGCTCCCTCGGCTAGCATTTTGAGGGCGTGGTAGAGGTGGCGGGTGACGCTGTGGGCAAACTGGTTGCGCTCGTTGGCCGGCACGTCGTCCCAGCGGGCGAGGTCGGCACGGGGGAATTCGTTGGGTAGCTTGCTACGGGCTTCGTTGGCGACCACCGGGCCTAACAAGTCTTCGTAGTCGGCGATGCCGTAGGCGCGGCCAAGATCTTGGAAGGCTCCGATTTTGGAAACTCCGCCTGCTTCGAGTTCGAGGAACTTGAGGAGAAACTTCTCTTCGGGGGCGAGGCTGCGCCAGAACTGATAGGCGCTGGTGCCGTCCGGCGAGCGGCGGAGGTGTTCTTCCAGCCCGATCGGCACGAGGAAATCCACCGCCGTGCGCTTGGCTTGGTTCATCATGTCCTTGAGCACCGAGTTGCCGCGCTGTTTGTTGGGCGTTCGGAGTTCCTCATCGAGGTCGATGCCATCGATGCTGGAGAACCCCGTCACCACCTCGGCGGCGACGGCTTGGGCGGCGAGCAGGTAGTCGGTATCCGTATAGCCGCAGTTAAGGCCGCCGGATTGGATCTGGCTGTCGCGCATGTGCCGAATGACTTCCTCGACGCGGGTTTTGATTTGCGGAATGACGAGATCTACGAAGCCCATCGGTGCATCCACCGGGCGCTTACGAAGTACCATGTTGTAGGTGGCTTGGACGTAATTTCCCTTCTTAATGGCTCCCGACTTTTTTTCAGTCGCGACACTCCAGACCTGCTTTACCTGCAACCCAGCAGACCACATAATCAACGCCAAATCCTCCCACACGTCTGTATCTTTATGAGTGAACATTAAAACTTGGAGACCATTATCCTCAAGATGAGCTGCCAAATTTGAATAACACTTCGCCATCGAAACTCGAAACGAAGCATCCTCTCCCTTCACAGCCTGCGTCCTTTTCGAATCGGTGTGCCAAGCCGGGAAAAGGCTCGAAATGTGCGGTTTATACCATGCTAGGAAAAACTCGCTTAACTCTTCGTAGTTGACTGCGTCCGCATATGGAGGATCCGTAACCCATAGGTCACAAGTAGTTGAAATACCTCGTGCATCGCACGGCAAGATTTGGCGCGAAGAACCCGCTGGCAATAAGGCGTGACTAGGTTGAAACTGTTCGCTCATCTGACTCGCGCCACGAACAACATAATTTAAAAAAGTATTGAATGCTTGATTGTAAAAGACACGGGTCGTGCTGTTACCTCCAGCGTGCCACTGACAAAGGCGAGCCCCGTAGTTCAGTATTTGCCCGAGGGCCAGAACTAATGCAGGGCGTATCACAGCAGGCTTTTGGGAGATCCTTCGCGAATACTCACCCGCCATCAGAAGCTGGCGCGGGGTAAATAGTTGATGCCAATAGGTCCAACCTCGCGTGCGAATTAGCTCTCTAGTTTTTAAGCCGTCCTGAATCCGCCAATCCGGTATCCAGCCCTGCTCATGGCACAGCGCAAGACTCTCCGCAATGCGGTGCTCCGTCGCAACCTCCAATCTCAGGTCGTGGTCACGCGGTTCGCGGAATACGCTTTTCTTCCTCCCCTTTGGCAAGGGTTTCTCCCAGCGGATCGCATAAAGGCGCTCCTGATAGAAATCTTCCGGGCGCGCAGTAAAATCCGTTTTTTCCCAGCGACGCAAGCCACCGTGATTTTCGATCAGGCTCTTAGGTTTGATTGTGCGGGATGTGTTAGCGGTCTTGCCTTGGCTATGAAGCAGATCCCAAAGCATCTGAGGGCAGACCACATCCGTTCCTTCCTTGGTCCCTTTCGCGGCACCGGCAAAACCCTTGCCGCCGTGGTTCACCTTGACCTGGAAGCTTTTTGAAGCCTCTTCAGGAACCAATTCCACCCACGGAGATGTCTTCGAGGACTTGAGCAACTGCCACGTTCCGGAAAGCGGAATCTTCCACCCATCCCACTCCGGAACGGTGATCTCCAGACAGTAGAAATAGAGCGTGGCTCGCCAACCTTCCTCGCTGGTTTCGAGGCCTTCCTCCAGATACCAGCGGTCGATTTCCTCGTAGATTTTCTTTTGGGCGGCGAGAACCTCCGCGTGAAAATCCGGCTCGCCTGCAATGATGTTCAGCGCGCCCCATGTTAGAAGACTGGCAACCGGATTCAGGTCGGAGGCGAAGACATCGCAACCGAGTTCGGCAGCGGCGAAGGGAATCGACCCCATACCGGAAAAGGCATCGCCCACCTTGATCATGCGTCCGTATCGGCGATGCGACATTTCGGAAACCCAATCCTGGAGAGAGTTGGCGCGGGTGCCCGCAATAGGCGTTGATTTCCTCCCAACTTTCCGGCGGAGGCCCGTCAATCTCTTCCATGCGCTTGCAATAGCGGCGCTGGACTTCGTGGCCGAGGCTGTAGAAGACACGCTTTTCCAAGGCCGCGCGTCGGTCGAGTTCGTCATCGGTCATGCGTGGCCGCCAGCGAATCTCCTCGATGTCCGGCCAGAAGAGTTCCAGTTCGTCGGGACGGGCGTGCGATTGGCAAAGCTCAACGAAGCGTGGCCATGGGGGCTTGGAGGAGATTTCCTTCATTCCGGCGTTTCCACATCCCGGCGTTATCGAAGCAGAGCAGCTTGAGAAAGATTTCCAAGTCTTCCGGCCACCGATCAGGATCATCCGAGGCTTCGAACAAGGAGCCGAGAATTACCGAGCGGGTGAGAACGATGGGTTTCGTCCCCCACCATTTCCCGAGGGAATTGAGAATCTTTCCGGTCCTCGCGTCCCGTTCCAGGTAGCTCTCCAGCGACAGTTGGCCGATGGGGAACTGGACTTCGAGGAGGGATTTTTTCGAGGAGGCGGGCATGAGACGGTTCAGAGGAGCGGATTGTTGATTCCCGCAGATTCAGGGACGGCCACAGATTTTTATTTTCAATGATTTCAATCTGCGGTTGTCCCTGAATCTTTGGGAAGGATTTTTCAGAGGAAAGGATTGTGGGCGGTGATGCCTTGGATGGAGAGGAAGTCTTTGACGTTTTCGGTGAGGATGGTGGGGATGCCTTCGCGGAGCATGAGGGCGGCGAGTTGGTGGTCGAAGTAGCTTTGGCGGGTGACGTTGCCATCGACGCAGAGATCGAGAGCTTGCTCCACGCCTTGCATGGTAAGAGGCAAAACCGTCAGCCCCCGAAGGCGGGAAAGGGAGAGGATTTTTTCGCGGGCGAGAGTAGGGCTATCCGGGGGCTGGTTTTTCGGACCAGTGAGATTGGGATACATTTCGGCTAGATTCTGCACGGAGACGAACAATTCCACATCCGCACGGTGGCGCTGTTCCAGCACTTGGCGGGCTACGTGATGGCGTGGATCCGACGCCAGCGTGGCGTAGATCAGCACGTTGGTATCGACTAGGATGCGTCCAGTGAGTTCCTCAACGCGCATAAGTATCCTCCCGGCTGAACTGACCCGCAAAGTGACCTTCTGAGATTACGATTTGGTCGTTCTCGCCGCAGCGTTTCCGCAGGAACTCCTCAAGCGCCATTTCGATGATTTGGCTGCGCGAACGGCGTTCCTGCTGGCCAAAGCGATTCAGGTCTTCGAGGAGCTTTTCATCAAGAGTAGCACTGATGTGGGATTTCATGACATGAAGGTAACAGAACGTAGCATCGAGTCAAGCGGAGAGGAGGTGAAGCTGGAGGCCAGCGGCTTCGTAGCGGCGGAAATCGCTATCCAGCGTGGCAAAGGGAAGCCCGGCGCAAATTGCGAGGGCGGCGAGGTAGGCATCCATCCAGACTTTGGGCGAAGCCGAGGGGATGGCGGCGAGTTCGAGCCACAGTGCGCGGGTGCCCTCGGGTTCGACATCAAGGCAGTGGACGTGGGGCTGGGATCGCCAGTCCTCCAGGATGGTTACAGCCTGTTGGTTGGTCAAAGGTGCCGAGTGGTAAGTTCGACACAGTGAGGAATTACTCAACAATCGCAACGTGGAATTTTCCACCGCGCGGGCGAAAAAAATTGGGAAATCCGCCGAGCGGCGGTCAAACAATGCCACGGCATGGTCATGATGCTCATGGTCTTCGAAGTTGAAGGCGATCCAAACATTGGTATCAACGAAGTAGCCCGACATGTCGCAAATCCTCCTCCACATTGGCTTGTTCGATCATGGCGAGGGATTCCGCGAGGCTAACTTTTTTCTGTCCCGGTGGGCCGAGTCTGCGAGAAACCAAAAATCCGGTTTGAGGATCGCGGACAAAGGGAGACTGACACGTCTTCGCATCCTCCAGGGAAACGGGCGGCGGCGGGGCGAGTCCGGCCTCAAGCAGATCGGCGATGATTTCCTTGAGCTTGCGGCCTTCGGATGCGGCGCGAATTTTTACCCGGCGCATTAGCAGATCGGGCAGGTCGAGTGTTGTTTTCATAAAAACAGAATGCCAGCTTTATGGTTTTTGTCAATTTTCAAAAGAGGGCGAGCTGGGTTATCTGGGGAGTTTTTGGCGTTTTGGAGTCTTCGCGGGGGATGTTTTTGCCGCTTTTTTCGGTGTCGCCGGAGTCGCAGGTTTCTTCACCGCAGGCTTCACAAGCGGCTTCGCCGGGGTTGCTTTCTTGGTCGCCTCCTCGCGTGGGGGCGATTTCGTAGCCTTCTTGGTACCGGGTTTCGTCCGCAAGCCCTCCGGATAGTTGACCTTCCGCATGGGCGCGGAGGTTTTTTTGAGCCGAAGCCGCCTCAAAGATTTCGAGGAGGCGTGGGGCGGTGCGGGTGTCCGCCGGGTCGGTGAGAGCGAAGTAGAGGGCACGCCGCCAGCCGCTTCCGCGCTTTTGAGTGGGATTGCTCGCACGAGCGTAGAGCCACCAGCGTTCCTCGCGGGCGAGTTGCCGCCAACCGGCAAGAAGTGCGTCCATGTGGGTGCCTTCGCCGTCTTCCATCAGTGACCAGAGCAGGACGGAGAGTTCACGAGTGACCAAGGGGCTGAGAGTCTGATCGCCCGAGCGGAAAGACGGAGGCTTGGGGCCGATTTCCTCAGGATCCATGCCGCGCAGAAGTTCCTTTTGCACGGCGGCGGCAAGCTGTCGCCAAGTGGCGAGCGGAATGACTGCGAGTTCGTGCCTTGGGAAACCTCGCTCGGTGCGGGAAACCCGCGTCAGGCGGCACGAAGCTCCAACGCCGGACTCGACGGTGAGAACGCCATGCTCTCCATCGGGATCGACGATGCCGAAAGCGGGAATGTCTGCGGAATCGGTCATTGGGTGATGAGTCCTGGAGAGATTTTGATGGAGTTTTCCTTCTGCCAATCGACCAAGGCGCGCCCGGTCGAGAAGAGCACGCTGCCGGTGGCTTCGAGTTCCCACTCCGCATCGCTCAATTCGGAGTCGAGGAACTCGTATGCTTTCAGGAGACGTTCAGGATCAGCCTTGGTCTTGCCGTCCCACATGACATAAACCTAAAAAGGAAAATGGGCGCGTTCGCTCATCGCCTTTGAGCGAGGCGGCGGTTGGCTGATTCGGTTGGTGATGGAGCTGTCGGTTTTTATCCGCTTAGGAGGAGTTCGGCTTCGTCTGGTAGGCCTGGAAGCCACTTTCCGCCCAGCCAGCGCCTGAGCAAACGGGTCAAAAGCAGGGTCC
>JAYVNM010000231.1:0-23438 GCA_043758445.1 Akkermansiaceae bacterium | reverse complement strand
ATGGGACGCAGGGCTTTGGCTCGGTCGGTCAACACAGGGATAACGCCAACGATGGGGAAAAGTGCTTAAGATTTCTTAAATACCTGAATAGTTACAGTTTTTGTTTGATAATCAACAATAAAAGTACCGGGAACAGGACTCGAACCTGCACACCTTGCGATACTAGATCCTAAATCTAGCGCGTCTACCAATTCCGCCATCCCGGCTCGCGGGGCGACCCTATCGTCATTCCGGCGCGGGGCAAGCCCGCAATGCGAGCCGATGACGATCTCTGGCGGAAAGCTCGTTCCCGGCTTGGTTCCAGGAAACTTCTAACACCTGAAAACTGCCGCCAAGGTGGGCGGGGTGGGTGAGGGTTTGGAATTGGCGGAGGGCATCTAACTGCGGTTGGCCTTCCTGGGATAGCAGCCACTCGCGGCCGATTTCCGTGAGCCACGCGCCCTGGTTCAAGAAGGCGATCGGCTGGCAACCGAGGGCGATGGCGGCTTCGGCGACGGCGGTGAAATCGACATGCGCGGTGATGTCGAGGGCGCCGGGAGTGGCGAGGGGATTTTCCGCCGCGCGGTGTTTGGAAAAGGTGCGCAGGGTGCCGGTGTGGCGTTCCGGTTGATAGTATTCGGGCCGTGCGAAGCCGTAGTCCGGCCATACGAACAGGCCGGAACTGAGAGCGCGGGTGAGTGGTGCGAGGAAGTCCCTGAAATTTGTGCGGACCTCGGTGCAGTAGCCTTCAGGGAAATCATCCCCCAGAACGGCGAGTGCTGCCAGCAGGTCGTGGTCAGTGATTTCATGCTCATCTTCCCAATTAAATCCGCCGGTGGCCGCACAGGCGACACGGCGCTCGCGCCAGCCAGCGGATTTCCTAACAACAAGGTGGAACGGCAGCGCGTCCAGCAGTTCATTTCCGAAGGCGACGCCCGGCAGTGGCTCTGTGGCCAGCTCATCGGCACTCATGACGAACCGTGTTTTCCGAAGAAACCCACCTAACATTTCCCGCTGGGCCGCCTGGAGCAGGGGCAGTGGCTCGGGGATGGCGTATTCGAGCGCGGCAAAAGCCTGCGGATCGAGTCGAGCAAGTGCGCCGAGAATGTCCGCCGCCAGCGTGCCGTCGTGGGCACCGCACTCGATGATCCGCCAGCGTGCGGGTGAGCCGGATTCCTGCCATTCTCGCAGAAATCGCCGTGCCAGCAACTCGCCAAAAAGCGGACCGACACTGACGCTGGTGAAAAAATCCCCGCCCCGCCCGACCTGACGCGTGGCCCGGGCATAGTAGCCGAGGCCCGGTTCATACAAGGCCGCCGCCATGAAATCCGTGAACCGCATGGGACCATCCCGAGCGATTCGCGCACGTAAAATCTCCCCCAACGCAAGGGTTGCGGGAGTCGCCTCGATCCCATAGACTTGTCGTAGCGTGACCGCTGGCAGTGGCGGTGATGAATTCGGACCTGACATGGCTAATATCACAAAAACGAATCGCAAGAAGAGCAAGAAGCGCTGGTTCTTCAAGCGCAAAGGTTTTTGGCTGGGCCTGTTCCTTGTATCGCTGCTGTTCGGGGGCGCGGCGTGGTTGTTCGCGGAGGCCTACACCCGGGAATTCCGCCAGCGCGCCGCGAATTATGATTTGGATCGCATCAACGACCTTGAGGAGCCGAGCATCATCCTCGATCGCAACGGCAAGGAAATTGGCCGGATTTTCGTCCAGAACCGCAGTGTTGTCCCGATTGAGAAAGTGCCGGAAATTTTCATCCAAGCCCTGCGCGCCGGCGAGGACTCGCGATTTCTAACGCATCATGGCGTGGACTACATCGGCATCGTGCGGGCGGTCATCC
Source organism: Akkermansiaceae bacterium (assembly GCA_043758445.1). Taxonomy (GTDB): domain Bacteria; phylum Verrucomicrobiota; class Verrucomicrobiia; order Verrucomicrobiales; family Akkermansiaceae; genus Luteolibacter. The sequence continues at coordinate 21,612 of JAYVNM010000231.1, read as the reverse complement.
TGAATGCCGAGGGCGGCAAGCAGGGCGCCAGCACGCTCACTCAGCAACTCGCGCGCAACGCCTATAACCTGAAGGAGGAGGCGGTGCTGCGGAACGAAACGCCGATCCAGCGGAAATTGGTCGAAGCCTTCCTCGCCCGCCGGATCGAGGACCGCTACAAGAAGCGGGAAATCCTGAATTTCTATCTGAACCGGATTTATTTCGGTAGTGGTTATTACGGCATCCGCTCGGCCGCGCTGGGGTATTATGGTAAGGAGCCGATGGATCTGGAGCCGCAGGAATGCGCGTCCATGGTCACGCTCATCAAGAACCCGAACGTGCGCTCGCCCTTGAACAATCCCGAAATCAACCGCAACGGGCGCAATTACGTCCTCGGGCGGATGCGTGAGGAAGGGATGATTTCCAGCACCGACCTGACCCGTCTCAAGGCGCTGCCGCTCGGACTAAATCCGCAGCCGCTGCGACGCGGCACGACTCACCTCTATGAACGCATCGCCGATGCGGTCGGCGCAGCGCTTGGCGAGGACGGCCTAGCCACCGGGAAATTCAAGATCCACACCACGATCCTAGCAGAAGCCCAGAACGCCGCCCAGAAGTCGTTGTTAGAAAACTTGGCGCGGGCTGAGGCCCGACCGGGATACTCTCATCAGAAATACCAAGACTATCGGAAAACCAGCATCAAGCCGGCGGAATATCTGCAAGGCGCGGTGCTCATGATCGACCATGAGACCGGCGAGGTTCTTGCCCACGTCGGCGGGCGGGATTACGCCCAAGTGCCGTTTGATTTCATCGAGTCCGGCAAGCGCCCGCTTGGCACCGCCCTTTTCCCCTACATCTATGCCGCCGGGCTGAACGGTGGCAAGACTCCGGCGAGTCTGGTGGAGGACGAGCCGATGGACAACCGCGCGGTGATGATCGACGGCCGCGAGGGCATCCTTGGCGAGTGGGGCATGGAAGTGGCCGCGCCGGTTTACGCCGGTAAAATCACGCCGCGAGTGGCCTTGGAAAATTCGAAAATCGCCGCGACGGTTAGGTTTGCGGGCCAGACCGGGCTGCAACGGGTGGTGGACACCGCAGTTGCGTTCGGGCTGCCTTTGCAGAAGGCGGAACTGCTACCGCGGCTCGCCGTTGGCTTCGATGAGGTGCCCCTGAAACAGGCGGTGAAGGCGATGGCGGTATTTCCCACAGGCGGTCTATCAGCACCTGACGGCTTGGTCTATCTCGACCGGATCGAGAATTCGGCAGGGCGGGTGGTGTACCGCCGCCTGCACGAAATCTCGCCGCCCCGCCGCCGGATCATCGACGCGGCGACGGCGTGGCAGATCCACAGCATGATGGCTGGCTCGTTCTACCAGGGCAGTGCCAGAGGCGTGCGCGATGGTTTGGTGGAAAAACCCTTCATCGGCGCGGGAAAAGGCGGATCCACTCACGATTTCGCAGACACATGGTTCATCGGCTATAACAAGCGCATCACCTGCGGCGTGTGGACCGGGTTTCTGCTAGGCAATGGCGAGCCGATCTATCCGGGTGCTTTCAGCCGCGATCTCGCGATGCCCGTCTGGCAGGCCGCGATGAATGCAGCGGCCCCGTCCTTCGGCGGCGGCAAACTAACAGCCCCAGCCAGCGTGGTGGAGATTTCGATTTGCGCGACCTCCGGCCAGCGGGCGACGCAGTTCTGCCAGGAGCATGTCGAGGACATCAACACGGGGACCATCCGCTCGCGCTCCACGGCAATGCCCGAGTATTTCCGCAAGGGTACGGAAAATCTGCCATTCTGCACCGTCCATTCCGGGGCACTCGGCGAGGGCGTTAACCCTGATATGGCCCTGCTCAACACGCCTGCGCTCGATGCGGTGCCGGTCCGCCCGAAGGAGCCAGTGCTGATCGGCGATGATCCCTATCACACCGAGGTCCCCAGCTTCGTCGCGACTTCCGCAGAGGCCGGATTCGTCCGCCGCCGCACCAATGTGCTGGATAGCCTCGATCTCGACGCCATCGAGGAAGGCATCCCATTGCCGCGCCCGCCGCGGCTGAAAATCAAGGACGAGTGAACGCTCGCAAGATGGGATGAGGCAAAAATTTCCACGACATCTGTAATTTAGCCTTGCACATAGAAATTAGCTTCGGCTAATTTCTGGCGCATGAGATTCCGAGCCAAAACCATCAATTTGCTGCTACTCACGTCACTGGCCCCATCCATCACAGCGGGAGCGGAACTCCGCCCTCTCCGTACGGATCGGCCAGATACCACGGAAAGTCCCTACACCCTCGATGCCGGGCATTTTCAATTTGAAATGGAAATCGCCAACTGGACACGCGATCGTCACGAACGCGGGTATTCCCTCGGTGAACTCAATTCCAAGGTGGGTCTCGATCCTGTGAACGACCTACAGTTAGTCCTACCATTTTACACCCATAGCCACAATGGTGGCGAGGATCACGTGGACTTCCTCACATCCGCGACATCCAGCCATCCCATCAGCGAAAATGCCGGTTTCTTTCTGGAACTGGTCAGCATCCTCGGCACGAATTCCAGCAAGGACTGGGAAGCCTATTTCAACACCGGCCTGACCTGGGCTTTCGCACCGATGTGGCAGTTGGACGGCGGCATCCGCACGGGACTCACGCCAGCATCTGCGGATTGCACTCCCTTCGTGGGGGCTAGCACCAAGTTCTGATTGGTACCCCCCCCCCCCCAAAAAAAAAACCTAACGCTTCCAAACACCCCATTCCCGATTTCATGAGCCAATCCTCCCTTCCTACCGAACCCCCCGCTGATACCGCCTGGAGGAAAGCGGCCAGCGAGCTCTCGCTGCCCGAGGTCCACCGCAGCATCATGGTCCCGGGAAATGTTTCATTTTTCCGCAAGCTCATCGCCTACAGCGGCCCGGGATTCCTCGTCGCGGTCGGCTACATGGACCCTGGAAATTGGGCCACCGATCTCGCCGGCGGCGCGAAATTTGGCTACACGCTGCTTTCCGTTATCCTGATTTCTAACATGATGGCGATCCTGCTTCAGCACCTCTGCGTGAAGCTCGGAGTCGTCACCGGGCGCGATCTCGCACAAGCCTGCCGCGATCATTACAACAAGCCGACCGTCTGGTTCCTGTGGGTGATTTGCGAGCTCGCCATCGCCGCCTGCGATCTAGCAGAAGTCGTCGGCTCGGCCATCGGCTTGCAGTTGCTATTCGGCATCCCGCTCGTCTGGGGCTGCGTCATCACCTGTCTCGATGTGCTCGCCGTGCTCTATTTGCAAAACAAGGGGTTTCGCTACGTCGAGGCGATCGTCGTCACACTCATCCTAACCATCGGCGCGTGCTTCGCCGCAGAGTTGTTTTTCGCGAAACCCAGCTTGGCCGGAGTCATGCTCGGCTTGGTGCCATCCGCAGAAATCCTAAAAAATCAGAACATGCTGTTAATTAGCATCGGCATCCTCGGTGCCACCGTCATGCCGCACAATCTCTACCTGCACTCCTCCATTGTTCAGACGCGCAACTTCGAGCGCACGCCTGCAGGCAAGCGCGAGGCGATCAAATTCGCCACCATCGACTCCACCGCCGCACTGATGTTCGCGCTCTTTATCAATGCCGCCATCCTCATTCTAGCAGCCGCGACATTCCACTGGTCGGGAAATCACGAGGTCGCGGATATCCAAGGTGCCTATCGACTTCTCAGCCCGACGCTCGGAGTCGGCATCGCCAGCACCTTGTTCGCCGTCGCCCTGCTCGCCTCGGGACAAAACTCCACGCTCACAGGAACGCTCGCGGGACAAATCGTGATGGAAGGTTTCCTGAATTTCCGCATCAGACCGTGGCTACGGCGGCTCATCACCCGCGGCATTGCGATCGTTCCTGCCGTCTTCATCATCGGCCTTTATGGCGAGAGCAGGACGACGGAGCTTCTCGTAGCCAGCCAAGTCGTGCTCAGCATGCAGCTTGGATTCGCCGTCTGGCCACTCATGCGCTTCACCGACGAAAAGGCCAAGATGGGCGAGTTTGTCAACCCGCTCTGGATTAAAATCCTTGGCTGGACGACCGCTACGATCATCATTGTCCTCAATCTGAAATTGCTGTTCGACACCTTCGCACCCGACCCGTTCCGCGAGGCTTTTTACAAGACCCTCGGCCTACCCCATTGATCCACCGCCATGTATCACAAGATCCTCATTCCCGTCGAAAATAGCCCAGCCGACCAGACCATCCTCGACCATGTAAAACCGCTTGCCCGCCTAACAGGAGCCAGCTTGTTGCTCATGCACGTCGCCGATGGCTGGGCCGCACGGAATTTTCTGGGGCTCAACCTCGTCGAGAGCGAGGAAATGAGAGAGGACCACGCCTACCTAGAAACGCGCGCCGCCGAGTTACGGGCGGAGGGCTTTACAGTCGAATATCTGTTAGCACTCGGTGAACCCTCGGATGAAATCATCAAGGTCGCCAGCGAGCACGGGGTCGATCTCATCGCCATGTCCACTCATGGCCACCGCTTCATCAGCGACCTCCTCTACGGCAGCACTGTTTCAAAAGTCCGCCACACGGTTGAGATCCCAGTGCTGTTATTGAAGGTGAAACGGTGATCCGCGAGGGCCCAGTCCGTGCCCGGCGCAGTGCGGTAGAGAGGTGGTCGTACCCCGATTAGACGACGCCGTTGGTTCGGGCCGAGGACATGGGTTACGCATCTAGCAAGAAAGATGCCTTGGGAAAATGTGTCACCGATGACCGGGGTCCTTGGATTTAATTATAGAACTTCTAACATTGAGAGTCTAAGGGAATAGGAATTAAGACTCGTGGGCTAGATGCTCACGCTCCTCGAGTAACTCTTCTTCCGGCAGGGGTGGGGGGGCTACGGCGGGTTTGCCGGCTTCGAGGCGGCCGATGATGTCGATGAAGGCGTCTTCGAGGTTGCGTTGCTCGCGGTGGAACTCGGTGATGCGGAGACCGTCTTTGACCATGCGGGCGAGCACGTCGGCGGCTTTGGTTGGGTCCTCGGTGTCAATGCGGATGCGTCCGCCTTGCTTGCGGGCTTCGAGGAATTCCACGTTCGGTTGGAGCACGCACCAGTCGGAAACGAGGTCGGGTTTACCATCGACTTGCACGTCATAGAGCACGCCGCCTTGGGTGTCTGAGCCGCGGCGGAGGGTTTCGGCATCGCCGTGATGGACGATGCGGCCATTGTTGATGAAGAGCAGGGAGTCGCACATTTCACCGAGTTCGGATAGGATGTGGGATGAGATGAAAATTGTTTTTCCTTCCTTCGCCAGGACCCGGATCAGGTGTTTGAGTTCCACGCGCGCCTTGGGATCGAGACCGGCGGCGGGCTCGTCCATGATGAGGACCTGCGGATCGTGAAGCAGGGCGCGGCCCAAGCCGAGGCGCTGGGTCATGCCCTTGGAGAGCTTGTTGGAAAAGCGTTCGGCCAGCGGCACGAGGTCGGTGAAATCCATGACTTCTTGGATGCGCTGGCGACGTTCCTTGCCCTTGTAGCCGAGGGCGCGGGCGTAGAAATCCAGATACTCAAGTACCGTCATGTGTTCGTAATTGCCGAAATGATCGGGCATCCAACCGATGAGTTTGCGGACTTCCGCCGGGTGATGGACCACGTTGATACCACAGACTTCCGCCGAGCCGAGGGTGGGGTAATCCAGCGAGGCGAGGATGCGCATGGTGGTGGTTTTACCCGCGCCGTTAGAGCCGACGAAGCCGCACACCGAGCCGTGGGGGATCTCGAAGGTGACGCCGTTGACGGCCTGAAGATTGCCGAAATACCGATAGAGATTCTGAACTTTGAGGGCGGACATCTTGGGATTTCAGATTTGAGATTTGGGATTTGAGATTTCAGATTTTAGATTTCACGGCGTGACGATGGGGCCGGTGATGAGGGTTTTGGTTTCCTTCCAGCGGATGCCGGGATGGGTGTCGATGCCGGGAGCGGCGGTGCTGATGGCGATGAAGTGACCGGGGCGGTCCTTGGCACGCATGATGAACTGGTGGTTGCGCGAGGCGAAGGCCCCGGCCTCGGCGATCAGGGTGGGGAGGACCATCGTCGTCTCGACGGGTGTTAGAGTGAAGCGCTTGCCTGCGGTGATACCGTCGGCACGGTGCCATTGTTTTGCCTCATCGAGGTAGTAGAGAGTTTCGATAGGGAATTCGAAGGTGGAGAGGTAGGTGTCTGGCTTGTCAGTGCGTTCGATGCGGCCCCGGGTGGAGACGACGGCTGATAGAACATGGCCATGTTCCGAACGGCTTTGGAACCAATCGCCGGAAACCTGGAGTTTGCCATCGGCGGGCTGGAGATTGAAAGTGCCCTTCGCGCCTGAGCCGTCGGTGTAACGTGCCCAGCGGCTCTCGGCGATGGGGACAGGCTGGTAAATGGCGGGCGTGTTGATGGTAAAATTCGACCCTGTTAGCACGCCTGTCCGGCTGAATTGTTCCTGATGAAGGTAGGCAGCGTTTACGCCGCCGTCTGGGCGGACTTCCATCACTATCCGGCGGATGCCGCTGCCGCCAAAGCCGTCTTGGGTGATAATGAGGATGATGAGGATTAGGCTGGCCGCCAGCGATATTATTGGTGTGGTGATGAAGAGCTTGTGGCGTTGGCCGGATTTCGCGAAGACAAACAAGTTTACCGGACCCACAAGGATGCCGAAGATGATCAATACGATCACGAATAGGGCGTAACGGAAAGTTTGCTCGCCGAATAATTTCTGTAGCGGCCAACCTGATAGGAAATCGTGCCGCAATGCGGCTTGCTGCGGTTTCGTGGGGTTGGCAAGGACGTGTTTGACCACATCCGAAGCGTTCAGTTTCAAGTCCGATGAAATGTGGCGCATGACGATATTGCCGTAGCCTGCTTCCGCTGGCAGCCCCATGGTCGCAGGCATGGTGGACGTGGTGGAATAGATGATTAACTGCCCGCCGAGTCGAAGCCATGAGAGGATCGCATTGCGGCCGCCGGGTGGAATGTTCGACCAATCACCATCGGTCATGATGACATTATCGTAGCCGGAAAAGGCGAGCCAGTCGTCTGGGAGTTGTTTGGGATCAAACTTCGCAGAGAACTCGCTGGAGCCGCGGCCGGAGCCGAGTTTTGTGCTCATTTCACTATCTAACGATGAGGCGTTGGGCGTGAATAAAGCCTCGCTGAGGAGCACCGCCGGTTGGTCGGGGGCTAGATTGTTATTAACCATATTATTGGCCCGGCCCAGCGAGCCGCTGAGGTTGGCGGAGAGATTCGTGCTGCCGGAGTAGCCGCCGGGCGGGTTCAGCGGGACCAGAATGTCGCGGGTCACGGTTTTACCGCCAGCCGCCGTGAAGCTGAAGGACGAGATGGTTTTGAGATCGCTGCTGTAGTCGGAGCGGCTCTCGAAATCGAGGTTGATCGAGCGGTCGCTTTTCAGGTTATTCGCGATTTTCACCCGCACCGGGAAATAGCCGCCGGGTGAGGGCTTCGAGAACAGCGCTAGCACCTCGACGTGGGTGTCGGTCGCTGAATCGAAGGTCTGGCGGATCATCGTTTCCTGGGCGGAGAGCGAGGCTGTTAGAAACAGGAGTATAGATAAGAGTCGCATGGCGGGTGGAGTTTAACAGGCGTGGCGATTGAAATCAGCCGCCACATTAAGATTTAGAGCTTAAGACCTTAGGGGTCGCGGTGGCTTGAAAGGGGACTTCTTCTAGCAACGCGCGGACGATGTCGTTGGTCGTATGACCTTCGACGCGGGCGTTGTAGTCGAGGACGATGCGGTGTCTGAGGACGGCGGGGGCGATGGCTTTCACGTCCTCGAAGCTGGCGTTTGTGCGCTCTTGGATCAGGGCGCGGGCCTTGGCTCCGGAGGCGAGAGCGAGGGCGGCGCGGGGGCTGGCCCCATAGCGGATGCCGCGCGAGGCGGCAGATTGGCCAGGATGGCTGGCATCGACGAGGCGGGCGATGTAATTGGCCACCACGTCTGGCAGATAAATTCGCCTAACCAATTCTAACAATGAGTTAAGGGTTTCTGCGCTCATGACTGGATCGACCTGCGGATCGGTCCCGAGTTCGCGGTGGGAAACGATGCGCTGGAGGGTGGCCACGTCGTTGCGGGTGACTTCCAGTTTAAAAAGGAACCGATCGAGTTGCGCCTCGGGCAGGGGATAGGTGCCTTCCAGTTCGATCGGGTTTTGCGTCGCCAGCACGAAGAACGGCTTGGGCAAATCATGGGTTTTTCCGAGCACCGTCACGCGGCGTTCCTGCATGGCTTCGAGCAAGGCGGATTGGGTTTTCGGCGAGGCCCGGTTAATTTCGTCGGCCAGCACGATGTTGGTGAACAATGGCCCCGGCTGGAATACGAATTCGCGGCGGCCGTCGATTTCTTGGAGCACCGGATTTCCCGTGATGTCGCCGGGCAGTAGGTCCGGGGTGAATTGGACGCGCTTGGTGCCGAGCTTGAGCAATTTCGAGAGCCCCTTTACTAACTCCGTTTTGCCCAGCCCCGGCAGGCCCTCTAGCAGAATGTGGCCGCGGGCGAGTACGCCGGTGATCACGAGGTCGATGAGTTCCCCCTGACCGAAGAGCACTTGGTTCAGTCCCGCAGTGAGCGAGCGAAGGTGTTTGGCGGCATCTGCGACTTCCGTTTCGGTGGCGTTTTCCATGGGCTCGTTTGAATTACGTCCGCACAGGCTAACTCATTCTTGGCGCGTGGGAATGAAGAAGGTGTGAAATTTACAGGTCGTGCCGGGCGAGTCGGGGCAGGGGTGGGAGGTAGGAAATTTTCCCGGTTTTGTCGCATTAGCTTTGCAATGCCGGTGATCCTGCGAATTTACCGCCGCCTCGCCATGATAGTTCTCCGTATCCTGCTGCCCTTCATTTCTGCCGTCTCCACTCTAACGGCTGTGGCGGTGCAGGCGGATTTCCAACCGGATCCGGCGACGGTGCAGCGTTGGGGTGCGGGCTACCGTTACCCACAAGCTGGGTGGACGGTGTTGCACATCGAGGGTGATGCCTATGTGCGGGGGGAGCAGCATGGGCGGTTGCTGGCTCCGGAAATCGCGGGTTACATCCGGGCCATCGCCAGCGAGGGCGATCCGGCGGTTCCGGCGGATAGCTGGGCGCTGAAGCGGGCCTTTGTGAACACAGTTTTCACTCGGAAATTCACCCCGGAGCAGCTCAAGGAAATGCAGGGGATCGCCGACGGTGCCACGGCGGCTGGTGCCCGGTTCGCGGGGCATCCATTGGATCTGTCTGACATTGTGTTGGTGAACCTAGTGACTGAAATGGATGCCGTGAACATCGCGATGGCTGCCACGCCGACTGGGATGGAAAATTTTCACCCGCCCGCACGGCCACCGGGGCATTGCTGTGCCTTCGTCGCGAACGGGGCGGCGACGCGGGATGGGAAAATCGTGTTCGGCCATGTGACGACCGATGACCTGCGAGCAGCCAGTTATTTTAATGTCTGGTTAGATCTCAAGCCGACATCCGGCCACCACTTCGCTATGCAAACGGTGCCGGGCGGGATTTATAGCAGCATGGATTATTCGATCAGCGACGCGGGCATCCTGATGGCGGAAACGAACATCTCACAGACTTCATTTGAAATCGACGGCACCCCGCTGGCCTCACGGGTGCGGCAGGCGACGCAGTATGCGGAGACTCTGGACCAGGCGGTCTCGATGATGACGGTAAATTCTAACGGCCTTGGTGCGGCGGAGTGGTTGCTGGCGAATCTCAAGCAAAACGAGATCGCCCTGCTGGTGTTAGGCACTCACGAGCACAAGTTGTTTCGCAGCAGCAAGCATGAATGGATCGACGGGGCGGAGGGTTTTTATTGGAGCTGTGACAATTCCAAGGACATGGCGGTACGCTTGGAAAGCGTTGCTTCGCTCAAGGGTCCACCAACTGCGACAGCCTCGCCGATCACCACCTATCGGGACACAATATGGATGGATCTTTATGAAAAAAACAAAGGCCGGATCGACGCAGATTTCGGCAGACTCGCATTCTCCACGCCCGCCTTGGTGACCGCGCACGCGGTGGATGCGGTGTTCACGACCACCGACCTCGGATTGCAAATGCGGAGCTGGGGCTGCTTCGGGCCACCGGCCGGAAACACGCGCCTCCCCACTGCGGGAGATCTGCAACGGTTCCCGGAAATCCGCCCGTTGGTGGTCAACCCATGGACGATCCTGCATGGACTGCCGCCGACTGGACCGGCGGTGGCGCAGGCGGCCGATTTGCACGATCCCGAGACTGGCGAATATCCGGGGCGAGTGGAAAAACCGGACGAGCCACCGCATCCGCATCTGTGGCATGGCACGCTGCTGCCAGCGGCGGATGATGACATCTGGCTGGCTAACGGTTTTGCCTTTTACGAGGCGCTGGCGATGCGCTGGAAGTATTTCGCCACACGACCGCTGGAGTCTGTTAGGTATGCCCGCGGCCTTGATGATCTGGCCACTGAACTGAGTTATTTCCGCTGCAAATACGAACTGGGCGCGCGCCGCCGCCCCGAGCTGCCCTTGTCAAAACTGCGGGCGAGTTTTCACGATACCGTGTGGAATCAGATTTCCGCTGGCAAGGGGGTGTTGTTGTTGCATAGTCTGCGAGGTCTGATTGGCGGGGATAAATTCGATAGCCTGATGGAAGACTTCGGGCAGGCGAATGCGGGCAAGGCGGTTAGTTCGCGGCAGTTTCAAGCGTTCATCGAGAACGGCACTGGACGTAGTTGGGCTGCGTTTTTCGATGCTTGGCTGGATCATCCCGGCCTGCCTATGTTAGAACTTGGGAAAATCGAAACCCAATACGACGGCGACCATTGGCGCACCCGAATCACCGTCAGACGCAACGCGTCTGGCGGGCCCCTTGCGGTGGACGTGACGGTGGAAACGGAAGACGGTGAGGCTAACGGCAGCGCCCGTTTGGAAAAAGTGGAGGATGTCATCGAATTAGTCACCGCCAAGCCCCCGCGCCGAGTGGTGGTGGACAAAAACCGGATCTCGGCCGGTGGCAATGGCGCACCGTTCACGATTCTTGGTTATGAGGATGACTTGGAAAACACGCTGATCCTCTACGGCACGCTCGATGAAACTGTTGCTAACCGGGAAGCCGCGCGGAAGCTGCAAGAAGTGCTCCGCAACCGTGAACATGACATCGTCGTGCCGGTGAAGGCTGACACGGAAGTGACCGAGGAAGAGTTGCGGAATCATCATCTCGTCCTGTTAGGGCGGCCGGACAGCAACACGCTGGTGGCCCGTTTTCGGAAACAATTCCCGGTCGCCTTCGCTCCGCACTCGTTCACGCTACGGGGAAAGGTCTATGCCCACCCAGAGAGCGCGGTGCTGGCTGCGGCCGAGAACCCGCTGAACCGCCGTTTTTCACTCGTGCTATATGCGGGACTCGGCACTCGCGCGATGCTGAACCTGGTGGCCAAGCTCGACGAGGACTACATTGGGTCAGCGCCGTTGGTGCTCCTACCAGCCGGCGAACCTGCACATAATTTGGTGGCCGTGCCAGATGAACTGGTCCGCGAAATCCCTGCGGCGAGTCTTTCGCACGGGCGTTGATATTTCGCCGGACGCATGAGCGCCCGTGAAAAGATCGAGTTTGCGCGTAGGCAGAAAAACTAGATGAAAAACTAGATTGCACACTGGTCTCTGTTCGGTAGTGTATCAGGTGATATCAATCCATTCAGCCCATGAACTCCATCCTAGAAAACTCGTCCTCGTATGCGAAAAAAATTATGGAAGCAGACGCGAGGCTCGCCAAACTCGAAAAATCCATTGCTGAGATCGGTATGCCCGCCGCCCAGGATCTTCGTCGCCGCTTGAACGCCCTGAGAATCGAGGAAAACGCGCTCAAGCGGAATTTCGAGGAATCCCGGCAGCGTGGGGATTCGGACGGTTCGAAGATGGAGAAAATCGAGTTACTGCTTCACTACATCGAGCGCGAGGAATCCTCCTTGGAACACGCGACGGATTTCCTCCATCAGGCAGCCCCCTCATCGATGATCTTGGCCGTCGAGACCGGTGCGCATGTCGTCGATTTTCTGGGACGCAAGGTGAGGCGTGTGTTAGGCGATCATCACCCGCTCGGGACCTCGGTCTTCGTCAATCACAGTCACGATAATCTAGCAGCCGAATACGGAATTGCCCGAGATCATACCTCTCTGCCGTAGTCGCCGTATAAGAATGAAGGGTTCTGGCCGGATTTAGACTAGCTACGCGATCACGTTATTGGGATATCTTAAATATCAAGATAGTTTCACCACATGACCGACCAAGAAAAGCTCAATCAACTTTTTCAAGCCGCCCTGAAGGACACCACGGAATACGACAAGCCCCTCGCCCGGGCATTTATCCAACAGGTGCCGGTGCCTGCCGCCATGCCGATAATGGCCTGTGACTTCAAGGAGGCGAGCTTACCCACATTTCCACCGGTCATGGAAATGCCGGTTGCTAATGCGGGTCTCGACGCCGCTGCCTCCGCCGAGTTGGGCACACTCCTAGATGACCAAAGGGCGCGGTTGGGGCGCAAGCGTCGTCGCGAAATGCTGGTCACCTTGGGCGTTTGCCTGGCGCTTACGGGCGGCAGTTGCGGCTGGTTCGTCCAGTCTCCTGATCGGATTCAAGCGTTCAACGAGGTGATGCGTGACCTTCGCTCCGTCGGCGATGTGCAAGGCATGGTGGCCAAATACAAGCAGGCACTCGACCGGATTGCCGTCCGCTCCAAGCAGATCGACGAGGCCACTGCGGCCATGGGCGTGAAACCCAGTGCCGCCGACGACAAAGATCCCTATTTTGAAAAAGAAACACTCGCGATGATGGGCGGCAAGGGCAAGACCGTCGGCCAACGGAACGCCCAACTTCAGAAGAGCTTCGGCAAACCCAAGGATCTGGAAAATTTGACGAAGGGTCAGGACACGCCTACCAAAGATCAGACCGCCCCACCGAAGGATCAGGTCGTCACCACGGCAGACGGTGCATCCTTAGACTGGAAACATTGATCCCAGCACTTGCCCGACTCGATTCGCGGCGTCAGTTTCCGCGCATGGATCTCTCCAATTTCCTTAAAATGGATCCCCATCTGCTGGTGGGACTGCTCAACACCGAACTGCGAAATCATTGCGATTCCCTCGAGGATCTGGTGAAAACTCACCACCTCGACCCACAAGCACTGATCACGAAAATGGCCGCCGCCGACTACATCTATCAGCCGGAACAGAACCAGTTCCGGTGATAGGAGTCGGCGTGGGGACATGGTTCATATAACCCGCACCACCAGCACGCGGCGGTCGAGCATCATTTCCGCCTCGGTGCCGGAAGGATATTTGGGAAAGCTCTCACCGTAGCCGTGGGCGCTCAGGACGCTCGAGGGGATGGCGTAGGTTTCGTCGAGCTGGATGGAGACATTGTCATAGAGCGCCGCGAATCCAGGGAACATCGAGAGCGTCTCCTTGGTGGGGAAAAAAACCGCTCCGCCCTCGAAAAATTTTTCGGGAGGTTTGTCGAGTGTGACGTCGGTCGAGCTGTTGGAAGCAAAGCTGAAGTTGAATCCTGATTTGAGGCTACCATGAAATTTCACTTGGACTTCTGCCCGTTTGCGACCCTGTGCCCGGGATGTGAGGCGACCGATTTGATCCGGCCGAAAGACGCGGAGCAGCTTGCCGCCGAGTTCCTTTTATTGGGTCGCTTTATCGGGGCGTCCCTGCTTCGCGGTGCGGAGCGACATCTCGTGACTCCAACGGGCACTGGTGTAGGCCAGCTTGAGGAGATGACTTTTGCCGGTTCCGTTGCTGCCAACAATGACGTTGAGACCTTTGGCGAAATCAACGGTGGCGCTTTGGAATAGGGTGAAGCCCTTGAGTTTGAGCTGTTTGATCATGGCGTGCAGAATGCTGAGTGATTTGGAATGGAATGGCGAGTCTGGAGTCCATGGGTGGGGATTCTTCCGATGCCGGGCTATTTGGGTGCCGACCTGAAGAGGTCGAGATCATCCGGTGGCAGTTGGATGATTGCTTGCTTAGCGGTCTTGCGGATGGATGGAGATTTGGCTTGGGCCAGGGTGGCGTTTTGCTCCTCGGCGGCGCGGTGGTGGTTGAGTTTCAGTAGTCTTGTTAGGAGTTCTTTGCGGGCTTGGGGGGTGATGGTGTAGCGGGTGCGGTCGTTTTCGGGGAGGGTTTCGACGTCGCCAGAAATCGTGCGATAGCACGATTTCTGGCGAGTGGTGAATGGTAAGTGGCGAGCGGTAAGAAAGAGAAGAGTCGTTAGCGTCTTCACCATTCGCCATTCGCTGTCCACCATTCGCCGATCCCCAGCCGTATGCGGCCAGGAGTCTGCGGTGGACTGTTGTTGAGTTCGTCACCATTGATACATGGGAGAATGACTTCTTTTAAATTTTCGCTGCGAAATACCATCGCTCTCGCCTCTGAGTGAGCGAGCAGGAAACCATCACCATGAAACTTCGATCCTTCGAAAATCTGTCGGTAGTTAGCAATTAACGGTGTTGGCATTCCGGCATCTTCATATCCCTCAAATAATGCAGAAATATGGGCCACTTCCTTTCCATCAAGAATTCGCTGCCGCTTTTCCCATGACCCTTTGTTGAGCGATACCAAAGATACTACTAGGTTTGCGACACCCGGCCATTTCAGACCACGCACGGCCATGTTGATGGTTCCGCCTGCGGCAATGACCTGTTCAAGGCCATCTTTGCGGACGTCGCCGTCTTTGATTGAGTTGGTAGTGATGAACGCGGTGAAGCCGTTGGGACGTAGCAGGGTGAAGATGCGGCGAAGGAAGAAGGCGATTAGTTCGCTGAGGCCGGTGGGCGCATATTGCCATTTTACCTATTCGCAGAATGGGTGGCCGTAGGTGCCACTGAGGGCCTGCCCTCCGAGGTAGGGCGGGTTTCCGAGGATGCAGTCAAATCCGCCGCGAGCGATGATGTCGGGGAATTCGAGGAACCAGTGGAAGGCGCGTTTGCGCTCGGCGAGTGCCCAAGCGGAGGCGGTGGCCTGGCCTTGGGGTGTTGGGCCAGCGAGGTAGGCGCGGTAGCCGGCGTCGGTGATGAGGTTGGCTTTGTTACCGGGGGTTTTGGGTTGGTAGAATTGGGCGATGGGGATGGCGGCGATCTCGGTGGGGGTGTGCTCGGGGAGGGCTGAGATTTCGCGCCAGCGGGCGAGGACGGCGTCGAGTTTCTGTTGGAGGGCGGGGGCGAGTTTGAGTTTCTTCTGGCCGCTGGCGTGATCCTTGCGCTCGGCTTTGTTGGTCTTGCGGAAGGCGGCGGCGATGTCCTTGTCGTCGCCGGGGAGAGTTTTGAAGGCTTCGTCGGGCACGCCTTTTTCGAGTTCGTCCTGGGTGACGAAGCCGACGATGGCGTTGCCGCACTTGATGTGGTGGTCGAGGAAGTTGAGCGGTTCGCCGGGGCTGTGGGCTTCGAGCCAGAGGGCGACTTTGCAGAGTTCCACGGCGAGGGGATTGAGATCCACGCCGTAGATGCAGTTCTTGATGACATCGCGGGTGGCCTCGCGCAGGGCGGCTGGGCTGGGTTGGTCATCGCCGGTGCGGACGATGGCAAGGGCGAGGCCGATGCGGCGGGCGGCGGCTAACAAGATGTGGCCGGAGCCGCAGGAGATGTCGGCGATGCGGAGGGAGAGGAGCGCGGATTCTTGGGCTGCTTGTTTGGGGCTGATGGAAGATGAGGATGGAGAAGGGGCTGCGGACAGGATGTCCGCGCCACGGTTTGAAGAGGGGGCGAGACGCCTGTGCCCCCTTTCAGAGCGGTGGCAATGAGGTGCTCGGTGAGGTTGAGGTATTCCTGGACGAGGCCGTGGGGCGACATGCGCGGGGCATTGGGCACGGTGCTGCGGCGGTCGAGGGACTCATGCCAGCCGATGAGGTGGACGGGGAGTTGGTCGCGGGAGGGATCGCGGTGGGAGATGCGGTAGGTTTTTCCTTGGAGGGTCTCGGACTCGGCGAGGGTGAGCTGGTAGCCGAGCAGGCCGAGGAGCGGGACGAGCCACTGGTTGCGGGTCTCGGTGGTGCCGGTGGCTCCTTCTTTGAGCCGGGAGATTTTCACCTGATAGGCGGCCCAGTAGGCGCGAGCGGCGGCCCAGGCATCGGCGATCTCATCCTTGACCTTGGTGGAGGGATCGAGGCCGAAGTCCTTGGGCAACTGGTGCGCGCGCTCGCCCCGCTCGATGGCATCGAGGATGTCGGCGGAAAGGACGGAGCCTTCGAGGCGGATGGAGGGGTGGAATTTTCCAGAATCCGCCAGCGGTTTTCAGTGATAGAGCCGACTCGCGGCGCACTGGGGTCGAGTATGGCCCGGGGCAAAGTCTTCGAATCTGGCAGTGCCGCGTGCATGGCATTGGCGAGACTGGATTGGCCGAGGCGATCTAACAGCCAGCCGAGGCGCTGGATTTGGGCGGTTTCCAATTCCGAGGCGGAGGCAGCGGCGAGTTTTGCGGGATCGATGGATTCCGCGAGTTCGGAGAGAACGGTAAGGACGGCGTCGAGTCCGCCGATGTGGCGGGAATAACGGACGAGGTCGAGTGCGGTGGCTTCCGGGCTGGACACAGGGAGCATGCCGGAATGGCCCTTGCGCGACTGAAGCGGGGTGGATGCGAAATCCTGCTTTCGGAAAAAACGGATCGAAAGGCCGGGTAATCCGAGCGGTCGTTCCTGTCTTGGGACTACGATCTGGAGTTGCTGGACCTGTTGGTGGGCCGCTCCATGGAGGGCGGCGGCGCTGAGTAGGCCGATGTAGTAGGGCAGGTCAAGCGAGCGCATCATGTCGTCGATATACCAATCGGAGGGCGGGATACCCTGAGTAGCGTATTCCACGGGGACGATGGCATGGAAGCCCTTGCGAAGGCGTTTGATCCGGCCCTTGTCAGCCAGGCGCTTCAGGGCTTTGCCCACGGCTGCGGTGGAAACGGGCAACGCGGACTCCACTTTCGAGCGATCAAAACCGTAAAGGCCATGACGCTGGAAATCATCGAGGAGGTCGGAAACCCGTTTATCTTCATTCATGATGTGCTGATTTATGCAGAAAAGGACGGTTTCCGTCTATTTTTTAATTTCCAAGCACATAACTTGGAGTGGTGGAAGCTAGTTTTCTCGGGTTGATCAGGCTTGGGTGGAAGTGGGCATGAGGACGTAGATTCCGAGGACGTCCATGGGGAGGACCGGATAGACGACGCCGAAGCGTTTCTTTTCGACCAAGGCGGAGAAGCGTTCGTGGGCCTCGACGAGGTGCTGGCTGCGTTGCTCGGCGAGTGAGTCGAAGGCGGGGCGGAGTTGGTTCAGAGTGGCGATGCTTTCCTCAATGAGGCGACGGCAGCGTTCGGGGGTGAGGTCGCCGTCGGGCTTGGCTTCGGTGAGTAAGGTGAAAGCCTCGTCGCGGGTGAGGAGGTCGTTATCGGAGGGAGAGCCGCGATAGCCCCAGAGAAGCATTTCTTCGGCGACGAGTTGGTGGCCGGCGGTTCGTTTTTCCTCAATGACATTGCGGCAGCGGAACATCAACAGAGTGGTCGGTTTCTGGACGGCGGCAGTGCGCAGGACGGAGGCGCGGGCGGCGCGGAAGCGGTTTCGCTCGATGCTGTGAGCGAGAACCATTTGGCAGAGTTGTTCGACGAGCGGGTGATTGCGGCCGAGATAAATGTGATCCACCGGCGTCGGGGATTCGAAGGAGACTTTGACCGTGGATTTCGCGGGCAACAGGGCCTTCGCGACGGGTGGGAGGTTCACGGTGTAGATGAGGTAGCCAAGTTTCTCGTGGTCGATCTGGACGCCGAAGAGAGTTTTGAGCGAGCCGACGACGAAAGATTCGACGGCGGCGGGAGAGCCGATTGCATCGTCGTTCTCGCGAAGGTCCTGTTCGATCTCACCGGCCTTGATGGCTTCTTGGGCAAAAATCGAGCGGCGCTGGCTTTCGCGATCGGCGGCCTTCTTGTATTTGTCTGAGACTTCGAGTTCGAGTTTCCGGGCTTCGTCGAATTCGTCGAAGTTGAATTCGATCTGGTCGCGGTCCGAGCGGCGGGTGCTGATCTTGCGGTCGGGATTGAGCAGAAGCGACTGGGTGATGGTGTCGATGATGCTCTTGCTGTCTTCCGGGAACGGGACATTGATGCCGGTGGCGCGTTTGATTTCACGGACTTTCCGGAGGATGACATCGAGCACGACGCCATCCACGGGGCTGTCCTTGGAGAAGAGCAGATAGGCTTTCACTTCCTTCGCCCGCTGGCCGAAGCGGTCCACGCGGCCTTCGCGTTGTTCGAGGCGGTTCGGATTCCACGGCAAATCGTAATGGAGGACGGCGGTGAAATGCTCGTGGAGGTTGATGCCTTCGGAGAGGCAGTCGGTGGCAATGAGGATACGCTGCGGGTGATTGCCCATCGCATTGATGCGGTCGCGGCGAATGTCATCGGGATCTTCGGAGGTGACGACTTCGATAGCGGCTTTGGGGAACTTTTTGGCGAGGAGCGGCTTGAGTTGTTCGCCCAGATAGATGGCGGTCTGGATGTAGCGGCAGAAGATGACGGGATTGAAGCCTTGCTGGAGCCAATCCTCGACGATCATGCGGGCGGCTTCGAGTTTGTGGTCGAACTTCGGCCCGGTGAGGGCGGCGAGTTCCTTTTCGAACTCGCGCATCCGGCGTTGCTGGGACTCCGACCAGCCGGCGGCTTCCACGACTTCCACGGGGGCGAGATCCGACTCGTGACCTTCCGGGTGGTCGTGGACGGGGCTTGCGTCGTTGTTGTCCGCATCGTCCACAAAGTCGCCGCTGAGCTTCGAGCGTCTTGCTCTGAACATGGCGACACCGGCGGCCGGGCTGGACATCACGCCGCGCAATAAGCCGAGCGCGGTCCAGTAGTGAACGCGCTTCTGGCGATCCGGTGCGGAATCCCCGGCGACAAGATTGCGGGCGAAATCGAGCACTTTGTCGAAGAAGTCGATGTAGGGTTTTGATAGATCGTAGTCGAATTCGCCTGAATCGCGCTTGGGGAACGGTGTTTCCTCGTTCATCCATTTTTCCACATCCTGGCGGCGGCGCTGGATGAATTGGCGGGCGAGGCGTTGTCGGTCAGCCTGTGGTGCGGTGGCCACGTCCAAGTTTTCAAAGGAGGGATCTAGCAGGCCGAGCAAGGATCCGAATTCCTCGGGTTTGCCGCTGTGGGGAGTGGCCGATAGCATGATGAGGTGCTGGCCGGGCTTGGCGGCGATGGCCTTGATGAGGGCGTGCCGTTGTTGTTGGGAAGCGGCGGCTCCTTGCGGACGGGCGCAGGTATGCACTTCGTCCACGATCAAAAGCTCCGGGCACTCGTTGATAAAAGTGGTCTTGCGAGAGTCCTGTTTGATGTAATCGACGGAGAGAACCTGGAATGGGTAGAATTGATAGACCGAGGTGTCGCCCTGGATTTCCCGGTCCAAACGTGCCTGCGTGTTCGAGCGAATGACAACGGCCTCCACGCCGATCTTGTCGCGGATTTCCTGCTGCCATTGGTCGCAGAGGTGAGGCAGGCAAATTACTGCGAAACGGCGGATCTTCCGACGGTCGAGTAACTCACGAACGACGAGAAGGGCTTCGATGGTTTTTCCGACACCGACGTCATCCGCGACGAGGAGGCGGACCGTTTCCTGACGCAAAGCCATGACCAGCGGCACCATCTGATAGCTACGGGGGCGGAAGGAAATACGGGCCAGTGCGCGGAATGGCCCGGCACCGCTGCGGAAGGCGAGACGTGCGGCATCATGGAGAAAGCGGGCGCGGGCGAAGTCGCCAAGGTCATCGGGGCCGGGGCGCGGGAATTCTGCGTCGCGGGGTTGGTCAGCAGCTTCGGCTAGAGGAAGGAAGATTCCCGTCGCCTCCTCGTCGGAACCGCCGAGGGGCTTGATCATCAGAAGTTCCGGGTCATCGGAAGGCTGCACAACCCAATCGCGTTCGCGGATTCTAACGAGCGTGCCGGGTTGACGTGTGAGGGTGAGAGGCATGGGAGTTAGCGGACTTTTTTGAAGATGTCGGGGTAATGGGCGACGAGTTCTGCGAGATCGTCCTTGTAGTAGTGAACGATAACTTCGTCACCCCGGTCTTTGAGAGCCTTGCGTTGAGCTTTGTCTTTTTCCTGGACGGGCGTTTCGTCATGAGGCGAGCCGTCGCAGAAAACCCAAGTGTCCGGGTGATAGAAAAAGTCAGGTTTCACATAGATGCCGGGGGCGTTTTTCTGAGCTGCGTCTGGGAGACGTCGGCCTTCTTTGTGGAGGAACTTTAGGAACGTCTCTTCGGTGGACGAGTTAGGATCCTTGTCCTTCATCAAGCGCTCGAACTGCTGATCGTAAGTTAGGCCGCTTTGAGAAGTCCTAACCTCAATGGTACAGGCAGTCATTTTGTTCAGGGCGTCCTGGATCGAGAAACGATCCAGGATCAGGTGATGAGGCTGGTTGTAGTAACTGAGGAGGTCGTCGTAGGTGGCGCGTTCGGTCTGGGTCTCATCATCGAAGCGGCAGAGACGGATTGCTTCGGCGACGACCCGTTGAAACGCGTCCTTGTCATTGGCGAGTTCAGACAAGACCCCGAGGCTGCCCTCGCTGGCTTCGTAGAGGAACAGGTTGGGAGTGTCGGCACCGCCCATGGGTTGGGCACCGAGTTCGGAGGATTCGATTTGGAAGGTGTTTTCGATGGCTCGCTTGAGTGCATACATCAGGGAGAGAACGCCATCGCGGGTGAGGCCGAGGCTTTTCACTGGCTCAATGTAGAGGGCATCGGCGGTGGAATGGGTCTGGATAAGGACGGAGCGGATTTCCTCCTTGGCCGGAGTGTCCTGATTGTTACTTTTCCAGAACCCGGTGTTCATGCCGAGTGGGAAGCCCTCGTCCTTGCGGCCACGGTCGCGGCGGTTGAGCTGGACTAAACGTGCGGCGGGTATGAAAGCGAGATTGAGCAGATCATCGCCGCCAGAGCGGACGACCGCACGCTGCACGCGGGACATGTCGCCATCGGGCACCGAGAAGTAGGTTTCGATTTCAAAGCCGAGGCGGCGGCGCTCCTCCTCCTCGCAGGTGATGTATTCCCTGTGTTCCGCCTTGCACTCGGTGAGGGGCAGCACGTCAGTGAAGTCTTCGCGGTTCTTCGACTCGTCGGGTGTGCCATCCGGCAGCTTCCATTCGGCACGGAATTCTTCTTCGCGTTCGATGCGCGGCTCGTTCTTGAGCTGGCCGGTGTGATCCGCGCCGCGGAGATTCTTGAGGGTGGAGAAGTCCGTCAGATAGAGTGTCTGGAAAAAGTGGTTCGGCTTTTCGCCGTAGGCGCGGTAGCTGCGGAGTTTCACCTCGTCGCGGTGCACGGTATTCTGGTCGCCGGCACGCCAGAGGATGTGGTCGAGCTTGAGTTGATAGACCGGAACGTCCTCATTGGTTTCCGAACGGGCCTTGCGAGTGGCTAGGTAGTCTGCCCGGCAGAGGGCATCGAGCAGGGCAGGCAGGAATTCGTCGTAGCCCTTGCGGTCCATCACAGTGCCCGGGAAAAGGCCCGTCCCTCTGTCATGATTGAACCCTGTCGCCTAACAAATATTTCTCTAGCCATCAATCCGGTTTGATTTACCCTCAAGTTGAATCCTCATCAGCTTCGATTTTCGCTCTCGCACTG
>JAYVNM010000230.1:0-8199 GCA_043758445.1 Akkermansiaceae bacterium | reverse complement strand
GCGAGACGCCTGCGGAAATCATCTAGCAGCTTCCAACAGGAGAGCTTTTTCTCATCGATGAGAGGTTTGGAATCCGCCACGGGCCGATGAAATCACGGGCAATCTAACAGTACAAGCGTTTGTTTGAAAAATTCCAGGCTTTCTCCGCATCAGCACCTAGCATGCCGAACAGTTCTGAGTTCATGATTGATTAGAGTGGGTGGGTGTCTTATTTTTCAGACTCCGCAGGTTTTGGTTCATTTGGGTCTGGTGACCCAGATGAGGCGTTTCTCCGGCGGCTTGTCTTGAAACTGAAAGAGAAACGCGAAACCCGGGGAATGACGTTGCGGGATTTGGAAAAAGTGATGGCGGTAAGTAACGGGCATCTCTCTCGGGCGGAACGCGGGTTGAGCGAGCCGGGAATCGTTATACTGCGGCGTTGGTGCCGCGCCTTGGGCTTGGAATTTAAAGAAGTCTGCCAGATTGCGGAACAGGAATAAGACATCCAGTCCTGCTTATTGAGTCACGCAACTGATTGGAATTCAGTCTTATTCGACAAAAATCTGGCTTAACGGAAAATACCTTGTGAAGGGTTTCCCCCTGAGTATGACTGGTGAGTTTGCGGAAATTCGTAAATTTACTGAAAAAGGTCTTGCAGGGTAGCCCGCGATTTCTATGTTCGCCGCCCCTAAGCGGGATGTCGGTGTTTCAGGCGGAACATTCTTCCGCGCTGGAACCAACCGAACATCTTCAATGAGCCGCATCAAGACCCACGTCAAAAAAGGCGATCAAGTCGAAATCATCGCAGGCAATCACAAGGGCAAGCGCGGCACCGTGCTTCTCGTGAACGCTGCCAAGGGCAAGGTCACCGTCGAAGGTGGCCGCCCGATCCAGAAGGCCGTCAAACCCACCGAAGCTGAACCCAATGGTGGTATCAAAACCATCGACGGCCCCATCCATATCTCCAACGTCAAAAAAGTGGGCTGAAGCAGTCCGCTTCGCAAGAAGCGCCCACACTTCCGCCCGCGCTTAAGCGACTAACCAATAATCGCTGACCCGCAAAAAAATGAGCACTCCAACACTCCAACAACACTACAAGGATAAGGTTATCCCGACTCTCAAAAAGAAGCTCGGCTACACCAACTCCCATCAGGTTCCACGTCTCGAAAAAATCGTGGTCACCTCCTGCATGGGCAAGTCACCGGATCGCAAGGTCGCCGTCGATGACGCGGTCAACGAGATCCAGAAAATCACCGGCCAACGCCCATCCATCACATTCTCGAAGAAGGCCGTCGCCAACTTCAAGCTGCGTGAAGGGGAAGCCCTCGGTGCCCGCGTCACTCTCCGGGGTGCCCGCATGTGGGAATTCATGCACCGCTTCATCAACGTCACCGCGCCGAATATCCGCGACTTCCGGGGGATTTCCTCGAAGTCCTTCGATGGCCGCGGCAACTATGCCTGCGGTATCAGCGACCAATCCATTTTCCCGGAAATCGAAATCGACCAGATCAAGCGCACCATCGGCTTCGACCTGATCTTCGTCACCACCGCCCCAACCGACGCCGAAGGCCGCGAGCTCCTCATGGAACTCGGCATGCCTTTCCGCGACATGAAAAAGGCCAATGAAATCGAGGCCGTCGCTGCCAACTAACACCCCGACCCCACTTCAAAAGAATCCCCTGTTATGGCAGTTCTCACCGATCCAATCTCCGACTTCCTCACGCGTTTCAAAAACGCTGCCCGCGCTGGCAATGAGGAATTTTCCGCCCCTTACTCCAAGATCAAGGCGGACATCGCCCGCATTCTCCAAGAAGAAGGCTACCTCTGGAACTACGAAGTCGTCACCGGCGACCGTACGACCCTCAAGCTCAAGCCGAAGTTCATCGACGGCCGCTCGGTCCTCACCGACCTCAAGCGCGTTTCCACTCCCGGCCGCCGCCACTACATCGGCGCAGGCGAGGTGCCACGCGTCATGTCCGGCCTCGGCATTTCCATCCTTTCCACTTCGAAAGGCGTCATGTCCGGCGGCTCCGCCAAGAAACAAAACCTCGGCGGCGAACTCCTCGCCAACGTCTGGTAAACCCTAACTCGTAAAAGGAAACTAACACCATGTCACGAGTCGGACTCAAACCAATCTCTGTCCCCGCGAAGGTCGCCGTCAAACTCGACGGCCGCACGGTGATCGTCGAGGGCCCCAAGGGCAAACTCGACTTCCCGCTTCCCGAAGGCATCTCGCTCACCAGCGAAGACGGCACCGTCGTCGTCTCCCGCGCCACCGAGTTGCGTCAACACAAAGCCCTCCACGGCACCGCCCGCAGCCTCGTTCAGAACATGATCGTCGGCGTCTCGCAAGGGTTCGTGAAGGATCTTGAAATCATCGGCGTCGGCCTTCGCGCCGCCGTCAAAGGTGCGGATCTCGATCTATCCCTTGGCCGTTCCCACCCGCTGCTTCACCCGATCCCATCGGGCTTGAATGTCACGGTCGTGGAGAACACCAAGATCAAGGTCGAGGGCATCGACAAGCAGCTCGTCGGCCAATTCGCGGCCGAGGTGCGCGGCTTCTATCCACCCGAACCCTACAAGGGCAAGGGCGTTCGCTATGTCGGTGAAAAAGTTCGCCGCAAAGAAGGCAAAAGCGTCGGCAAATAATCCTTACCCGTCGCCCCATACCTCACAACCATCACGGCACCATGAGCACTATCAACCGCAAGTCGATCCGTCGCAAGATCCACAACCGCATCCGCCGGAAGGTTTCCGGCACCGCCGAACGTCCACGTCTGGCCGTTCATTATTCCAACCAACACATCTACGCCCAAATCATCGACGATTCGGTAGGCAAGACTCTGATCTCCGCCTCGACTCTCGACAAATCTTTCGAAAAAGCCTCCTCGAATGTCGAGAGCTCCCAGAAAGTAGGCCAACTCCTCGCGGAGCGCGCCAAGGGTTCAAACATCAGCGCCGTCGTCTTCGACCGCGGCGGTCACCTCTATCATGGTAAAGTCAAAGCCCTCGCGGATGCAGCGCGCGAAGCCGGACTCCAATTCTAACGCTCCGACCCGACACATATCATGGTAACAATTCCAGACAATCAAACGCCCGCAACCCCAGCCGCACCTTTGGGTCCGGTGGCAGGCTCCGCACCACAATCCGGCGGCTATCAAGGCAATCGCGGCCAAGGTGGCGGTGGCGGTGGCTACCAAGGCGGTGGCCAAGGTGGCGGACGCGGACGCGGTGGTCCACGCCGTGAGGAGCGCCAGGCTCCTACCGACTCCGAAGGCAACGAGCTTTCCGAAAAAGTCGTCTTCATCAACCGTTGCGCCAAGGTCGTCAAAGGTGGCCGTCGTTTCAGCTTCTCCGCACTTGTCGTCACTGGCGACAAGATCGGCAAGGTCGGACTGGGCTACGGCAAGGCGAACGAAGTGGCGGACGCCATCAAGAAAGCCAGCGACGGTGCCCGCAAGGTGCTCAAGCCAATGAGCATTGTTGACGGCACCATCCCTCACGAAATCTACGCCGAATACGGTGGTGGCAAGGTGCTCCTCAAACCAGCATCTCCCGGAACCGGTATCATCGCTGGTGGCGGTGTCCGCGCCGTGTGCGAAGCAGTCGGTATCCGCGACATCCTCGCGAAGTCGATGGGTTCCTCCAACCACGCCAACGTCGTGAAAGCAACGCTCAAGGCCCTCTCCCAGCTCCGCACCCGCGATCAAGTCCTTTCCGGTCGCGGTAAGAAAAAGCGGGAGAAGGCTATCTAAGATTGGAGATAGGGGATAGGAGATCGGAGAAAATGAACTGTCAAAGTAAAGCGTTTCACTCCTCTTCCATCCCCAATCCCCAATCCCCAATCTCTTATCCTCTAACTCTTTAACACCATGGAACTCCACTCATTCAGCCCGAATCCCGGCTCCAAGCACAAGGTCAAGCGCCTTGGTTGTGGCGAAAGCTCCGGCCACGGCAAAACTTCCTGCAAAGGCAACAAGGGCCAGAAAGCCCGCTCCGGTTCCGGTACTCGTGTCGGTTTCGAAGGTGGCCAGATGCCCCTCCACCGCCGTCTGCCAAAACGCGGATTCAACAACTACGACTTCCGCGACAAGGTCGCCGTCTTCAACGTCGGAGAACTCGATGATCTGTTTGACGCCGGTGCCACCATCGACGAAGCCGCCCTCAAGGGTCAAGGTCTTGTCAACGGCACCTACGACAAGATCAAAGTCCTCGGCGTTGGCGAAGTCACCAAGGCATTCCACCTCGTGGTTTTCAATGCCAGTGCTTCCGCTCGTGAAAAAATCGAAAAAGCGGGTGGCACGGTCACCGAACCCACCGCTTGATCGCCTCAGTCAATCTCTGATTTCCGATGAGGAAGCGCACACCCGCGCTTCCTCATCGTGTTTTTAAAATTAGCGCCATTCTCCTTACCTATCAGCCATGATTTCAGCGTTTACCAACACTTGGAAAATCCCCGAATTGCGGGACCGCATTCTCTTCACCCTCGCCCTGATCGTCATCATCCGCTTGGGCGTGCATATTACGCTTCCCGGCGTCGATGCCACGGTCATCAAAGCCTGGCTCGACAGCTTGAAGAATCAGGATCCGACCACCGGTGGCGGCATCACGGCGCTACTAACAGTATTCTCCGGTGGTGGTCTCCAACAGGCGGGTATCTTCGCGCTCGGGATCATGCCATACATTTCCTCGTCGATCATGGTGCAGCTCATGACCGCCGTGGTCCCCAAGCTTTCCCGCCTCGCTCGTGAGGACGGCGGACGCCAGAAAATCACTCAATACACTCGCTACATCACCATTGGCATCGCTTTGGTCCAAGGGTTTTTCGTCGCAAAATCCCTGACCAATCCGCAGAACATTCCCTACATGAAGGGGATCGAAGCCTTCGGCAAACTCGTCCCTGATCCATCCTACACTTGGATGACCCTCACTGTCATCACCATCGTCGCGGGGACGGTGTTGCTGCTGTGGATCGCGGATCAGATCACGGAAAAGGGCATCGGCAACGGCACTTCTATCATCATCACGGTCAACATCATTTCCGCGCTGCCGGGTGCTTTAATCCAAGCGTGGAAATTTTTCGTGCCGTCCGATGGCAGTGTCAACCCGTTCAACGCGATGTGGATGGTGGTCATGATCGCCTTGTTGCTCGTAGTTATCGCGGCGACTATCGCGATCACTCAGGCCCAGCGCCGGATCGCGGTGCAGTATGCCAAACGCGTCGTCGGTCGCAAACAGTTCGGTGGTCAGACCCAGTATCTGCCGCTCAAGGTGAACTACGCGGGCGTCATGCCGATCATTTTCGCCTCCGCCGTGCTCTCGCTGCCGCCGCTGATGTTGCAGTGGATTCCCGGCATCGCAGGCAAGCCATGGGCGGTGAAGCTCTACGGGGAATTTTCCCGTGGCGGGCTGTGGTTTTACATTCTCGGCGGCATCGGCATTTTCCTGTTCTCCTACTTCTGGGTGGCGATGATGTTCCAGCCCTCGCAGATCGCTGAGGATCTCAAGCGCAACGGCGGCTACATTCCCGGCGTCCGTCCCGGCAAACCGACTGCGGATTTCCTGGATTTCACCATGACCCGGCTCACATTTGCTGGGGCGTTTTTCATGGTGGCGCTGTTTGTTCTGCCAGTGCTAACGGGCAAGGTTGTGGGCCTGCCGCCCGGCTCGCTGGTGCTCCAGTTTTTCGGTGGAACCTCGCTGCTCATCATGGTAGGCGTCGTCCTCGATGTGATGCGCCAAGTGGAAACCCAATTGTTGCAGAAGCATTACGATGGTTTCCTGCGCAAGGGCAAGCTCAAGGGCCGCTACGACCGCCTCAACCAGAACACGGGCGCGGCACCGAAGACCGCTATCGTCTATCTCTGGACCGTCATCGCGGTGTTGATCGTCATCGGAATCACCGCTTGGATTTATAACCACGGCCATTGACCACGCCTGCCATGCTGCTTCGGGCGAATGCTGGCTGGCTGCGGCGAGAAATTCTTGTGGTGCTGCGGCTTCCAGTTCTGAACTGGTGGCACGCGTGCTTCCGCTTTTCCCCGCCAGTCCCGCTTGAAAATTCCATTGCTAAATTTCCTTGTGTCTCGCAGAACCCGCATTCCTATCAAGTCGCCACGCGAAATTGAGTTCATGCGCCGGGCGGGGGCTATCGCTTCCACGATCCTGCAGGCACTCGCCAAGGAAGTCGCACCAGGTCGCACCACCGGGGAAATCGACCAGTTGGCGGCGGAACTGATGCGTGAACACGATTGCAAAAGCGCCTTCCTCGGCTACCGCGGGTTTCCCGGCCAGATCTGCATTTCCGTCAACGAGCAAGTCGTCCACGGCATCGGCGGACCCCGCAAAATCCTGCCGGGTGACATTGTGAAAATCGACGTCGGCATCGTGAAAAGCGGCTTCATCGGCGACAACGCGACGACCGTGCCAGCGGGGGACATTCCGCATGAAACCAAGCGCCTGTTAGCTGTTACCGAGCAATCCCTGTTCGAGGCTATCAGCCACGCCCGGCCCGGCCGGAAACTCGCCGATCTTTGTGGCTCAGTCGAGGCTTTCGCAAAACCGCGCGGCTTCACCATCGTCCGCGAATTCGTGGGCCATGGCGTGGGCCGCCGCCTGCACGAAGAGCCGCAGGTTCCCAACTACCGCCCGCAGGGCAAGTCCGCCACGCTGATGCCCGGCATGACCCTCGCCATCGAGCCGATGGTGAACGCGGGCGTCCCGTCAGTTAGAATTCTCGACGATGGCTGGACGGTCATCACCGATGACAAAAAGCCCTCCGCCCATTTTGAGCACACCGTCCTCATCACCTCCGGCGACCCGGAAATCCTGACGTGGCGGCCACGCGAGGCTCTGCCAGAAATGCTGGGCCTGCCCGCGTGGTGACGCAGCTTCAATGGTTTCAACCCGAAGCGTGGTGGCCAGTGCATGCAGGACTCCTGACGTGACGTAAACTGCCAGCACGCCGGCATTCGTTCCAGCGAACGCCTCCACCGGTCGGCCGACGAGACGCTGCATCATCTGTGAATAGCTGACCTTCCAGCGCCTACTCCATTCCCGGTCACTTCGTCACACAAAACCCGTCGTCACACGCCGCCGCCTCCATGCGGTGCAGTTCCTCCCGCACCTTCCGATCCTTGCTCCGGAAAAACACCTTGCTCAACGTATGACGGTTCGCCGCCAACACCCGGCAGGCGTGGATCGCGACGGGCAATAATCCCGGCCCGCCCAGCCTGCGCGCCGCCGCCTGATAATTCGCGCAACTATAAAGGCACCAAACCCAAGCCTCCGCCCCGCGGAAAATCCCACCCTCACTCGTCCTCACAATCATTTCCCGTGCCGGATCCAGCGTGCCCAAGCCGGGAAAAACCAGCTCCGCATGCGCCGATTGATAAGGAATGAACTCGATCCCGAAAGCCCGCGGCTGGCGGTTGATCCATTCGTGAAAACTGCAGCACATCCCGCAGCGACCATCGTAAAACACTTCGATTCCCTTGATTTGGTTCGGTAGGTTCATGGCGTCTCTCTTTCTGTGTTTTCAGTATTATCTGAAAATTAGAAATGTGCAAGATGAATTTTAAGTGTCGTCTCTTAATTCTAGCGATCGCCCATTTCTCGACATCAAGAAACCATGTTGTCACGATTCCGCTGTGAGCGGCGAGAACGGTCATTCTACGGATATGGAAAGTCAGATAAACGAACTCCTGCCATTCGTGGCCAAGTTTGCTTGGGAGATCGATAACATCCCCGGCCTGCCGCACGCGGAAATCGTCAAGGAGTGTGGGAGTCTCGCCCACATTCATCCTCTTTAAATCTTCCCCAATAACAAATAACCTCTAACCAATAACCATGCCCGCCTCTGTCCATCTCCAAGTCCAAAACCCAGACGGCAGATCGAAAACCTTCGATCTCACCGAGCACGACACCTTCCTGCTCGGTCGCATGAAAGACTGCCATCTCTGGCTACAGGACGACCCGCAGGTCTCCCGCCATCACTTCCTGCTAGAAGCCTGCCCGCCGCAAGCCGCCCTCCGCGACCTCGGCAGCATGAACGGCACCCACCTGAATGCTCCAGAACCCGTCTCCGACGTCTGGAGCTTCGCCGCCACCCTCTACCACCTGCTCACCGGAAAATTCCCCTACCGCTTCGATCCCAAGCGCGACCCCATCGACATCATCCTCAACGAAAACCCCGTCCCCATCCGCGACCGCCTGCCCGGC
>JAYVNM010000229.1:0-23492 GCA_043758445.1 Akkermansiaceae bacterium | reverse complement strand
GCTCTACACGACCGTGATGCAAAACGACGCGGTGCTCCTCAAGGTCCGCGACAACACCCCGCTCACCCCGGACCACAAGCGCTACATCCGCCTGAAGTAAGGACGACCACCCATCAACCCGCCCCTTGCCGCATGCGATAGCTCCGCGGTGATAGTCCGGTGACTTTTCGAAATTGCCGGGTGAAATAATTGCTGTCGTTGAAGCCGACATCGAAGGCGATTTCAGTCACCCGGCGGTCGGTCTGACGGAGCAAGCCGCAGGCACGGTTGATCCGTTGCTCGATGACCCAGGCCAGCGGCGAGGTGCCAGTTGCGGATTGAAAGACCCGGAGAAAACTGCGCCGGGACATGTGGGCAATGCTGGCCAATTCCTCCAGATTCATCTCGCGATGAATGTTGCGTTCGAGGTACGAGAGCGCCTCGCCGATCCGCAGTAGGGCCCGCCCGTCTGGCGATGGACTGCGGCCATAACAGCGGGATAACAGCCCAATGATGTGCATGAATGAGGCCGTGGCCATGAACCCAAATCCCGGCTCACGGGTTTTTAATTCAATTTCTAACCGCTCCACCCACTCGATGACCTGGGCCATCTCCTTGCCGCTCAAATGCAGCCGTCCCTTTGCTGGTTGGCGGTTTCGCCAGGCAGGTTCCAGCGTGAATAGCGCGTGATAGCCCGCTACGGATGGTAAATCCAGCAGGCCCAGCTTGAGCTGGCTCGGCTGATAGAGAATATTGACCAGTCGCAGATCGACGAGATTGCGGTATTCATGTTCGCGGGGACCGGCGATGACGAAGACATCGCCCGCCGTGAGCTCCCACGAATCGTGCCCGGTCACATGCAGGCACTTACCGCCGGTGACGATGACCAACTCGGCAAATTCGTGGGCGTGTGGCTCGAAATGCTCCTGTGGTTCCCGCCGCTCCACGCTGATCGGGAAGCCGTCTGGGTGGAACCACTCGTCGATTTTTAGGACGCGTTTCATCTGGCAGGATCGTGCTGGTTTTTGGCAAAACAGTGGAGGTTTTTATGCGAATTTTAATCCACACTGTCCAAGTCCTCAATAAATAAACTCCTGTTATGGCCAAATTTTCCAAGTCCATCGACTCGTCCTACAAACTCGCCCAAGCCCGCTACGCCGATCTCGGCGTGGATACCGAGGCGGCGATGACCCAACTCACGGGAATCCCGATTTCACTGCACTGCTGGCAGGGCGATGACGTGGGCGGATTTGAAAATTCCGGCGAGGGCCTCAGTGGCGGCATCGCTGTCACAGGAAATTATCCCGGTAAGGCCCGCACGCCCGATGAACTCCGCGCGGATCTCGATCAAGCGCTCGCGCTTATTCCCGGCAAGCACCGGCTGAATCTCCACGCGTTCTACGGCGAGTTCGGCGCGAAAAAAGTCGAACGTGACGAAATCAAGCCGGAGCATTTTTCAAACTGGATTGCATGGGCGAAAGCGAACGGCATGGGCATGGATTTCAACCCGACCTGCTTTGCCCATCCCAAGGCGGCAGAAGGTTTCACGCTGTCCCACCCGAAAAAGGCGATTCGGGATTTCTGGATCCGGCACTGCATCGCCTCCCGCGAAATCGGTGCGGCGATGGGCAAGGCGCTCGGCTCGCCGACGGTCACGAACGTCTGGATTCCTGATGGTTACAAGGATACGCCGGTTGACCGACTGGCACCACGCCAACGGCTATCAGATTCGTTGGATCAGATTTTCGCGAAAAAACTCAACCCGAAACACCACCTTGATGCGATTGAGTGCAAGCTCTTCGGGATCGGCAGTGAGAGTTATGTCGTCGGCTCGCACGAGTTTTACATGGGCTATGCGATCAAAAATCAGAAGCTGCTCTGCCTCGATGCCGGCCATTTCCACCCGACCGAAGGCATCGCCGACAAGCTAACCTCCGCGCTGATGTATGTGCCGGAAATTCTATTGCACGTCAGCCGCGGCGTGCGATGGGACAGCGACCATGTCGTCATCCTCGACGACGCGCTCCAGTCCATCGCCGCCGAACTCGTGCGCAACAAACTGCTCGCCCGCACCCACATCGGCCTGGATTTTTTCGACGCCAGCATCAACCGCATCGCGGCCTGGACCATCGGCACGCGCAACACACTCAAGGCTTTACTAATGGCGTTGCTAGAACCCGCCATCCTTCGCGAGGCCGAGAAATCTGGCGACTACACCGCCCGCCTAGCGCTCATGGAAGAAACCAAGAGCTTGCCTTGGGGCGCGGTTTGGGATGCTTATTGTGAAAAGCAAAACGTCCCAGTCGGCACTGCATGGCTGGACCAAGTGCGTGCTTATGAAAAATCCATCACCAGCAAACGCAGTTCGTAAAAGTAAAAGTTAGATTTCGTTCCCAAGTTTGAAACCGATCTTACAGCTCACTGACATTCAAAAATCCTTCGGTGCGGTCCGCGCTTTGAAGGGAGTGTCCTTCGAGCTGTTACCGGGCGAGGTTCATGCATTGTTAGGCGAGAACGGCGCTGGGAAATCTACTCTCATCAAGGTCATCACCGGTGCCCACCAGCCTGACGGCGGCAAGTTGATCGTCGCCGGTGTGGAGGTTTCACACCTGACTCCCGCGAAGGCCCGCGAGTTGGGAATCGCTTGCATCTATCAACAGCCTGCATTGTTTCCCGATCTAACGGTCGCTGAGAACATCGGATTGCGTTTGAAAAAAACTGGAGCACTTAGCCGCGTCCGCTGGGCCAGCCAACTCACGCTGGCGGTCGAGTTGCTCCATCGCATCGGTGCGGAAATTTCCCCGGATGCGGAAGTCCGCTCGCTCTCAATGCCGGAACAACAACTGGTGGAAATCGCCTGTGCCCTGGGCTCCGGCGCGCGCATCGTCATCATGGACGAGCCGACCGCCTCGTTGACGCAGAAAGAACAACACTTGCTGTTCAAAGTCGTCCGCGACTTGCGTATCAGCGGCGTGGGTGTGGTGTATATTTCCCACCGTCTGGAGGAAATTTTTGCCCTAGCAGATCGCGTCACGGTCCTGCGCGATGGCGAGAGCGTCGGCACCAATCCGGTGGCGGATCTATCCGAATCAGCGATGATCAAGCTGATGGTCGGTCGCGAGGTTTCCTCGATCTATCCGCCGGCCACCGGTGAACCGGGCACGGTGGTGCTGGCATTGAAAAATCTCGGCTGTGCCGCTAGTGGCGTGAGCGGGGTGACGCTTGATGTTAGAGCTGGAGAAATCGTCGGGATGGCTGGCTTGGTTGGTGCGGGCCGTACGGAGCTGGCGCGGATCCTCTTCGGCATCACGCCTGCGGATGCGGGTGAGATTGGGTTGAATGGCGAACGAATTTCAATCAGCAGTCCACGCGAGGCGATCGCCCGTGGCATTGCCTATGTGCCGGAAGACCGCCGCCGCCATGGCGTGATTTTGGAAATGCCCATCGCCCACAATATGACGATGGCGATCCACCCAAAAATTTTCCCTTACACTTGGCTGCAATTCGGTGCGGAAAGTTTGTTAGCCAGTGAATTCATCCGGGATCTCGGCATCAAAGCCTACGGCCCGGACGCGCCCGGCGGCAGCTTGAGCGGCGGCAATCAGCAGAAAGTCAGTGTTGCGCGCTGGCTGGCGACGAAGCCGAAATTGCTCATTCTCGACGAACCAACGCAGGGCGTGGATGTCGGCGCGAAAAGTGAAATTCACAAGATCATCCGCGAACTCGCTAGAGAAGGACTCGCCGTGTTGATGATTTCCAGCGACCTCCCCGAAGTGTTAGGCATGAGCGACCGAGTCGCCGTAATGCGCGGTGGGAAGCTGGTCGAAATGATCGCCAAGGAAAATGCCGACGCTCACACGGTCATGGCCGCCGCGCTCGGAACTAACGGAAAAGACGCCGCCTGATGCAACGGTATTTCCGCGAACTCACGGTGGCAGCGGCTCTCATCCTGTTGTTTGGCTCGCTGTGGAGATTCGCACCACTCTTTTTTGAAAGCCAGCCATTCATCTCGCGGCTGACCTCGCAGATGCCCGCGCTGGTTGCGGCCATCGGCATCGCGCTCGTCATCATTTCCCGCCAGATCGATATTTCTATCGGCTCGCAGTTCGGCATGTGTGCGATCATCGCCGGATTGACGGCGGCGTCAGGTCTGCCCTTGGGCGTGGCGATCTTCGCCGCAATCGGAGCGGGTGCCGCGATGGGTGCCTTGAATGGCGTGCTCGTAGCGTATCTCGGGCTGCCGAGCATCGTCGTCACACTGGCAACGATGGTCACTTGGCAGGAGGCGCTGCGGCTTTGGCAGCAAGGGCATTTGCTCAATCTTCCCGCCGGCATCCAGTGGTTCGGACTGAGCCAGCCGACCGGACAGGCGATTGTGATTACACTAACATTCTCCCTGTTAGTCGGGGCGGCATGGGGTATGAAAAATCTAGCAGCCGGACGTTTCATCCACGCCACTGGGACCGATGCGGAGGCCGCGCGGCTTGCTGGCATTGACCCGAAGCACACCACCTTCGGCGTCTTCGTCCTGATGGGCGGCCTCGCGGGACTGGCCGCAGTGTTGAATCTGGTCCAGTCGCCACAAGTGCAGCCGAATTGCGGCGACGGCCTCGAACTCAAAGCCATCGCCGCCGCCGTCGTCGGTGGGGTGGCGATCAGCGGCGGTCGCGGTACATTGTGGGGTGTCTTGTTAGGAATGCTGCTGCTCGCGAACGTGAATCCGGCGCTCACGCATTTCCACCAGCCGCCGTATTGGGAAAAAGCCATCCAGGGCCTCGTCATTCTCCTCGCCGTGGTCGCCGATGGCATCCGCAGCCGGAAAACCAAAAGCTAACCATGTCCAGTCCCCGGTCATTTTCTATCAAGTCGCTGCTCGCCCGCCATGAGACCGTGCTGGTGCTGGTCATCCTGCTAGAGGTGCTGCTATTTCAGACGCTTGGAAAAAATTTCCTCGTCGGCAAAAACATCTCTAACGTCTTCCGCCACTCGGTGGAAATCGGCCTACTCGCTGTAGCCATGACGCCGGTGATTCTAACCGGCGGCATCGATCTGTCCGTTGGCTCGATGATGGGACTGTGCGCCGTCCTCTTCGGCATGATGGTGAACTGTCTCGGGCTTTCTCCATGGCTGGCCGGACTGCTGGCGGTCCTTTTCGGCGCAATGGGTGGCGGCGTGAATGCACTGCTCATCACCCGCATGAATCTCCCGCCGCTGATCGTCACGCTGGGCACCTTCTCGTTGTTCCGAGGTCTCGCGGAAGCGCTCACCAAGGGCGCGGAATCCTACTCCGGTTTTCCGAAATCCTTTCTCGACTTGGGCAATGCCGACTTCCTGAAACTCCCGGCGCAAATCTGGGTCTTCTTCGCAGTTGCCGCCGCGATCTGGCTAATGGTTCATCAGACGACACTCGGTCGCTCGTTCCGCGCCATCGGTTACGCGTCTGAGGGCGCGCGCTACGCCGGCATTCCTGTCGCCCGCAATACCAGCCTCGCATACATCATCGCCGGGGCGGTCGCGGGACTTGCCGCCGTGATTCTCGTCGCACGCTTGGGCGAGGCCCGTGCGAATGCCGGGATCGGCTACGAGCTACTCGCCATCACCGCCGTGGTGCTCGGCGGCGTCAGTATTTTCGGCGGTTCCGGCACGGTGGCGGGCACGCTGTTAGGCTGGATCGCCCTCGCCATTTTAAACAACGGCCTCACCCGCATTTCCGATTATCGGATCATGGACCAACCCGTCGCCAGCGTCGCACGCGAGCTTTCTGGCCTGCTGACCGGACTTTTACTGCTTGCCGCCCTCGCCATCGGAGCCACGATGAAGACGCTGGCCGTCCGCCGCGCCCGCAAGCAATCTCTCTCGAAAACCACACCAAATCCCGCTATCTCATGAAACGTAAAACCCTCCTCGCCTCACTCGCTCTCCTCGCCGTGCTGCCCTTCATTTCGTGCAGCAAATCGGTATCGAAAAGCAAGCTCACCATCGCCCTCCTGCCCAAGAGCAAGGGCAACCAATACTTCGTGACCTGCGAGAAAGGCGCGCGCGCCGCCGCGGCCGAACTCAATGCCGAGCTGAAATTCGACGGCCCGATCAACTCTGATCCGGCGAAGCAGAACGAGATCGTGGAAAACTGGATCACCGATGGAGTCGATGTCATCTGCGCCGCCTGCGAAAATAAGGACTCGATTTCCACCGCGTTGAAAAAAGCCCAGGCCGCTGGCATCAAGGTCGTCACCTATGATGCGGACGCCCAGCCCGACGCCCGCTCGTTCTTCGTCAACCAAGCCACCGCCCAAGGCATTGGCGAGCAACTCATGGACACCGCCGCCTCTCTAACCGGCAGTGAGGGTGAATTTGCAATCATTACCGGCACCCTGACCGCCGCCAACCTGAACGAGTGGATTAAATACATCAAACTAGAACAGGCCAAGTATCCAAACATGAAACTCGTGGACATCAAGCCCTGCGACGATCAGAAGGACAAGGCCCAGCAGGAAGCCACCAATCTTCTCAGTGCCTATCCGAATCTCAAGGCCATCGTCGCCGTCTGCTCACCCGCCGTTCCCGGTGCCGCAGAAGCCGTGAAACAAGCCGGTAAAGCGGGTGCGGTGAAAGTCCTCGGCTTGGGCCTGCCCAGCGAGAACAAGGCCTACGTCAAGGCAGGCGTCACCCAAGCCGTCATCCTCTGGAATGTCGAGCAACTCGGCTATCTATCCGTCATGGCCGGTGCTGCCGTCGCCAAAGGCGAACTTGTTCCCGGTGCGAAGGAATTCACCGCCGGTAAACTCGGAAAAATTGCGGTCGAGGGCGACAACATCGTCCTCGGCAAGCCCTTCGTTTTCACCAAGGAAAACATCGACCAGTTCGATTTCTAACCGGCGGCAAACCCTCGTCTAACGGGATCAGCCCGCAAAGCTGGTTTTGTCATCGGCTTCCAGGAAATCGAAGAGCGTGCTGGTAGCGGGATCGCATCCGGCTTCCGCGCAAACGCCAATGAACCAGTCCTTTTTCTCGGGATTGTCATAGGGGCGGGCAGCTTCGACACTGTTGGACCAAGCGAGTTTTTCGGCCTCTGTCTTCGGCTCGCCATTCGCATCGAGCCAAGCGGCGATTTCCGTGTCGCTCGATCCTGCATCCAAGAGTTTTTTCACATCCTCACCCTGCACGCCCTTGAAGTCGAAGAGGTAATTGTCGAGCGGGCAGTTGAAATGGTAACTGCCGATGCTACCGGCGAGATCCGCACGGCCCTTGTCGGCCATGCGGGCAAGGATGGCGTAGCCGCCGGTGCGGACGCGGGGGCTGGTGGGAGCGACTTTGGAAAGATCTTTAGCGGCATTCATGATGATGTTAGGGATGGTTGTTAGATGACGCTTGCCGGATTCGATTCACCGATTTTGCGTTCGGCCCTACCAAACGCTCGCACTCCAAGTTGTCAACCGCGGGTGAGGCAGGATTTTCGATGCTTGAGAAACTCAGAGGAAATTACTTCGGCCACTTCACGTCCGGGGCCTTGCCGTGCCAAATCGGGTGGCGGGGGTCGAGGAGATCCATGCCTTTGTAGATGATTTTTCCAGAAGAGTCGATGTCCAGGATGACCGAATCCCCTAATCTCGAGACGACTGCTTTTCCGCCAAATGTTTTCACATCCAAGGTCTTCGTTCCGGGGATTACCGGGCCGAACACGATCGGTGTCGAAGGATCGTCCGTTGCAGAAAGACCCGAGATATAGGCAAAACCCGTCTCGCCATGGGCGAGGGCGGTGGCATCCGAACGCCAGTCGTCATCAGGCTTTCGGGTACTGTCGGAGTGGGTGTAAAATGTAATTTCCGAATTGCAAATACCGGTCGCAAGAAGTTGGACAAAAATGTCGTTGGAGCTGATGTCGGAAAGCGTGAGCGGTGTGCCGGTCTTCCGCTTGATTTCCGCCGCAGTCACACTGTCTGGAAATCTGCCATATACGGATTGAAACTCCAAGAGGCCGAATTGGATTCCGAGAAGATTGTTCAAAGCCCAAGTCTTTTCCTCTTTTATTCTCTGGAGCGAACACATTCTGGTTCCTTGGATGAGGCCCGCAATGATCACCAAACCGAACAACCACCTCATCATGATACGGAACCGAAACGCACCGTCATCCGGCTGCGGTTGAAGTAAATCTGTCATCCGGCTAACATCTCCGCACCCGGCATTCAAATCAAGCCCGGAAATCTTCCTGCCTCCACGGATATCTTAACTGGGAAATGCATCCGTTTCCGGCGAGCGGCAAAGAATCATGAATGAAGCTGAGGCTGCGAGCCGTTTTATCAGAGAAAAATCAACTACTCGACTTTATGAAACGTATTATCTCACTCCTCCTCACGCTGGTCGTGACCTCGCTTCAGTCGTCGCAGGCCGCAGTGCCTGCGAAACCTAACATCATCTTCATCCTTGCAGATGATCTCGGACTGGATGGCGTAAGTTGTTACGGTGCGGACGCGCACAAGACGCCGCAAATTGACAAGCTGGCCGCATCGGGTACGCGATTTGAAACCTGTTATGCTGCGCCGTTGTGCGGGCCATCGCGTTGTGCATTGATGGCGGGACGTTATGCGTTCCGCACCGGCGGCGTGGAGAACGGTTCGTGGCGTCCGGGCGGGCCGGGTGCATTGTCGAAGGACGAACAGCCCGTAGCGAAGCTGATGAAGCAAGCTGGCTATGCAACGGGCGAGTCCGGTAAATGGCGCCAGGTCGGCGAGTCACCGGGTGACTGGGGTTTCGACGAATACATGACCGATCCCACGGCGGGCGGTTGGTATTGGCAGAACAGTTTTATCAAAAACGGCGAGACGGTGAAGACGCCATCGGTGATGTATAATCCAGATCAGATTCAGGCGTTCAGTCTCGATTTCATCCGTCGCCACAAGGACGGCCCGTTTTTCCTATACTACGCGATGCATCTCGTTCACAAGCCCACGCTGCACACGCCCGACTCGCCGCCGCAGGATGGGGCCATGCGCTATCAGGACAACATCGCTTACATGGACAAGCAAGTAGGCGAGGTCATTGCGGAGTTAGAAAAACTCGGCCTGCGTGAAAAGACGCTCGTAATTTTCGGCGGCGACAATGGCACCGCTGCTGGCTATCCATCACCAGTTAGAGGACGGATGATCAATGGCTGGAAAGCGACGATGCTGGAAGGTGGATCGCGTGTGCCGCTCATTGCAAGTTGGCCGGGTGTGACCCCGGCGGGCACGGTATCGAAAGATATCGTGAACTTTACCGACATGCTCGCCACCTTTACCGAGCTCGGCGGCGCGAAGCTTCCAGATGGATTCAAATACGACAGCAACAGCATCGCGCCGCAACTGCGGGGTGAGAAAGGCACGCCGCGCGAGTGGGCCTACGTGCAGCTTGGTGCCAAGTGGTTCGTGCGTGAGCAGGGATGGAAGATGAATGAGAGCGGCGAACTTTTCGATATGACTGATGCGCCATTCGTCGAAAAGCCTGTCGCCGAGTCCGCCGATACCGATGCGAGCAAGGCTGCCCGCTTTCGCCTAGCAACAGTGCTCGCAGACCTCAATCCCGCCGGTGGCAAAACCGATGCTAACGGAGGCAAAGTAAATAAGAACCTCAAGAGTCTGCAGCAGAGGGCCGGGAAAGATGGAAAGGCCAAGTAGAAAACTACTTCGGCCACTTCACGTCCGGGGCCGTGCCATGCCAGAAGGTCTGACTAGGATTGAGCAGTTCCAGGTCGGTGGGTAGCAAGGGCTTGCGTTTGGCATTGAGCTTGTAGGTGTGGACCGAGCCATCGACATTCAAAACGATGGCGTAGCCACCGCAGGAATCTGGGTCCAGCGACCGCGTGCCTGGAATGACCGGGCCGAAGACCACCGGAGTATCCGGCTCGCTCTTCGCGGACAGGCCGGCAATGTAGGCGAAGGCGCACTCGCGGCGGGCCAGCACGGTGGCGTCGTAATCCGATTGCTCGTCCGGGTCCTGCATCAGTTTTGCTTCGGCGTAAAAAATTCGCTCATTGGTGGCCATGCCGGCCGCGAACAATTGGGCGAAAAACTCATTGGAGGTATCTCCGCCCAGCGTCAGCAGGGTGCCGGTCTTTTGGCGGACCTCGAGCGCTGTGGAGCTGTCGGGGAATTTGCCATAAATGTCATCGAAATCCTTGAGGCAGGCCCCGATCTGGCGGGCGTTCGCGGCCGCCCTGTCGCGGGCTTGGAGCTGCGCGCGACGGGTGAACTCGGGCGAAAGTAACCAGCCGATGGTGGCCATGCTGGCCAGTGAAACAAGGCAAAAAAGGACGATTCCAGAGAGCCAAAACAGCCTCCTTTTGAAACGTTGAGGCTGGTCACGCGAGCGCGACTGCGAGCCAGGCGCGGGCGTTTGTTGGAGAGCTCTGTCCGACATGCCTGAAGCGTGAGGCATTCCCAGCGACCGCGCAAGCCCCGGGCGGTTTTACCTTCACGCCCGGTAGGCATCGCGGTGCCGCAGGACTGGTTGGAAGGCGGGCGGCGGGTGACAGATCCGGGTGATGAGGTCGCTCCAAATTGCCTGACCCTCAAGGATTTCCACTTCGATGCGGAGGAAATAGACCGGCACATCCACGGAGGTCGGGCGGGGAAATCGTACGGCGTCTTTCTCGGTGGTGCAGATGAGTTCCATATCGCGCTCGACACAACGCTGCATGAAAATTTCCACCTCCTTGCGCGAAAACCGATAGTGGTCGGAAAAACGTCGCCGGATTTCCACCCGTGCCCCGAGTTTCTCCAACGAACTCTCGAAGGCCTCTGGCACGGCGATGGCACTGATTGCCCCGACCCACTTGTCTTTAAGAAATTCCAGTGGCTGGCGCTCACGGGTGAAGACGTTTTCCAGATGGATCGGACCGTGGGTACACTCGATGATTTCCGCCGTGCGGTTGTATTTGCGAATGCGGGCGATGAGGTCGGCGTTTGAGCTGCCGTTGCATTTCGTGATGAGGATGTAGCTGGCGCGGCGGAGGTTTTTCGGTGGCTCGCGCAGGGTGCCGCGCGGCAGCAGAGCCTCGGTGCCGAAGGGGGCGCCGGAGTCGATGAGTACGAGGTCGATGGAGTGGGCGAGGTCGAGGTATTGCATCCCGTCGTCTAACAGTAGCGTGTCTGCGGCGAGTTGGGAGACGGCGAAATGGCCGCATTTCACGCGGTTCTTGTCCACCACCACCGCCACGCCATCGAGGTTGCGGGCGAGCATGAAGGGTTCGTCGCCGGCGAATTTCGAATCCAGCAATAGGGCAGTGCCCGTGGAGACGACCTTGGGCATTCGATCGCTCGGGATCGGCTGGCCCTGTGGAGTTTGCCACCGCTGAGCGTGATCGAGTTTCTTGCTCTTGTAGCCGCGGGACAGGATGGCGACGTGTCGCCCGCGGTCGCGCAGGGTGCGGGCCAGCAGCTCGACGACCGGGGTTTTTCCGGTGCCGCCGACGGTGATGTTACCGATGGCGATGACCTGCACGCCGAGATATTTTTGCTCACGTGCCCCACTGCGGTAGCGCCATAGGCGGATTTGGACGATGGCGCGGAACACACCGGAGAGCGCCCGCATGAGGAAGCGCATGAGCGTCGCACGGAAGCCCTTGGCCCGCCCGAAGATCACATCCGCGCCCCAGCGTTCGAGTTCTTCGATGAGTTCCTTCATAAGCCGCAAGGAACATGTCCCGGCGTGGCTGCCACGATCAAGCGCCAATCGGGAGGCGGGGCAGTCTGGGTTCCTCCACTCGGGAGAAATCCAATAGCCGTGGTCCATCCGTATCAGCGAGAGGACGAATTAACCCGTTAGAAAATCACCGCCGGTTCTGGTTTTGCGGCATCATTCCGAACTGGCCTTGGCCTTGGCCGGCGACTGGGGTGTTCCATGGCATCATGCTGTTATCGGATACTGGTCCCACGGGCTTAGTCTCCGATTCGTCCGCACAAGAGGAAAGGCCGAAACCTGCGATGACGGCGAGGAGCATGAGGGATAGATTGCGCTGCATGGATGCCAACATAAAACAGGCTCCGCGACTTGCAAGTCTGCGGAGCCTGAGGAGAAAAAATTATCGAGTAATCAGTTGGAGTTCGGAATGGCGAGGATCGCCCGGTCACCCGGTTGCAGGCGCACGCCGGAGGCGAGGCTTTGCAAGTCGATCTCGGCGATGGTTTGAGTCGGCTCGATTGAGGATGGATGCAGTCGGCCAATAGTGCGACCGTCACGCTCCACCAGCAGGGCCGTCTGCGGCGTGAAACCGGAGTTGGAACCCGCGCCGATCACGACGAAGCCCCAGTCCTGATTTACGGCGGTGATGACAGCCTCCATCGCATTGCGGTTGATGCGCGAACCGCGCTCGATCATCTTTTTCGTGAGGCGATCCGATTCCGCACGGCTGGTGGCAAGGCTTTTTTCCGCACCGGCGATGACCGCTTCCAGTTCCTCAACTTTCTTTTGTTTGGCCTTCTTGTCGTCCTCAACCTGTTGGATTTTTTCCGGGAGTGTATCGAGAGTCACACCACCGCCGAGCTTGGCAAGGATGGCGTTGACTTCCTTGATGGTGTTGTTGAGTTGCTCGAATTCCACATCCTGGGCTTTCAGGTCTTCATCCAGTTTTGCGGAATCGTTGGTTAGACCCGCACCGACGGATGTGAGGGATGAAACGCTTTGCGTCAATAGATCGCGGCGATCCTTGGACTGCGCGAGTAGTTCTCGCTCTTTTTTGATTTTCGTGTCATTCGCATCGGCAGTGGCGGTGCGCTGCTTGTTCGTGGCGATCGTCTCAACCCGGACTTTTTCGAGTGCTTCAAATTTTTGGGAAATATCATAAGAGTAGTATCCAGCACCGCAAGTGATGAGGAGAACGACGACGTAAAGAATGGTTTTCATGAAATCAGCTTAAAGGGGTTTTACAAAAATTCGGCAACTCAGTGGCTCACGGGCTTTGCGATTTTCTGGCCCGGGACGACCTGATCACCGACCATGAGGGTGGTGTCGCCGGCCAGGGAATCCGGCACGATGCTGGCGGAGGCGGAAGTGCTTTCCACTGCGGTGACGAGAAGTTTGGCGATGGTTTGGCCGTCCCGCACCACGTTGAGGGTGGAACTGGTGACCACTCCGGCGTTATTCCCCGCAGCTAGGGTGACAAAGCCCCAGTTTGGATAAATCGACCGAATTTTGGTTTTCAAGGTCGGCAACGATTGGTTGTTGGCGAAATTCTCGAACTTCGCCTTGGCCTCGGCGATTTGCTTGTCGGTGGCGGCGATCTGGGCGGTCAGGCTTTCGATTTTCGCTTCGTCGTCAGCAATGGATTTTGCCAGTTCCACAAGTTCTTCATTGGTGGCCTTCATCTTGGCGGCGAGATCCTTGAGATCGCCGACCTTAGCGGTTTTCTCGCGGGTTTCGTCAAGCTTCTGCTTGTTGGCAGCGATCTTGGCGGTCTTCTCGTCGATCTGCGCCTTGAGGTCGTCATTGACTTTTTTCAGACCGGCTTCCTTGACCGTGAGATCTTGCACTTCCGCATCTACCCCGGCGCGTTCGATGGGCAGATCATGGAGGAATTTTACTGTAACGGCGAGGCGCGCCTCGCTCTGGGCGAGCAGATCCTTCTGCTTGTGAGTTTCGGTGATATCCGCCTCGTAGTGTTCCTTGTTTTTAATAGCAACGAAGGCCGAGAGGGCGAGTAAAATAGCGGTGAGGATTCCGAAGACGTTGGCCATGGGGTTTGTATAAGTGAGCTTTGAATACCGTGTCTGGAAGGAGACTAGGGACTGACGCTCGGCCTCGGCAATCTCAAATTTCACAGAGTTTCAATCTTCATGCCGCCTTGGCTTTACAAAGTAGCCCGCCGGGGACATCGCTTCCGGCGTCCCATGAAGTCGATTCTCCGTGTTTTTTCGTATCTGCGCCATTATCCGGGCTTGGCGGCGGGCCAGCTTTTTTGTGCCTTGGGGATGACGCTGGCGGTTTTTGTGTTCCCAAATACAACGGGTTACGTCATCGACAAGATCATTCCGAATCCGGCGCGGCATCCGGAATTCGCGTTTTGGATCGGCCTGACGCTGCTGGGATTTTTTATCAAAGACGGGCTGAACGCGCTGCGAATTTTTATCAATAACAGCTTCGAGCAGAAAGTAATTTTTGATATTCGCTCGGATCTTTATGAAAAAATCCAGCGGTTGCCGCTCCAATGGTTCGATACGCGGCGCACTGGCGACATCATGACTCGGGTGGTGGAGGACGTGACGAACATGGAGCGCGTGCTGATCGACGGCATCGAACAAGGGCTAATCGCGGCTTTGCAAGTCGTGGGAATCGGGATTTTTCTATTCTATCTGAATCCGGCGGTGGCGGCATGGGCGACGTTGCCGGTGCCGTTTCTGGCTATCGGGGCCTGGGTTTACTCGACGCAAGGGCGCGACCGTTACCGCAACCAGCGGGATGCGGCGTCGGACTTGAATGCCCTGCTGCATGACAACATTTCCGGCGTGCGCCAAATCAAAGCCTACGCCGCAGAACCGGCCGAGCACGCGCGTTTCAACCGGTTTTCCGACCTGCTGCGTGAGGCCTCGCTACGGATGATGAAATGGTGGGCCATTTACTCGCCGGGCATGTCATTCGTGCGGATGACCGGCTATGTGCTGGTGTTGGCGTTCGGCGGTGCGGCGGTGATGAAGGGCCCACTGGTGCCGGGGGGCATGACCATGGGGGATTTCATGAGATTCCTGTTATTCCTCTCGCTCTTTTATGAACCCATCGACCGCCTGAACTCGCTGAACCAAATGATACTATCAGGCCGGGCGGCGGCGGACCGGGTGTTTGAAATTCTGGATTCCGACGAGGAGGCAAATGCCACTGACGGCGCTCGCTTGCCGGAAAAAATCGCCGGCCATGTCCATTTCGCGCAAGTCTCGTTCGCCTATCAGTCGCAGCCGACGCTCCACGGCGTGACGCTCGATGCACCACCCGGCCAAACAATCGCCCTCGTCGGCTCGACTGGCGCGGGAAAAACCACGGTGCTGTCCTTGCTGGCCCGGTTTTATGAAGCCACCTCGGGCGTCATCAGCATCGACGGCATCGACATCGCCACGCTCGCGAAGTCCTCGCTGCGCGAGCGCCTCGCCTACGTCACCCAGGAACCCTTTCTCTTCAACGGCACGGTTAGGGAAAACCTCCAACTCGCCAAACGCGAAGCCACCGAGG
This sequence comes from Akkermansiaceae bacterium, assembly GCA_043758445.1. Taxonomy (GTDB): domain Bacteria; phylum Verrucomicrobiota; class Verrucomicrobiia; order Verrucomicrobiales; family Akkermansiaceae; genus Luteolibacter. The sequence goes on along the minus strand of JAYVNM010000229.1, from coordinate 8,324 downwards.
CCGATTTCTGGGCCGCCCTCAGCGCCGCCCACGCCGACGTCTTTGTGCGGGCATTGCCCAAACAGCTCGACACCAACGTCGGCGAGCGCGGGGTGAAACTTTCCGGCGGGGAAAAACAACGTCTCTCCATCGCCCGCGCCCTCCTGAAAAACGCACCCATCCTGCTGCTAGACGAGGCCACCGCCTCGGTGGATTCCGAGACCGAGCGACTAATCCAAGACGCGCTTGACCACCTGATGGAGAACCGTACCGCATTCGTCATCGCGCACCGGCTTTCGACGATCCAGAACGCGGACCGGATCTATGTGCTAGAGAAAGGCGAAGTCATCGAGCAAGGCACCCACGCCACCTTGCTTGCGGCGGGCGGGAAATATGCTGAGCTCTGCCAGAAATCCTTCCTGGCGCCAAAGCCATCAAGCCCCGGCACCTAGGAATTGGCTGCCGATCATCGACTTATAGGTGGGATCCGTTTCCCGCAGCGATGCATGATTGCCGTCCGCCACGATCCGGCCGGCTTGGAACACCAGCACGCGATCCGCGATGGTGATGGTGCTGAAACGGTGGGCGATGATGAAGGTCGTGCGGCCTTTCACGAGAGCAGCGAGCGCCTGCTGGACCATCGCCTCGCTCTCGGAGTCCAAGGCGCTGGTGGCCTCGTCGAGGATGAGGATCGGCGCATCTTTGAGGAAGGCGCGGGCGATGGCGATCCGCTGTTTTTGTCCACCGGAGAGCTTATCCCCGCGCTCACCGACTTGGGTGTCGTAGCCCTGGCCGCCAAGCAAGCTGGAGATGAAATCATGGGCATAGGCTTTTCTCGCAGCTTCATGCACTTCCTCGTCGGTCGCATTTTCCCGCCCGATGCGGATATTTTCCGCAATCGACCCGAGAAACAACATGGTCGTCTGCGGCACCACAGCGATGGCGTTGCGGAGATCCTTTTTCGCATATTCGCGGAGGTCGATCCCATCAAACGTAACTCCCCCCGTTTGTGGATCATAAAAGCGTGGGATGAGATGGGCAAAGGTCGATTTCCCCGCCCCGCTTGGACCGACAAGCGCCACCACTTGGCCGATCGGGATGCTCACTGATAGTTCCTTCAGCACCGGTTCATCGCCATAAGCGAATGACAGGTTCTCAAAGCGGATCACCTCGCGAGGGGCTACAAACGGTCGTGGTGAAACGGGATCTAACAGCGTATCTGGCTCGCGCGAAATAAATTCGATCCGCTCAATCGCTGCGTCGCCCTGTTTCAATAGCGAGTGGACCATGCCCAGTTTTTTGACCGGTTCGTAGGACATGAACAGCGCCATGCCCAAGGCCATGAAACCCGATTGCGTCATCCCCGCCCGTACTCCCAGATACAGCGCGATAGCAAAGCCCGTGGCCGCCACCAGTTCGATAGTTGGGCCGATCGCTTGCCGGTATTTCACCACCTTCATGCTGACCCGGAGCATCTCGTTGGTCCGCCGCCGGAACACGGAAATTTGCCGTTGTTCGAGATTGTAGGCCCGGATTTCCAAGGGTGCTTGCAGGCTTTCCGCCAGCGCGGCGGTCATCGTGCCGCCCTGGTCCTGGAGCGCCTTCGCCCGTTTTCTAAGCTTCAGCCCCGCCGAGCGGATCACCAGCACGCACAAGGGCACCGTCACCATGGCGATCAGGGCGACGAAAAAACTGTGGTCCGTCCACGACTTGTAGCCTAGATAACTCAGCGCGCCTAACAAAGTCGCCGGCTGCTTGATGAGGTCGCTCGACACATTCGCCACCATCTGGCGGAGGATCGCGGTGTCACTCATCAGCCGGGCTAACAGATCGCCGGATTGGTTGTTTTTGAAAAACGACAGCGGCAATCTCTGCAGCTTGATGAACAGGTCCAGGCGGATGTCTTCTAGGACCCGCTGGCCAGAGTATTGGATCAGGTAGGAGTTCGCATAAGAGGCGACGGCGCGGACCAGGAAAATAACCGGAATCCACAAGCAGGTGATTAATAGCAGGCGCTCCTGCGACACCGTGCCGAGCTTGCCCGCCATCCATTGGGCATACCATTGGCTGCCCTTGCCCGTGGATTTGAACAACACCGGGAAGACCACATCCACCATCAGCGGCATCCCCAGTCCGCTGGCCAACGCATAGATGAATCCCGCCAGCACCCCTGCTGCGAACTGCCAACGGACCACGCGCAGGTATTTGTAATAAGGAAGATAGCGATTCACGGACAAGCCACCAGTTTCTCCACTACCCCGCCATGGGGCAAGTGCGATTCTTCATGTGGGCAAGGTCGGGAATCCATCCGCCACCGGATTTCCGCCTTGTCGCTAGGTCTTGCGCTTGCTTGCCTGCATGTCTGACATGGCCGCTCCCCAAAACACCATTGCGCTGGTTTACGATTACGACCAGACCCTCAGCCCGCGCTACATGCAGGACGACGTCGTGTTTCCCGAGTTCGGCATCGACCCCACGCAGTTTTGGAAAAAGTGCAACGCCCTCGTCGTGGACCAGAAATGGGATGGCGAACTCGCTTACATGAAATGCCTGCTCGATTACCTCGGCATGGACAACGTCACTAACGCCCGCCTCACCGAACTCGGCGCTGGCCTGCGCTTTTTCCCCGGCCTGCCCGAACTCTTCGAGGCCCTGCCCAAAACCGCCCTCCGGCCCGAGCACGAAATCGCCGGTATCAAGGTCGAGCACTACATCATTTCCTCCGGCCTCAAAGCGCTGTTAGACGGCTCGCGGCTGCAACCTTTCGTCAAGGCCATGTTCGGCTGCGAGTTCGGCGAGGATGCCGAGGGCCGCATCAGTTTCCCCAAACGTGCCATCTCCCACACCACCAAGACCCAGTTCCTCTTCCGCATCAACAAGGGGATGTTAGGCTACGATCAAGACGTGAATGACCACATGCCGCCCGAGCAACGGCCGATCCCATTTGAAAACATGGTCTATGTCGGCGATGGCCCCACCGATGTACCCTGCTTCACCGTTATGGCGCGCAACGGCGGCCAGGGCATCGCCGTTTACAACCCCGACGACGGCACCGGTCGCTCCTTCCGGAAATGTTTCCAACTCTCCACCCACGCCGGCCGCGTCAAACACATCGCCCCCGCCGACTACCGCCAAGGTTCGCACCTCTGGCTGCTGCTATCAGAAATGGTCACCGAAACCGCCGACCGCATCCTCCGCAGACGCAGCGAGGAACGTGATAACGCAACCGTGGCGGCACCGACGTTCTGAATAGGCCGGCTTCGTGTCTATCTGATTCCAACCCGCAAATCCCTCGCGCTGAAAAGCCCTCTAGCAGCCATTATATCCTTTGAATAATTCCCATGAAAATCCTCATTACTGGCGGCTCCGGCTTCATTGGCTCCCACATCGTCGAGCTCTATCAGGACAAGGCGGAGGAGATTCGCGTTCTCGACAATCTTCGCACCGGCTACCGCCACAATCTGGACGTGCTGCGCCACACCTTCATCGAGGGCTCGATCACCGATCGTGAACTGGTGAAAAAGGCCGTCGCAGGGGTCGATTTCATTTTCCATCTTGCGGCGCTCGTCAGTGTGCCCGAGTCCATGGCGAAACCTGGTGAGTGCGTGGACATCAATGTTCACGGATTGCTCAACGTATTGGAAGAGGCGTCGATTGCCGGTGTAAAGAAGCTTGTTTTCGCCTCGTCCGCTGCAGTTTACGGCGACAATCCGACGGTGCCTAAGCTCGAAACCATGCTGCCCGAGCCGAAGAGCCCGTATGCGATCACCAAGCTTGATGGTGAATACTACCTTGGGATGTTTCAAGCGGAAGGCAGGCTGGAAACCGCGGCCATCCGCTTCTTCAATGTCTTCGGCCCACGGCAGGATCCCAAGGGCGCTTATGCTGCCGCCGTGCCGATTTTCATCGAAAAGGCCCTGCGCGGCGAAAACATCACCATCTTCGGCGATGGCGGGCAAACGCGGGATTTCATCTACGTGAAAGACATCGCCGGGGCGCTCTCCTTCGTGGTGGAAACACCTAGAGTCACCGGAGTCTTCAACGCCGGTTACGGCGGGCAGATCACGATCAACGAGCTCGCAGAGAGATTGATCTATCTGGCCGGATCGACCTTGAAAGTCATTCATGCCACCGAACGTCCCGGTGATGTTAGACATTCACGCGCCAACGCGGACAAACTCGGGGCTGCCGGGTGGATTCCGCGCCATAGCATGGAAGAGGGCTTGGCCACCACACTCGAATTTTTCGAGTCAAAATCCATACTCTAACAGTGCCTTCAAAAACTTCCTTCACCCAGCGCCACAACTTCATTCACGCGATCAGCGGCCTTGCCATACTGGGTGTCGGCCTCGCGAATCTCGCCATGGCTGCGGAAATGCGGCAGTGGTCGGTCCCGCTCGGAGGAAATTCCTACCTGACTTCCCCCGCGACCGGATCTCCGGATCGGGTGGAACCGTCCGGTATCAAACTGTGGCAAAACGAAAAGAGTGTTTTCTCCATCTATTTCCATGCGAATCGCGCGGCGGTGCTCGACCTGCGCCTCCGCTTGAAAGTTCCAGAGGGAGAATCTGTGATCCAAGCGTCTGCCGCGGGCAGTGTTTTTGAAAAGAAGATCACGGGCGCTGCATTACAAGATATATCTCTGGGGAAGACCGCCGTGAAGACAGCCGGCTATGTCCGGGTAGATTTGCAAGGCTTGCGCAAGACGGGTCAGGTCTTCGCCGAAGTCAGTGATTTACTGGTAGAATCTTCTGCGGAGATGAACCTCGACTATGTGAAAGATTCCGAGGAAAACCGATTCTATTGGGGGCGGCGGGGACCTTCCGTCCACCTCGCTTACGAATTGCCTTCCGGAAAAAACGTCGAGTATTTTTACAACGAGGTGACGGTACCTGAAGGACAGGATCCGATCGGTTGCTATTTCATGGCCAACGGTTTCAGCGAGGGCTACTTCGGGATGCAGGTGAACGGTCCTGACCAGAGGTGGGTTCTGTTCTCCGTCTGGAGTCCGTTCATCACGAATGATCCCAAGAGCATCCCCGAGGTTCATCGCGTGAAATTGCTGGCGAAGGGCGAGGACGTACAAGGCGGAGAATTCGGCGGTGAAGGCGCGGGCGGAAAGAGCTATTTGATCTATCCGTGGAAGGCCAGCGCGACTTACAAGTTCCTCAACCGCGTCCACCCCGATGGCCAGGGAAACACCATCTACACCGCATGGTTCTTCGCCCCGGAGGTGGGGAAATGGAAACTGATCGCCAGTTTCCAGCGCCCGAAAACCGACACCTATCTAACGGGTATGCATTCGTTCCTTGAAAATTTCCAGGACCGCAACGGCTATCTCGGACGGGGCGCCCGCTTTGGGAACCAATGGGCACGGGACACCGATGGCAAGTGGACGGAAGTGACCAAAGCGCATTTCACCGGCGACGACATCGCCAACCGGGGATTCCGTCTCGACTACGCCGGCGGAGTGAACAAGGGCACTTTTTTCCTCCGGAACGGCGGATTCTTCGTTGAAACCGTCAAACTTGGAAGCTCGTTCGAGCGAGATCCCTCACAAGCGCAACCGCCTGGCATCGATCTCGACACGTTGGAGGCGGCGAAGTGAAATCGCGTTAGGTGAGAATAATCGCTAGGTTGAGCGTGGTGAGCGCAACACGTATGGCGCAATAATCCCGAGTAACTTGGACTTTAATTTGGCGCTCTTTTCCTTGCGCAGCCAATCGCGGATGTCGTTGTAGGTGGAGCGGTAATCTTGAACTTTGCGCTCGGGTAGCACATCCGTCGCTTTGAGTTTTTCGAGATCCTCATCGCTCAGATAGCGCTGCGCCTTGAATGCTTCGACGGCTTCTGGATCATTGGGATCCACTTTTTGCAGGGCTTTCAGGCTGACGAATTCATCGAAGTTCTGGAGCGCGTTTTCAATCTTCAGGTATTCGCCGAAGAGCTTGGTGAATGCCTTCTTCTCGGCTTCCTTTTCGATGGCTGCCGGATCGGGAAAACGCTCTTTCAACTCCGCGACTACCTCCACAAAACCACGCCGTGCCTCGCCCGTGGCCACTTCGATGAAGCCTTCCATGTATTCCTTGTAGCTCTTCTCGAGCACCACGTTCTTGGTGTTGGAATCGCCAAACAAAGTAATTGCATCAATGGTCGCCTGCTCCAGATCGCGGAAGGTGATGATGTTGCCAAAGGTCTTGGTCGCGTCGTAGATGCGGTTGGTGCGGGAGTAGGCTTGGATCAGGCCGTGGTAGCGCAGGTTCTTATCGACGAACAAGGTGTTGAGGGTCGGAGCATCGAAGCCGGTGAGAAACATGCCGACCACGATGAGCAAGTCCACTTCCTGCCGCTTCACCCGTTGTGCTAGATCGCGGTAGTAGTTTTGGAAGCCGTTGCTATCGACGCCGAAGTTCGTTTTGAAAAAGGCGTTGTAGTCGGCGATGGCCGCGCTCAGGAATTCCTTGGCGCTGCTGTTCATGGCGGAAACCTCAAAACTTTCGTCGGGGATATCGCCAATGCCGTCCTGCTCTTCGTTGGCGGCGAATGAAAAAATCGTCGCCACCTTGATCGGCTTCTCGCTGTCTTGTTGGAGCGTTTTGAATGTCTCGTAATATTGTTTTGCCGCATCGATGCTGCTTACGGCGAACATCGCGTTGAAGCCCTTGCCGCCTGCTTGCAGTCGGTGGGTCTTTTGGCGATAGTTGTTCAGAACATAATTCGCAATCTCCTTGATGCGATCCGGGTGCAGCAGAGCTTGCCGGTTCTCGGCGGCGTTGAGCTTGTTGGTGTCCTGTTCGCTTTCTACTTCTTTGAAGCGCGGGCGCACATCGTTGTAGTCCACCTTGAATTTAAGCACCTTTTCATCCCGGATCGCATCGGTGATGACATAAGAATACTGCAAGAGTACCTTGAGCAGGGTTCTTTTCTCGAAAAAAAGCGCGGTGAAATCCTTCAGATCCTTGATCAAGGTGTTGTCCTTCATCGCCCAATTGATCGTGAAGTCGTAGCTGTTTTTATTCCGCTGCGTGGTGTTGGCGAAATAGCGGGTATCCGTGCCGTTGGAGATCACGAATAGCTGCAAGTATTTGAACAATGAATTCTCACTGTTGAAGCTCTCCTTGCTGTAGCGGTGGACTTGGTTAAAGGCTTCACGGATCGCCACCCCGCGCTTTTTAAGCTCCACATGCACCAGCGGCAGGCCGTTGACGAGGATCGTCACATCGTAGCGATTCGCATGGCTGCCTGCTTGCTCGAACTGTCGGATCACCTGGCAGGTGTTCCGCAACACGTTCTTCTTATCCAGCAGGTAGATGTTCTGGATATGGCCATCGTCAAAAACGAAATCGTGGATGTAATCATCATGGATCTTGCGGGTCTTTTCCAGGATGTTGTCGCTCGGGCGATCCAGATAAGTTTCCACGAACCGTAACCACTCGGATTCGGTGAATAGGACGTTGTTCAGCGCTTGCAACTGGACGCGCACATTCGCTAGAAGTTTCTCCGGCGTGTTGATTCCGTCAAAGGTGTAGCCAAGATTCAAGAGGTCTGCGATGAGCTCCCGCTCCAAGGCATCCTCGCTTTGGTAGGATTCACACAGCTTCGAGTCCTTGTCGTATCGGTCAAGGACGATGAAGCGGTTGGTCTCGGCGATGGTTTTGGTTTCAGTCATGCTTTTAATATTTTGTCACTCAGCTCCAAAGGAGCGATTTGATACCAGTATAGCCCGCAGGGCTATGAAAATGAAAGACCGATGGATCATATTACCCCCAGACATAGTTTTCATCGTAATCCAAACCGTATTGTTTTAAAAATTTACGGAACTCATCCTGAAAGGTTACTTTCCTATGATGCTCTTCTTGGTCATCAATGTATCGAATGACTGCGTCGAGATCCTTCGGGCTGATGGAAAACGCTCCGTATCCCTCCTGCCATGCGAATTCTGATAGGGTTGGGGATATTTCCTTGAGCCAACGGGACGTGCCGGTTTTGGCCTCGGAAATGGTTTTTGATAGCGTCGCCGTTTTCGAAAGGCGTATTGCCAGATGCACATGATCTTCCACCCCGCCAATGCGATAACATTCTGATCCTTTGTCGCGGATCAATTGCGCCATGTAGGGGAAAAGCCGTTCACGCGTGCCTTTATCAAGAAGCGGTTCACGGTTTTTCGTGCTGAAAATGATGTGCACAAGATTGATGGCTAAGGATTGCGGCATGAGTTAGAGGTTGGGCTAGGTTGTTGTCGAAAAGTGGCTCTTCAGCAAAATCTGTGGGTGAACTTGGGTTCGGGTAGATCTCCAAGCGTGTGATATAGAGATACTTGAAGCAGATCGAAGCTGCGATAACCA
>JAYVNM010000228.1:0-8232 GCA_043758445.1 Akkermansiaceae bacterium | reverse complement strand
CGCATCGCGGAAAATCCCGGTCACTCGCTTAAAACCGTGCCATTCGGGACCCCGAAGCATCGAGGACCCCATACATGCTTGTATGTTAATCCGCGAGGGCCGAGATGTCAGGCCTTGTGAGGCTAGGGGAACGTGGCTAGCGTTTCGCATGGCGATCGAGACGTTCCAGCAATTTTCCCCGACAGTTCACGCAACTTGCTTCATTGCGGCGAGCGCGGATGTGATCGGGCGGGTGACCTTGCATGAGGAGGCGAGCGTTTGGTATCACGCCACACTGCGGGGGGACATCCATGAAATTGTGATCGGTCCGCGATCGAATGTGCAGGATAATGCGGTGATCCATCTGGCGGATGATTACGGCTGTTATATCGGCGAGTTGGTGACGGTGGGGCACTCGGCGATTCTCCATGCGTGTACGGTGAAGGACGAGGTGCTCATCGGCATGGGGGCGATCGTGCTGGATGGCTCGGTGATCGGGGAACGCTCGATCATCGGCGCGGGAGCCTTGGTGACGGGCGGGACGCTCATTCCGCCGGGTTCGTTAGTGTTAGGTTCCCCGGCTAAGGTGGTGAGGACGCTTTCGTTAGACGAGCAGGCGAAGATCAAGGGCTGGGCGGAGAGGTATGTGGTGGGATCGCGGCTGTATTTGGAGCGGAAATGCGGTGCATGATGGGGGAAAAAGTGCTGCCAGGGAATCCGCGGCAGGCCCGGACAAACTACCGTTGCTCCGATCAAGGCCTGGCGGGGTTCGCCTGCCGGACCTCTGCGGCCCCTGACAGCCCGGAGAGACAAAACCAGCCCGCCGGATTTCGCAATATCTTTTATCCGCGAGGCTAAGGAAAACCTCAGTGGGCAGGGCCTTGGTGTTCTTGGATGTATTCCTGCTTGAGTCCCAGCGCTTCGGGCGCGTGGAGGACTAACATTTTCATCCGCACATCCGCGGGAATGCCGCTGCGGTTGGCTTTCGAGACGACAACCATGAGCGTGATGGCAAGCGGCACGGTCCAGATTGCGGGTTGTTCGCAGAGAATGCGGAGAAGCGGGTGCTGGGCCCAGAAACCATTAAAGGGGGCGAACCCCGCGAAGATTTCTCCCATCTTGCCCTTGTCGAGAGATAGATTGCTGACATTCGTCGCGGCGGCAGCGAGGAGGGCGCAAAGGCCACCTGCTAACATGCCGGTAGCGGCGCCCTTCATGGTCATGCCACGCCACCAGACGCTCATGAAAAGCAACGGGAAATAACTGGCGGCGGCGATAGCAAAGGCCTGGCCGACCATGAATGTAATTTCCAACGGCTCGACGAAACAGCCTAGGATCACGGAGATGCTACCGATGAGGACGGCGCACCATTTGAACATTCTCATGCGCTCTTCAGGAGTGGAGCGAGGACGGAGCATGCGACCGTAAACGTCATGAGCGAGGGCTCCGGTCATGGAAACGAGCAGTCCGGAGAAGGTGCTCATGAAGGCGGCGAAGGCACCGGCGCAGGTGATCCCGCTGAGGATCGAGCCGAAGATGCGGTATTTCTGAGCGACTAAGGTGGGCAAGCGCAGGACCACGGCATCGGTGCCTTTGACACCAGCGAGGCCAGTGTAGAGCTCGGGCATGAGGTTCCGACCCAGCACGCCGAAGACCGGCGGGAAGACGTAGAAGATACCGATGAGGATCATCACCCACATGGTGGTTTTCTTGGCGGCCACGCCATCTGGGTTGGTGTAAAACCTAACTAAAATATGCGGCAGTCCGGCGGTGCCGCAGACCAGGCCGATGACGAGCGAGAAAGTATAAAGAAGGGCGTAAGGTTTCTTGTTTTCGGCGATAAATGCATCCCGCTGGTCGGCGGGCAGCGCGTCGGCGGCGGTTTTGACGGCTTTGGTCGTGAGGGGGCCGAAAGGAGCGAGCCAGGCACTGTCCTTAGGAGCTTTTTCTGGAAGCGGCTTGCGTGAGATCTCGGCGGAATCGGTGGGCTGAACGATGGCGGGAGGTGTCGCCGCCGAATCATTCACCGAGAGATTTTTCCCATAGCCGCCATAAACGGAAAGCAGGACGAAGACGGGTGTGGAAATAGCGAACATCTTGATCCAATACTGCACGGCCTGAATGAGCGTGATGCTTTTCATCCCACCAAGCGCGACGTTCAGAGTGATGACGGCGCCCACGGCGACGACGCCTACCCAATACGGTAGGCCAGGAAGGATATAAGCCAACGTGGTTCCCGCGCCCTTCATTTGCGGCATCGTGTAGAAGAAGCCGATGAAGAGGACGAAACAAACGGCAATGCGGCGGAAGAGCGGTGAGTCGTAGCGGCCTTCTGCGAAATCTGGAATGGTGTAGGCTCCAAAGCGGCGCAAAGGCCCGGCGATAAACAGTAGGAGGAACAAATACCCGCAGGCATAACAGACCGGATACCACAAGGCATCATAGCCGGACGACATGACCATGCCTGCGATACCCATGAAACTGGCCGCACTCAGATATTCACCGGAGATAGCGGAAGCATTCCAGCCGACGGAGACGGAGCGACCGGCAACAAAGAAGTCGGAAGCGGATTTGGAGGATTTAGCGGAACGGAAGCCCATCCAAATGGTGACGATGACGGTGATGCTCGAGAAAGCTAGGATCCAAGGGTCGATTTTTGAGAAGTCCATACGGGTGAGTAAATGTTAGGATTTACGGTTATTGCCATCGGCAGCGTGGCGGACCTCATCGCTTTCAAGAGCCATTGAACGGGTGATGAAGATGCGGGCGATGATCCAGACGTAGGGGAAAAACAACACGCCCAAGACCAGCCAGCTCAACGTGAAACCGCCGACGCGCATGGCCATCATTTCCGGGGCTAAATAATTGAGTAGCGGCAGTCCTAACAGCACCACGAGAAAGGCGGCGGCGCAGGAGATAGAGAGCTTAAGTTGGCGCTTCATCAAGGCTTGGAGGAATTCCTCGCTATGGATGAAGTCGGATTCCTTGGGTGGAATTGGGGACATCGGATGGATTGGATTTGCTAAGGCATGAGAACAGGAATCCCGAGGTCATGCGTCAAGAACCATTTCCCCCCGGATTGATTCGACGTATTCGAATCCGGGCCTTGCCATTTCCGAAATTACCACTAGACCCCCCCTCTCTATGACTGAGTGGTACTAACCGGATGAATCTGTTCTTACTCGGGCTGCTGCATTTCCTCGTGATGGTCGTAGGCTGCCTTGCCTTGTGCGTTGGCATGTTCCTCGCCATGCCGGTCGTCTGGTTGAGCGCGATCGTCGCCTACCGCTGGCTGCAATACGGCCCGCGCGCCGCCATGGACCACCCCGGCACCACGACGCCCATGCTCGCAGGTCGATGAACTCGGCGCGCCCGGCTTATTTCCTTCCCGCCTTGGCTCCCGGATGCTAGAAAACCCTTGTGGGAAATAGCATCCAGGAACGACTCAATGAATTCATCCAGCGCAAAGGGCTGCGCCGCACCGGCCAGCGGGATACCATCGCCAAGGCTGCGTTTTCCAAGGACGAGCATTTCACGGCCGATGAACTCTTCGACCGTGCCCGGAAACTCGATGCCGAAACTTCCCGCGCCACCGTCTATCGGACGCTTGGTCTGTTAGTCGAAGCCGGCCTCCTGCGCGAGATCGACCTCGGGGAAAACCAAACCACCTACGATCCCAACTTCCTCGACAAGCCCTCCCACAACCACCTCCTCTGCATCGACTGTGGCCGCGTGGTCGAATTCGAGGACACGCACCTTGATCTCCTCAACGACTGTGTCACCCGTCGCCTCGGGTTCAAGCCCGTGCGCCAGTCTATCAAGATCGAGGCAAACTGCGAGCAACTCCGCCTTAAGGGCCGCTGCCCAAACCTCATCGCCACCCGCCTAACCGGCAAGCGTCTGCGGAAAAAACGCTGACCCAATGCATGGAAATTTCTATTGTATCGCTGTCTCGCCGTTTTGCTTGGCGAGCGGGCCATCCCGCGCTTTGCTCCCTGCGTGCTTGCGAAACGAATCATTCCCTGTCTGGACGTGACCAACGGCCGCGTGGTCAAAGGCGTCAATTTTGTCGATCTGATCGATGCCGGTGATCCGGTGGAATGCGCCATCGCCTACAATCTCCAACAGGCGGACGAACTTGTTTTCCTCGACATCACCGCCTCCTCGGACCAGCGGAACACGATGGTGGACGTCGTCCGCCGCACGGCGGAAAAATGCTTCATCCCCCTAACAGTCGGCGGAGGCATCCGTACCGTGGAGAACATGCGTGAAATGCTGTTAGCGGGCGCGGACAAGGTCGGCGTGAATACTTCCGCAGTGAACAATCCCGGACTGGTGGATGAGGGAGCCAAGATTTTCGGTAGCCAATGCATCGTTGTCGCCATCGATGCGAAACGCGAGGGGCCGGGGAAATGGGGAGTTTATACCCACGGTGGCCGCACACCAGTCGGGCTGGACGCAGTGGAGTGGGCAAAGGAAGTGTGGCGGCGTGGGGCCGGGGAGATTTTACTAACAAGCATGGATGCCGATGGCACGCAGGCAGGCTACGATATCGAGCTAACAGCCGCAGTGTCCTCCGCCGTGGGCATCCCGGTCATCGCCAGCGGCGGCGCGGGAAATCTCGATCACATGGTGGATGTGCTGAACGCCGGAAAGGCGGACGCCGTTCTAGCAGCTAGCATTTTCCACTTCGGGATGCACACGGTGGCGGAGGCGAAGCGCCACTTCGCCAGTCGCGGTGTGCCGGTCAGGCCGATGGTCTGATAGACCGCACTGTGGAGTGCTCCGACATGTCCCAGCACTCCGAAACTAACAAGTAACGAGCGACGCTAGCGCCGTCGGGATCGCCACGTCATAGCGTTTCCGGTCGATGAAAAAACTCACATCGCGGTAGCCTGCATTTTCTAGCAGATCCAGCGCTGTGACATAGCCATCACCCACGCGCTGCGGCACATGCGCATCTGCGCCGATGACCACGGGGATGCCGCGCTCGCACATCATGGCGAGTTGGGATGGCGATGGATTCATTTCCGGCACGGTCTTGAGCATCCCGCTGGTGTTGAGTTCCATGGCCACGCCGGTGGCGGCGATGCGGTCCAGCGAGCGGGCGATAACCGGGCGCATTTGTTCGAAATCCCAATCCGACGGGGATTCGTTCTTGATGAGATCCGGGTGGGCGAGGGTGTCGAAAAGTCCGCTTTCAGCCGATTGCGCGAGGTGCTTGTAGTAGAGTTTCTGATAACTGAAAATTTCTCCGGTATAGAACATTCGCCGATAGTCACCGATCTGATAGTGAACGGATCCCAGCACATGACTGAGCGGCGTGCGGGCGTGGAGTTCTTTTAACCACGGTTCAACTCCCGGATAGAAGTCGCTTTCCAGCCCGAGCCTGACATCGAGGCGACCAGCGAATTTGTCCCGTGTGGCGGCGACCATGGCGATGTATTCGTCGTATTGATCAAGAGTCATCCGCACGTTGGCAGAAAAGCCGTTAGGAAGCGGGCAGTGGCAGGTGAAGGTGATGCCTTTGAAATTACGCTTTAGCGCGGCTTCGGCATAATCGTCGGTGGTGCCGAACGCGTGCTTGCACAGCGTCGTATGGCAGTGGGATTCGTAAAGCAGCGGCGCGGCCATTTTTCTAGGACTTCAACATCGCCCGGAAGCGCGGGAGAATTTTCTGGTAGAGCGAGTTTTTTCCGCCGCGCGCGAGCTGGAGCGCGACGAGTTCGGCGGGCATCGTTGGATCGGCGGGCGAAAGCGAGGAGGCTTTGTAAGCGCCGGACTCGATCTGCCGTCGGATGTGGGACGCGCCTTTTTGATAAGTCACCTGCACGGTGGTGCCCTCGGCCCGCAGGATTAAGGCGGAGAGCGGCGCGGATTCGAGATCGGCGGTTAGAGTGACCGTGATCGCAATGCCCGCACTGGAAACGAAGGCGAATCCCTCAGCAGACTCGCGGTCCTTCCAGCCCGCTTGAATCGCCAGCCAAGCGAGCGTTTGCAGCGCGGTGTTCCGGTGCTCCGGGTGATAGGTGATTTCCACGCTGTGGATGCTTGGCAACACCTTTTGCGCCGCCGGATCATCGAACAGACTGGCGATGCCGATGCGAAATTGCAGCGAGCGCGTCCAAGCGTGATCTTGGATGATAAGGTCGCTATTTTCCTGCGAGCAATTCTCGATCATCGTGAACGATGCCGCCGGATCCGCCCATGATGAACTATCAATGACGAGCCGGTCCATCACGCTGACGAGGCGTTCTGTTAGGATGTCGGAGAGTTCGCCTTGCCACCAGAACACCAGTGGCAGATCCGAGTTCAAGTGAGCGAACACAGTGTTGCGAAAACGCCCGGTGACGCGGCCAGTTAGGTAAAACGAAATTTGCTCGCAGCACACGGATTTCCGGCCCTCTGCGAGATGACAATGCGCGGTGATCCACGCGCGGAGGCTTGGCTCGGCGGCGCTGTCGATTTCTACCAGAATCGCCCGACAAGAATGCTCGCGAGTGAGTTCTCGGATGATCGCAGAGTTGTCTAATAATGCGCCGGGTTTCTCGGAAAAAACGACGAGGTTCATCAGCGAGGCGTTCGTCCGCGCCTCGTCCTGTTCCCAAAGTTTCCGCAGTTCCGAGTCGATCCTAGAAACCGGAACTTCGAAGCCGAGCTCGGGACAAACTTCAGGAATGGCGGTGGAAATTGTGTTCATGTTAGCGATAGATGTCTTTGCGGTGGCCAATGCGAATGACGAATACGATCAAGACGGTGCTTCTGATTTGATAGATCACCCGATAGTCGCCAACTCGAATGCGGTAGTCTTTATCCGAACCGACTATTTTGCGACAACCTGGAGGCTTCGGGGTGCTTGCCAGTTTTTTGACTGCATCCATGATGCGAAGCGCTAATTTAACCTCCAACGAGTCGAGCGTCTTGCTTGATTCCTT
Organism: Akkermansiaceae bacterium; assembly: GCA_043758445.1. Taxonomy (GTDB): domain Bacteria; phylum Verrucomicrobiota; class Verrucomicrobiia; order Verrucomicrobiales; family Akkermansiaceae; genus Luteolibacter. Next base: position 1,318 of record JAYVNM010000228.1, on the reverse strand, counting down.
GGAAAATCTAATTTCGTACGAGGCCATCCGCCGAATGTTTCATTTTCAGTTGTTTTAAAACCTCCTCGAAGGGAATGCCTTTTTCATTCCGCTGCCTCGCAACAGCGGCCAAATCCTCAAGATCTTCCATCAGCTCGGCATACTCTTCGATAGGAATCACCGCTGCGATTTTTTTACCCTTTTCATTAGTTATAAATTGAGTGCTCATGGTGTTATTGTAGCTTAAATGAAATTACAGCGCAAGTGCCCAGAATCACAGTCGCCGCCATTGATTGCCGTCTTGTTGCAGGAGATGGTCCGCCTCGCGTGGTCCCCATGAACCTGCGACAAATTCAGCCATCGGCGGTGGGTTGTCGGACTGGTGCCAGGCGTGCTCGATGTGGTCGATGAATTTCCACGCCTCCTCCACCTCGTCGCGGCGGGCGAAGAGCGTGGCGTCACCCGCGATGGCGTCGAGCAGCAGCCGCTCGTAGGCTTCCGGACTGCCTTTGCCGAAACTCGTGGCGTAGTGGAAATCCATTTTCACCGGCTCAAGGCGCAGGCTGGTGCCGGGGATTTTTGAAACCATACGCAGCGAGATTCCTTCGTCCGGCTGAATGCGGATGACCAGCACGTTGCCACCTGGGGCGCCGGCATTCGGGGTGTTAAAAAGCACACAGGGAGCATCTTTGAAATGCACAGAAATCTCGGTGGATTTCTTCGGCAGGCGCTTGCCCATACGGATGTAAAATGGGACGCCGCTCCAGCGCCAGGTGTCGATGAGGAGTCTAACGGCGACGTAAGCCTCCGTATCGGATTCAGGAGAAACGCGGTCTTCCTCGCGGTAACCTGGAACGGCATTTCCATCGATATTTCCTGCCGTGTATTGGCCTCGCACGACGTTAGCGGCGACTTTCTCCGGTGTGTCCCACTGGCGCAGCGAGCGAATCACTTTCACCTTTTCATCGCGCACTCCATCGGCTGATAGATCGGTGGGCGGCTCCATGGCCACGAGGCTGAGAAGTTGGAGTAAGTGATTTTGCACCATATCCCGCAGAGCCCCGGCTCCGTCATAATACCCACCGCGCCCGCCTTCCATGCCGAGGTTTTCAGCGCAGGTGATTTGGATGTGGCTGATATATTTACTATTCCAGAGCGGTTCGAAAATGGCATTCGCGAAACGCAGCACCATCAGGTTTTGCGCGGTTTCTTTTCCGAGATAATGGTCGATCCGGTAAGTGTCGTTTTCTTGAAACGTCTCGTTGACGACTTGGTTGAGGTGCTTGGCCGTGGCAAGATCCGTGCCGAAGGGTTTTTCTACGATCACGCGGGACCAACA
>JAYVNM010000227.1:0-8397 GCA_043758445.1 Akkermansiaceae bacterium | reverse complement strand
TGCGCCACTCACATGTTAGAAGGCGGGGCAGACATCCGCGTCATCCAGCAACTCCTCGGCCACGAAAAGCTAGAAACCACCGCCATCTACACCGAGGTCAGCATCCAGCACCTTCGCGAAGTCCACGCCCGCTGCCACCCCGCCAACCAAACGTCACCCGCCAGCGGGGAAGCCTGAAAAAACCGCTTCTTCCCTTTAGCCGCCCGATCTGCTAACCCTCAGCCGTGCCCGCCCGCGCCCGGAACCTCGCCACCATCGCCCTGACCTGCGTCATGGCGGTTTTGCTGTGCCTGGCCCAAACCGCGTCCGCCGTCGCCGCCAAATCCCCCGCAAAAACCGCGTCTGGGAATTTTTTCGGCGAATCTAACATTTACACCGGGGAAATCCTCCCCGAATCCCTGCAACCGCAATGGGAAATCCCCCCTATCACTACGCAACTCGCATCGGGTCGCCAAGTTTGGCTATCCCCCGATCCGATTGGAGAACAAGGAGGACTGAATCTGTATGGGTATGTTAAGAATGAGCCGACCCAAAGGGTGGATCTGCTGGGTCTTCGGACTTATCAGATAGGTATATCTTTGGGAGGACGGTTTTTTGGTGATCTGAATCTTAATGCTGGTTTTGTCTTCGATGATAACGGAGGTATCGGATTTTATCGAGCCGTCCAACTTGGTGTTGGGGCAGGTGCTGGAGTATCAGGTGGAATAGCGTTTGGGACATCGAATGGAGATTGTATTGAGGATATGGCAGGACCATTTACTAATATTAGTGCTGAAATCGGTGGTGGAATCGATGGTAGTGCCGAGGGGTTTTGGGGAGAAGGGAGCAAAGGACAGCCGATTGTAGGTGGTGGATTCACTGCTGGGATTGGAGTCGGCGCGGGATTTGCCGTGGGAAGAAGTAACACATGGGTAGATCGTATCCGATGACGTGAAGTTTGAAAGTAGAGCATGAGCATGCCTTTTTTGCGAGGGCGCTTTAGACTCAGAGATAAATCTGATTAATATGAAAAAAATTACTAGAGATGTATTTACTTGGCTTATTCTTTTGACTGTCGGGTCCGTCTTTATTTATGGAAATATCCAGTTTCCTGATGGACCAATCGTTTTACGAAGTGATGGTATGTATGTAGGCAAACAAGGACAGTTGCATTCAAAAGATTATTTCGATAGATTTGGGCGATGGAGTGTCCTTATTTATATATTGGTTCCGGCGGGAATCATAGGATTGGCTATTCTTCAAAATGGAAAGATCAGAGGAAAGCGTATTGATGGAAGTCGTGAATAGGGTAAAAAAAATTAGATCAGACACATACTATCAAAACTCTACTTCGATGGGGTCAGAGTCCACCAATTAACATAAAATGTCCTGCGCGGGTCCCACATGACGTCGAAGGGGTCAGAGTACACCAATTAACATAAAATGTCCTACGTGGGTCCGAGATAACAGACATTGACCAGTAACTTCGTTTGGGAACTCTATACGCCAAGCCGTGGCAAGACGCGAGACGCCGGTTTGAAATTCCCGCCTTCAAATCAGCCTCTGTCGTGATGCTCCAGAGGGAAAAAATACGGTTAGAAATTGGGACAGTTACGGCAGTAGTGTGAACCTAGATAAGATAGCCAAATCGAGGGGCCGATTGGAGAAGTCAAAATGGCAGGTCCGTCCGTAGGGAAATCGGGCAGATGGGTAACGGGCAAACCTAAGACCCTCCCCATTCCTCCGTGCCGGGAATACGGCACCGAGGAATCCGCCACCACAGGGTGCAACGGCTGCGGATCTGGATAGAAAGATTTGTTATTCACCTGGGATCCTGAGATGCCGCAGTATTGAGTGAGATTGCCCGACATTCGGGCTGCGGATTTCAAAAAATTCAAAGTTCGCCAGACGCGGGAGGCTCTGGCAAAACCCGTGCGTGCCCGAGACCCAAATTCTTGAAGTTGCCGATGACGAAATGAAAGACGCGGTCGTCGCGGCCTGTGCCTTGCTGCGTGCCGGTGAAATCGTCGCGCTGCCGACCGAGACGGTTTATGGCTTGGCGGCGGATGCGTTCAATCCGGTTGCAGTCGCCAAGGTTTTTGCGGCCAAGCAGCGTCCCTCCTTCGACCCACTGATCGTTCACATCGCCTCGCGCGGGGATTTGAAAAACGTGGCCATCGTGCCCGATGACATTGCGGAAACCGTGGACAAACTAACCAAGGCCTTCTGGCCCGGCCCGCTCACTTTGATCCTGCCGAAACATCCCAACGTGCCGGATCTGGTAACCAGCGGGCTACCGACCGTGGCTGTCAGGCAGAGCGCCCATCCGGTTTTCCGGGCGGTGAATAAGGAGCTTGGTCGCCCGCTTGCCGCGCCGAGTGCGAACCGGTTTGGCCGGATTTCGCCGACTTCCGCCACTGCTGTGATGAAGGAACTCGGTGGCCGCATTCCGCTCATCGTCGATGCCGGGGCCTGCGCCGAGGGGGTGGAGAGCACAATCATTTCCATCGAACCGCGCACCGGGAAAAAGCCGGTTTTTCGCCTGCACCGGGCGGGACCGATCACCAAGGAGCAGCTCCAGGAGTTTGGGAAAATCGAGAAATTTCGCGAAACACAAGCCACCGCCCCTCAGGCTCCCGGTCAGCTTGCCAGCCACTACGCGCCACTCACGCCCTTAATTCTGTTGGAGAACCCGGCGGATTTCACGCCCGAGGAGGGGAAAAAATACGGACTCCTCAGCTACACCGGCGACGACGACGGGCCCTACGTCAGACTGCATGATTGGGAAGTCATCGAGTCCCTCAGCCCCGGTAGCGGCAAGCTGGCCGAGGCCGCGATTCGCCTTTTTTTCGTCATGCGCCTGCTTGACGAGGCGGGACTTGACGCGATCATCGCGGAACCCGTTAGCGAGACCGGCCTCGGGGTCGCTATCATGGATCGCCTTCGCCGCGCCGCTACCAATTTTTAATTCCTCTGTTATGAAAATCCACCTGCTCTCGCTGGCCCTTATTTCATCCGCATATTCCCAAGCGCCGGATTGGGAAAATCCAGCGGTTTTCCGCATCAACAAGGGGGCTCCTCATGCGACCTCCATGCCGTTCCCGACGAAAGAGGAAGCCCTCACCAAAGCGCGGTTAGAATCGCCGTGGTGCCGGATGTTGAATGGGAAATGGAAGTTTCACCACACCGGCAATCCATCGGGCAAACCTGCGGGTTTTGAAAATCCCGGATTCGATGACTCGGCGTGGAAGGAAATCGCGGTGCCATCGAATTGGCAACTCCAAGGCTACGATCATCCGGTATATACGAACATTATCTATCCGTTCGCAAAAAATCCACCTACGGTGATGGGCGAGCCGCCGCAATTTTTCTCAAATTTTCCGATCGAGAACCGCAACCAAGTCGGCTCCTATCGGTATAAGTTCACGCTGCCGGAAGCATGGCAAGGCCGCCACACCCGCATCGTCTTCGGCGGCGTGGACTCGGCGTTTTATTTATGGATCAATGGGAAAAAGGTCGGCTACTCGCAGGACTCGCGGACGCCCGCCGAGTTTGACATAACTCCTTATTTGCAAGCGTGGGAAAACACCCTCGCTGCGGAAGTTTACCAATACTCGGACGGTTCTTATCTTGAGGATCAGGACATGTTCCGGATGTCCGGGATTTTCCGCGATGTCTATCTCTGGTCCGCCGCCGATATAGAAGTTAGTGATTTCTGGATCAAGGCAGGACTTGAAGATGACTATAAGGCCGGGAAATTGGACTTCACCGCGAAGATTGCCAACCACGGAAGTAACGAAACCTCGGCCAGCGCAAAGTTGATACTTACCGATGCAGATGGTAAATTAATCTCAGCACCCGTAATGACTGTGAAAATACCAGCGGGCCAAGTGATCGAATCCAATATCTCACTCGATCATCTATCAGACATCAAGCCATGGTCTGCGGAAGTTCCCAATTTATACACCTATCTAATCACACTAACTGATGCCACGGGGAAGGAAATCGCTCATCATGGAGGCAAGACCGGGTTTCGGCGCGACGAGGTGAAAAACGGCCAATTTCTCCACAACGGCCAGCCCATCCTGATCAAGGGCGTCAACCGCCACGACCACAATCCGCTCACCGGCCACTATGTCACCAAGGCCGACATCCGCGCGGATCTGCTCCAGATGAAACGCTGCAACATCAATGCGGTCAGGACCGCGCATTATCCGAATGATCCTGCGCTGGTGGAGCTTTGTGACGAACTCGGATTCTATGTGGTCGCGGAGGCGAATATTGAATCCCACGGCATGGGTTTCAAAGAAGCATCGCTCGCGAAAAATCCAGCATGGTTCGAGGCGCATCTGGACCGAGAGAAAAATCTGGTGGAACGCGACAAGAACCACCCCTGCATCATCATGTGGTCGATGGGCAACGAGGCCGGCGATGGCGAGAATTTCGTCAAGTGCTCGGCATGGATTCACGGCCGCGACTCGTCACGTCCGGTTCACTATGAAGGAGCGGGGCATGGTGCCCATGTCGATATCTATTCTCCAATGTATGAGACGATCGCGAATTGTGAAAAATATTGCCGCTCCGAGGAGAAGCTGCCTTTGGAAAAACAACGCCCCTTAATCCAATGCGAATACAGTCACGCGATGGGAAATTCCACGGGTAATATTAGTGATTATTGGAATCTCTATCGTAAGGAACGCCTGCTGCAAGGTGGGTTCATCTGGGATTGGAAAGATCAGGGAATCGTCCACAAAAAACATAAAATTGGTGATGTGGAAGACCGCTCAGGAAATCAGAACAAAGTTCGTCTGCTCGGATCGATGGCTACTGACGAGGGGCTCTTTGGCGGCAGCGCGGTCATCGAGGTCTCGGATCAACTCGATCTAACAGGAATCCTAACCTTGATCGCCGAGGCCCGGCTTAACAACGCCGGCTTCAGTCAGGGGGGGCAGCCTTTGATTGCGAAGGGTGACACATCCTACTCACTCAAGATTTCCGAAAATGGAGCAAACCTAGAATTTTTCATTTATTCCGCGGGTATCTGGCATAGCGTCACCGCAAAACTCCCGGCGGACGCGGCTTCTAAATTCCATACTTACGCCGGAGTTTATGATGGCGCTCAGTTAACTGTATTTATCGACAGTAAAGCGGCGGCATCCGTGCCATGCAATGCACCCGTATCCAAAAATGCGTTCGAACTCGCGGTCGGCATTGACACCGAAGAAACCGCGCGTCGCTTCAATGGCTCGATCCGCAAGGCGGTGGTGTTGTCACGGGCTTTAACCGCAGACCAACTTGCCGCAACACCGGATCATCCCGCCCTGCTGCTGGAATTTACCAAAGACGCGGAAAAACCCAAGACCCTGCCTTTCCTTGCTTATGGTGGTGATTTCAATGACCGCCCCACGGATCGTTCGTTCTGTTGCAACGGCTTGACGTTGGCCACGCTGTCGCCCTCGCCGCAGTTTGAGGAAGTGAAGAAAATCTATCAGGAAATACATACGACGGCGGTGGATCTTGAAACTCCTGTCATCAAGGTCCAAGTTCAAAATGAATACTTTTTCCGGGGGCTTGGACCGCTCAATGGATCGTGGAAACTTATGCAGGACGGAGTCGCCGTTGCGGAAGGTAAACTTAGCTTGCCAGAAATCGGACCTCAACAAAGCGCGGTGTTAGAAATCCCAACGGGCTACACGCCCAAAGCTACCAGCGAATATTTTTTCCGTGTACGCTATGACCAGATCGCGGCCACCGATTGGAACGCGGCCGGGATGCCGGTCGCGTGGGATGAATTCCCGTTGCCATGGGGCAAACGCACGCCACCGGCACCCGTCGCCTCGGATGCACCAGCGAGTTTCACCGAAGATGGCAATGCGATCACCTTGCAGGCAAAGGACGTCATTGTAACCATCGACAAAGCACTGGGCTGCATCACCTCATACAAGGCAAAGGGCCGGGAATGGCTGCACTCGCCACTGCGGCTCAATTTCTGGCGTCCACCGACGAACAATGATCGCGGAGCCAAGCTGGATCACAAACTCAAGATCTGGCAATACGCCGGGGCCAAAGCCACAGCTACCAAAACCAGCGCTGCTCAGGATGGCAATGACGTGGTCATCACCGCCGATCTAGGCATACCAGCGAACGCGAGTGGGGCGACGATCCGCTATCGTTTCACCGGCGGTGGTCAGTTAGTGATTGATACGGAATTCCGCCCCGGCAAGGGCTTACCGCCGATTCCTCGCATCGGTTACCAAGCCGAGATCACCACTCAGGCACCCCTCTGGAAATGGTATGGCAATGGTCCGCATGAAAACTATATCGACCGCAAGTCCGGGTCATGGACCACCGTGCATGACGCGCTCATTCCGCTCGCGTTTTTCCGCTTCATCGATCCGCAGGAGGCGGGCAATCGCACGGGCATCCGCTGGTCAATCCTCGCCAGCCCGATGGGTGGCACCAGCCTGCGGGTGGATGCGACGGGGGAGAGTCTGTTGGAAATGTCCTGTTATCCCTGCGCCGCCAGCGATATTGCCTTGGCCACCCATACCGGAGAGATTCCACCTCGCGGATTTTACACCCTCAATCTCGACCACCGCCAAGCAGGTTTGGGTGGCACGAACTCATGGGGGGCACTCGCCCTGCCGCAGTATCTAATCATGCCTGATAAAATCTATCATTGGTCTTTCATGCTGACGCTGGCCGATCAGCCCGCACCACCACGCAGCACCCTGCCAATTCCGCAGGCACCCGCCCCGCCGCCGGCCAAGTAGATTTGATTCGGCCTATGCATCGCGCTGCTTCCAGCTTGCGGGAGGAACTTAAATCGAGCAGAGTCCATTTAAACCAACCAAACCCTGAACACCCTCACCCATGAACCGGATCCATCTAGCCGTATGCCTCGCCCTTGGCTTGACCCGTCTTGTGAGCGCGCAGGTCGCTCCTGCGCCGCAGTCGTTTGCCTATGTCCTGCAGGCCGACTCTTTCGCTAATACCAAGGCGATCGCTATTCAAAAGCTTGCGGCCTCGGGCCGGGATTGGATCGTGCTCGATGCCTATTTCTCCGGCACCGCGCCGTGGACCCAAGCGGATCTTAATGCGATCCGCATCGCCCGTCCAGGTCGCAAGATCATCGCTTACCTATCCATCGGTGAGGCGGAAAATTACCGCCCCTACTGGCAAAATGCATGGGTGAAAAACGGCGCACTAACAGCCGCCGCGCCCGCTTGGCTGTTGGCGGAGAACCCGGATTGGCCGGGCAATTTCAAGGTTAAGTATTGGGCTGCGGATTGGCAGGCGATCATGCTTCCGGCCATCGCGAGCGCAATGGCCAGCGGCTTCGACGGCGTGTATCTCGACATCGTGGATGGCTTCGAGACATTCGAGCAGGACGGCAAGGAGTTCATTAACGACCGCGCGAACCCGGAGACGAAGCAGAGCTACCGCCGCGACATGGTGGATTGGATGAAAGCCATCGCATCGAGAACGCGCGCCAAAAATCCCGCGGCGCTCGTCATCCCGCAAAACGGCTCGCAGCTCGTCGCGCACGCAGACTTTCTCGAAACGATCAGCGGCATCGGCATCGAGGATCTCTTCACGAATGGCCACAAGCTCCAGCCCAAGTCGCACACAAGCGAAGTGGTCGGCCACCTCGGGAAAATCACGAAGGCGGGAAAGCCCGCGCTGCTCATCGAGTATCCCACGATTGCAGAGCGTCAGGACGCGGTAAAGAAACACGCGCACGAAAATGGAATGACGTGGCTGATCACCGACCGGCAGCTCAAGACGCTCGGGGAATCGGGGCGGTGAAAATTACCTCAGCCGGACACGCAGCCATCCACGGCAACTTCACCGCCGCTTGATGTCATTCTCCTGCCTGCCGCAGGATTTCCGCCACGATCTTGTCCGCCATCCAGTAGCCATCGTTGCGCATTTGCTCGATCAAAAGACGCACCTCCGCGATCAGGGACGCTCGCTTCGCTTCCACGAGCAGCCGTCCGGTGCCGACGACAGCCAGACCATACACATCGCGCGCGATTCTGCGCCCTTTCACCTCATCCATCAAAACCAGCGATGCCGATTTTTCAAGAGCCAGCGCAATGGTAGCAGCCTCGCCATCGTCCAGCACCGATGACAGCAACAAGTCCGCATTCTTCACGAGCGATACAGCACGCAGCCAGGGCACTGCCCGAAACACACCCGCACCCGTCCCGCTGGTTTCACCCGCCTCGACTTCCGACTGCACCTCAGCCGGGACCAGCACTTCGCCGAACAAATCCCTCAGCAGCCCCAACTGCCCGATGCCTGCAAGGGCGATGAGCGGCCCCGCATTGCACACAATGGTGCTCATGCACGCGGCGGCAGCGGCGTGGCAAACTCGGCGTCCAGCTCCGCCGCGTCCCACTTCACGCTGTCCAC
>JAYVNM010000226.1:0-2722 GCA_043758445.1 Akkermansiaceae bacterium | reverse complement strand
CAACGCCACCGAAACCCACTACCCCGGCACCAATTTGCGCCTCAAATACGTCCCGCTAAGGTCATCAAGTTTCCCTCTAGGTCAGGATGTCTGAGGCTATTTCACTGCGGTCACCCGCCCGAATACTCCATCCTGCTCCTGATTCGGACCCGCCGTGTAGTAGAGCGACATCGCATCGCCCAAACTCACACCATTGCCGAAAGTCAGGCCCCAGATCCCATCCAGATTGAGCGGCTCTCCGGTCTTGCTGCGGAGGACATCATGAAATGCACCGGTCTTCGGGTTGAATGCGGCGATGGTGCCGTCGCCGAAGTTCGCGACGAGAAGGTCTCCGCCGAAGTCACCGAAGCCTTTCGGAGCAACGGCCACTCCCCACGGCGAGTTGAGTTTTCCCTGATCCGCCAATTCCCCTAGCAGGTGGCCATTCCGGTCGAAAAAGGCGATGTGCCCGTTGCCTGGTCCGGGAAGATCCTTTGCCGCTTCGTCGGCGTCATGGTTAACCACGGCGTAAACGACACAAAGTCTATCGACGAGCCATTGGATATTATAAGGGCTAAAGTTCTCGGGGAGGCCAGCAGGGCGAGCGAAAGGAACTTGCGATGAGATTTCCTCCCAGCGGTTGTTAAACACTTGAATGCGCTCGTTGTTGAAATCCGCCACATAAAGTCGGTTGTCGGCGACAGGCTTACCCTCCGCATCCGTGGTGAATGCGTCGGTGGTCATCGCCACGCCAGTGTAGGCAGCCAAGTGTTTCATTGGAACCTGATCTTTTCCCTTGTCTGAGAAATCCTTGACAATGACCGCGCTGTCCATGCTCTCCGCTGTGTTAGATCGCCACGCATTGATCGTGCCGTCTGTGGTTACAAACACGAATTTCGCCGGACCCGACCTCACGCCTAACGGAACAGCCTTGCCGCTGGCTAGGTTGCTTGTCGGCCCCTTGACCAGAAATTCGACCGGCTGGCCGGGAACATCGCTGGCGGCATTATATACCTGACCGGTAACGTTGCTAAGGCCATCTTCATAGGAAATCCGCCTTCGTTAGATATGGATATCGTGTGACGACATTTTCACATGACGGTATTGTAACGAATAAACCTTAGCACACCGGAAGGGTTACGAATTAGAGATGCAGCTCATCTTTCTCCCAACCAAAGCCATACCAACCAAATTATGAAACCTAACAGGAATAATTCCTTGCTCCAGCCCGCGCTTCTTGTGGCGGGAATCGCAATCATCACCCCGGTCGCCCATGCTGCCGTGGAGTTTCTCGGAGTCGCTGCCGGTGATGCATCAAGCACCAACGTCACCCTCTGGACGCGTGCCGTGGACCCTTCCGCTCCAGCGATTACGATACTTACGATCCAGCTTACCACCGATCCGACCTTCGCGACCGGCATCACGACTCTCAGCGGCACCACTGATTCGGCCAAGGATTATACCTGCAAGGTGGACATCACCGGACTCACGCCTAACACCCAATATTATTACCGCTTCCTTGGCCCGTCGGTCGAGGTGAGTAACACTGGAAAGGTAAAAACCGCCCCCCTCTCCTACACCAGAGCTTCCCTGCATTTCGCCTTCAGCGGCGATATGGACGGCCTGATGCGTCCCTACGCGCTGGCTTCCGCAATCCCTGCAGAAAATCTAGATTTCTACATCAACCTCGGCGACGTGATCTATGAAAACGCCAGTGTTTCGACGGGCTCAATCAACGATTCGATTTCGAATCTCAACTTCCCGAATACCACTTGGAAAAATTCTCCATCAGTCACGCTTTCCAACTCTGCGTTGAACCTCAATGGCGTTCCGGTGGCGGGTACTACATTCGCCACTCAAGCACAGCTCAAGGCCGACTACTCGAAGAAATACCGTGAAAACTTCCTTCCTATAAATACTGGAGGGCAAAACTGCCTGAAAGACTTCTACGCAGCTCAAGGAAACTTCACCACGTGGGACAACCACGAACTCGGCAACCGCAAGTATATCGACGGTGGCGCACCCGCAGGCGGCTCCGTCGGCGGTGCTGTCGGAACGGATATGGCAACAGGTCGCGGCGTCGATGCCCGGAATAACGGCTCGGGAAACGTCGGAAACGTCAATGACGTGAACACGTCCGCCACCGACATCATGAACAGAGCCGTGGGTTTCCAAGCACTCCGCGATGTCTTCCTCAGCTATCAGCCGATGGCTGACCGCGGAACCATTACTGCCCCGACGGATCCGCGCACGGACGGAAGCAAGCGCCTCTACAATGCCCAGCAGTGGGGTAAGAACGCCGTCTATATCAATACAGACGCCCGCTCCTATCGCGACATTCGCCTTAAGACGGCAAATGGTGGTGCTGATGATACCGCGGCGCCTCGCGCAAACAATGCGTCACGCACCTACCTCGGTACCACCCAGATTGCCTGGGTGAAGCAGACACTACTCGACGCGCAAAAAGCTGGCACGCCTTGGAAGTTCATTTCCATCTCTGATCCCATCGACCAACTCGGTCCGATCGGTGGCGCGCTCACCGGCACCCTGACTTCCGTCAATGCGGATGGCGGCAAGGCATACATGGGTGGCTATCGTGCGGAGCGCAACGATCTCCTCAAGTTCATTGCAGACAATAAAATCATGGCTCTTCAGCAAAATCTGTGGGTGAACTTGGGTTCGGGTAGATCTCCAAGCGTGTGATATAGAGATACTTGAAGCAGATCGAAGCTGCGATAACCAT
>JAYVNM010000225.1:0-56327 GCA_043758445.1 Akkermansiaceae bacterium | reverse complement strand
GCGGGCATCGAGGTCTATCTTTATACCACCGCTGGACGTCTGCTCGGCTCCACGTTCACCGACGCTAAAGGAAATTATTCATTCAGTGGTCTCCCGGCTGGCAGCTATCGCGTCATCATTGGTACCACTTCCACGGCACTCGCGGGTGCCACACTGACCACCACCGTTGCTAACAACCCATCGGTGAGTTCGGTGAATTCCTCTAGCGGCACCTCGGTCATCCAGACCCTTACTATCGGCACCGTTAATGTGACCGACGTGGACTTCGCCTTTATTGACAGTAATGCCTACGACTACGGTGACCTTCCTCTCAGCTACTTTGCCACGACTTTAGGTCAGGACGGCGCACGGCACATCATCCCGCCGGGTGGTTCCACACTCTATCTGGGCGGTGCACCAGATGCGGATACTAACGGAATTCCAAGTTCCCTCGCCAACGGTGACGACTCACTCGGCAGCGACGATGAAAATGGAGTGACCACCGTCAATCCCGCCTCGTGGACCAACGGCGCTTCCGGCGGCACGGTTCAAGTGAACGTGACTGGCACGGGTTGGCTGGTCAGTTGGGTCGATTGGAACCATGATGGCGATTTCCTCGACGCAGGGGAAATGATCATCAGCCGCATGGTCAGCACGGGCACTACCGCCATCAGTTTTGATATTCCTGCCGGCACCATCGGCGCTACTTCAGAAAGCTGGTTGTCGCGTTTTCGCCTGTTCACCTCGCAGCCCGCTTATCCGCTGTTTAGCTACACGGGCGTGGTGACGGATGGCGAGGTCGAGGATCACCTCCTTGAAAAACCCGTCGGCTCCTCGATCGGCGACCTTGTTTGGAATGATGCGAATGGAAACGGAATCTTGGACACCGGCGAAAACGGCATCGGCGGCATCACCATTCAGCTTCGCGACAGTAGCAATGCTCTCATTGGAACCCAAATCACCAGTGACGGCACCGTGGATGTGGATGGCGATGGCGTCATCGATCCCGCCGGATACTATCGCTTCCGCGGATTGTCTGTAGGCACTTACACTGTCACCGTGGCCACGCCTCCGTTCGGATTCACTCCGAGTTACGATGAAAATGGCACCGGCACCCCTAATGTCACTGCCATCGCTCTAACGACCGGCGAACAACATCTCACTGCCGATTTCGGCTATGCGCCGCTGCGGGCCTCGATTTCCGGGCAAGTCCGCTACGACATCGATTCAGACGGCGATTTCAACGATCCCGACAGTGGTGCTATGGGCGTAAGAATCCAGCTCTGGACCGATCCGAATGGCGACGGCAATCCTTCCGACGGTGTGCAGATCGGCGAAACCTACACCGATGCAAGCGGTAATTACATTTTCACTAACGTTCCTACCGGGAAATACGTAGTGGTGGAGATTAATCTGCCAGGCAGCACCAGCACTGCGGATGTTTTCGGCGCAAATGACGACCGGATCGCCGTTACCTTGACCGGAACTAACATCGCTGGTCGTGATTTCCTTGATACTATGCCGCCTCTCTACTCGATCAGCGGACTCGTTGATGATGACGATGACGTTACGAATAACAATTTGCTCGGTGCAGAGGATACTCCCTTGGCGAACATTTTGATAAAGCTGTTCCTCGATCGTGATCGTAATGGAATCGTGAGCGCTGGAGACACGCTTCTTGGATCAACTTCCACCAACTCGCTTGGGCAATACTCGTTTGGTGGATTGCCAGCAGGTGACTATGTCGTGCAGGAAATCGATCCTGCGGGTGCAACCAGTGAGTGGGATGCCCAAGGCAGTCCGACAGACAATCTGATCGCCGTGGCCTTGGTGAGCAGTAACGTCACAGGACGTAACTTCCTTGACGACGGCTACCTCGGTGGAGTCACCGGCACGGTTCTAGCAGATACGGATTATAACAATTCGGGTGACCTTCCGCTGGTAGGCGTGAGCGTCGAACTCCGCGACGCGACGACCAACGCGCTGGTCGCGAGCACGACCACAAACGGATCTGGAGCCTACACGTTTCCCAACGTTCCTCCCGGCAACTACAAGGTGATGGAAACCCAGCCTTCCGGTTATGTTAGTCTGTCTGATAAGGACGGCGGAAATCTGGACATCATCGGCGATGTGACCGTCGTCACCGTCACTGCGGGCGCAACCAATAGCGGTAACAACTTTGTCGAAATCAGTTCCTGCCCGGATACTTGGGCGGCTTGGAAACAGCTCCATCCCACCGAGACTGCTGCCGGGAATCCAGATGCAGACGGCTATGATAATTTCACCGAGTTCGCCTTCGCCATGCCCTACAACAGCGGGGTCCCTGGACAGTGGCTCAACGGCACAGCGTGGATCATCCGCCCGTCCACCCTTGCCCCCGGAACACTCGAAGGGGTCTTTGTGAGGCCGAAAGGAGCACCACAAAATGTCACCTACACTCTCCAATACGCTGCAAATCTTGGCAGTCCTACTGTCTGGCTGCAGAAAGTCATCGACCTTTCTAACTCCACCGCAGTGGACAACAGTGATTGCACGGAAACCATCACGATCCATGATCTGCAATCTCTGACAGGTCTTCCCGGCGGCGGCGTGGTTCGCATCAGGGCGGATCTCGACGAAGTGCCGCCCACCGGGATCGACTACACTTCCTACGTCGAGGTAGAAGGTTGGAAGCGCACCGGACTCGAACTCTGCTGCCGCACTTTCAATGATCCATTCCAGCGTGAAACCGTCTTTGCTGGCACCGTGGATGCTGTAAGTGGACAAACCGTCACCTTCGTCACCAGCGCAGGCACGGCCGATCTCGCCACGCTGTTAGTCCCTGGAAATTCTTACTACCTAGAGGTCACCGCCGGGGACAACGAAGGCCATCGCTTCGATGTCACCTCCGCCTCGGGTAACACCCTAACACTGGCTAACGATAGCAATCTATTCGCCAACGCCGCGCCGTACAATACTCTAACCGGGCCGCCGCCTGCCACCACTCTGCCTGCTGACAAGATCATCTTGCGCCGCCATTGGACGTTGGCTGAGGTCTTCCCGCCAGCCAGTTACGGGGCCACCGGCGACCGGACCACCGCCGACCAAGTGCAACTTTTAGCCAATGGCGTATGGACCGTTTACTGGCTCTACAATGATGGCGTCCTGCCACCGCGTTGGGTGAAAACCGGAGACAATACCTATGCCGACCAAGGCGCTATCGTGTTAGCACCCGGCCAAGGTATGTTCTTCAACAACCAGACTTCGGTCAAATCCATCCTTACCTATGGCGAGGTTCGTGAAAATAATTTCATCCGTCCGCTCTCTATCGGCTCCAACCTCGTCGGTGGCGGCTACCCGCTTGACCAATCCGCGACCGGACGGACGATGACCACGGCTAACGGATTCTTCGGCTCGCGTGACATCGCCACCGCCGATACATTCTATATCTGGAATGGCGATGGCACCGTCGGGGCCACCGGCTACACCAGTTATTTCCTCAACAACAACGCGCCCCGCACGCCCTCGGTCATCAAGTGGGCCAAAGTCGGCGATGTCACCCTCACTGCCCGCGACGCGGAAATATTGTTACTAGGCAACCGCAGCGCACTCGTCCGCTCGAAAAATGGTCTCAACGGATACACCGCCACCAAACCGTGGACTCCCTGATTGCTAACTTAACATTCATCAACCACCCAATTTTTAAACTGTTCATATCTCATGAAAGCGCACCTCACCAAGCTCGTCGCCCTCCTGTTCCTGCTGGGAGTAATGGGTGTTAGATCGCAGACCCTGAACTGGGCCAGCCTCACCGGCAGCACCATCGTCGATCATCAGGGCGATGCCTTGAACAACACCTTCCTATTCCAACTCGGGAGCTTCGATGTCGGCTTCGTCCCGACTCAAGCCAATATCGGTCAATGGACTGCCAAATGGCATACTTTCGACACGGCTGCCTATTCATACGATGCCACCAGCCAAACCAGCTATTTCACCAGCACGGTTCCTAATATTCAGGACGTGCCCGCTTATTCGAGCATGTTCGAGGGTTTGCAGGCATATATATGGGTTCAAAACAGTTCAAAAACTGAATACTTTCTCGCCGGTGCCAGCAACTGGACCTTTCCCGTCCAAGACCCGACCTGCTGCCCGAATGGTACGCCGACCTCTTGGTCCGTCAGTGACCTCGGCACTGACACACCGATCTGGGGTGGTCAAAGCGATAAGCAGGGTGGCGGTACTTACACCACCAATCAAAGCTACGACCTCCAGACCCACGTCGTGCCCGAGCCTAACTCATTCTTACTCGCGCTGCTCGGTGGCGGCTTCGCCCTGCTGCGTCGTCGCCGTCGGCCCGGCCCGCACGCAGCATCTTTGATAAACAGCGTTCTGCTGGGCAGCGGACTTGCTGTTAGCGGAGTCCAAGCAAAAACCATCAATTGGTATTGCCCGCAAAAATCGAACCTCACCAGCACCGGTCAGAACATGGATAGCGGCTTCCAATTTCAGCTCGGCGTCTTCACGGGCGGCTTCATCCCCTCGGCCAGTAACATGACCGATTGGTTAAGTCACTGGGCACCCGCCCAAGTGGCTAGCTATAACTCCGCCACCAAAGCCTTCGACACCAACTTCACCGTGTTAACAAATACCACCCCCTTCACCGTTGGTGCGAAGGCCTATATCTGGGGGCGTCGCATCGGCGCGACAGGGGACGAATGGATCCTCTTTAGCAAATCCGACTGGACATGGCCCGCGCCCGATCCGACGAGCCCGACTTCTGTCTTCTGGAGCACCGCCGCCGCCAATCAAGTGGTGCTCGGAAATGTCGTGGCGGCAGGCGATCCCTTCTTGATGAAATCCGAGGCCATTTGTTCCTTCACGCAATGGCAAAATGCCCAATCGGCCAGTTTGGCACCTAACGGAAATACACTCAACCCCAGCTTTTCAGATTTCGTCTTCGGCATCCAGCCCGGCTCGGGAGCCACTCCAGTCACCCCCACCGCGTTGGTCTCCGTCGCAGGCCAGCAATTTCTCCAAATTTCCATCCCGCGTGTGCGCAACCACCTCGCCACAGTGAGTGTGGAGGTTTCAGACGATCTGCAAACCTGGACCTCGGGCGACAGTTACACCACCGAAGTCGAGAACACCGCCACCGCCTTGATCGTCCGCGATCAATCAACCATCGACCCTACCCGCCCCAGCCGCTTCATGCGCGTCAAGGCCGTGGTCGATCCGTGAAACGGGAAAATTTCATTGACCCCGGTTGAATGGACTCACTAGATTGCCAGCGAATAAATGTTGCTGGAAATGTCAGGCAGAGTCTCAATATTCGGCGCGGGAATCGTTGCTGCTGTGGGCTTGTCTGCGAGTTGTCAGAAAGAGGGGAGCCAGACTGCATGGTGGCAGTCCGAGCGGGAGAGAATCGAGTTGGATCAAGAGTTGGCATTGAAAAAATTTCGCATGGAAAAACTGGCATTGAATGATTTTAAGCAGCTTGAAGTGCTCCGCACCAAGAACGTGGAGTCTTCAGCATCGCTCCAGTCATTGCGGACGCAGCGTCTGTCACTTGGCCAGGATTGTGATTCGCTGGAGGCAAGCCGGACCACATTTCGAGAAACCGTGATTCATGACCAGCGCCAGCAGGCGATCGGCAGGCACTTCGAGACGCTGGATCTGGCCTCCGGGCGTAAATTCCAACAAGTGACGGTTTCCACGATCGACGATGCCGGAGTTACTATTCGCCACGCGCATGGTTCGGCCAGATTGCATTACGGGGAGCTTGATGCGAAGCAGCGGTTGAACTTCGGCATGGAGGCTGGCCTCGCACTCGCTGCAGAGGAGAAGGAATCGAAAGCCTCTGTCGCATACGAGCAATGGATCGAAGATCGCGTGACCACGATTCATGAAAATGAGGTCAAGGCATCCGCGCTCGCTAAACGTGAGGAACGCAGTGCGGCACGGGACTATTCCCAGCTTGTCGCCCGCCAAGCGGCGCTGACCAAGACCCGCCCGCTCGGCCAAGCACCTACCGTGGTGGGTTCTGGATCCAGGTATGGATATTACTCGAGCTATCGGACATCGCGACCGTACTATTACAATCCCTATTACTACAACGCGCCTGCTTCACAGGCTTACCCGCGACCGTGTTACCGAGCCGTAACCCAATATCCGTCTTCCAAGCCGGTGGTTAAGGATACATCCTTTGCCGACACCACGATCCCATCCATACCATGACATTCCCACATCGTTCGTTGTCGTTCCTATTGCTAATTAGTCTTTGCTGCTGGTCGTGCAGTGAGGATCCCAAGTTGGTGGAAAAAAGGGAACAGCAAAAGGCCGAGATCGCCCGGCTGAAAGGCGAACTTGCCTTGATTGAAGAAAAGTTGAAAAGTGTCCCTCCCGATGTGACCGAGCAACTCGCGGAAGCCAAGGCTGTAGCCGAAAAACAAACAGCGGAAGCCGCGCAATTGCAAACTGAGGTTGCTACTCTTGAAGCCCGTAAAAGCACCATTAAAAGCGAATTCCAAGCCTATCAGGCGAAGTATCAATTGAAATAACCTCAATCCAACATTTTATGTCTTTCAGTGATATGATGACCAGCGCCCGTGGTCCAGGAGTGATCGGGATGGTATTGGCTTTGGTGGTCGTGTTGGGGTTCGGCTGCTTGTTCCTGCTCGCCTTTGATGAAGGTTTCCAAGGCGGGAAGTCGATAGGCTCGGTGATCGCCCGCCAGAAAGAGGAGATCGCAAACTATCAGGGGGGTATCGCCAGCGGCCAACAGGCATTGGATAAATCACCGGCGCTCCTGAAAAATAGCGATGAGCTAGTGCGGTTGAAACATGGCAGCCAGTCAATACAGGACAATATCGCGAAGCTGAAAAGCCGAATCGCGACCGCCAAAACCGAAGTAACCAGTCGGATTTCGGCGTTTGAAAATTATAAGGACGATTACCGTGCTTATGCCCGTGGCAAGGCCAAAGGCGAAACCATGGACAAGCTGGAAACGGTTACGGGTGCTGTTTACAAGAACGCCACTATCCGGGAGGTGACTGCGGTGGGTATCCAGATCCGCCATGATGACGGCCAAAAGCGGATTCTTTTCGAAGATCTCCCGCAGGCGATGAAAGACCGCTTCCAGTTCGATCCTTCTCAGAAAGATAAAGCCCTCGCCGATGAAGCTGCGGTCCGCAGCTTGCATGAAGCCGCCGTCGCTGTGGCGGATGGCTTGGCTGACCAGCAGACGGCTAAAGACCGAGCTAAAGTGGTCGATGAAAGCCATCAAAAGACCCTCCAAACCATCGCCATGAAGGAGGACGAGATCGTTTCCCTGAGGCAGGATATCGTCAACCTCGGACAGGAAATGTCACGCGCGGCCGCCGAGGCCAGTTCGGCACGGTCGGCAGGCCATATCCATATTGACAGGACCAGCAATGTAAGTGGTTCGATTCAATCGAAACAGAACCGCATCGCAGCCGTTCAAGCAGAGATCAATCAGTTAAAATCCCAGCTCTAACATTCTTTCCCGGCGATGCTTTCTAACGAGGATCATCCCGGCATTTTCACATTTCTCGTTGGGATGGTCATTGTAGTCTTGGTGGGTGTGGCGCTCTCGATGATGGTGACGCGGCGGTTAAAATACTCCACCGGGGCGGCAGATCTCCAACAGGAAATCAATCGCGATACCGAGGAAATCGCGGAACTGGCCGCACAGCATGACGAAAACGCCAGACTGTTTGATACAGCGGCTTCGAGGTCGCGGGTGATGTCGGGTGCCAACGGTAAAATCTCGCAGCAAGCTGAGGCCGTGCGCCGCCGCGTCTCGGAATTGAAGACAGCTCGCAATCAGCTTGTCCCGGAAATCGCCTCGCTCGCAGATCAATTTTCCGCGTATCGTGAGAATTACCGTCACAAGACATGGACGGGGGCGGTCGGCGAAAAGCTGGGCGAACTTACTCTCCGCACCGGTCGCGTCTATCATGAGGCGGTGATCTCACGGGTGACGGATGTGGGATTGGAAATCCACCATCAGACCGGAATCGCGACGGTTCGAGCTTCAGACCTTGAGCCAAAGTTTGGGGCGCGTTTCCAGTGGCATGAAGCGAACGGGCGGGAGCGATTGAAAAACGCTTCGGAAGACCCGGCAGCCAAAGTCGGCGGCACGGTGGTGGAGGATCCATCGCCCCCAGCGCCCGCGCCGGAGCCATGAGCGGATCTAGCTGTGGTAAATCTCTAAAATCCGTGTTGCCCTTAAGCGGGGGATGCCGTGAAGTCAGCCTGTGCGTTACGAACCTATTGCTCCTGAGTTTTTTATCCGCAACCGTGATAACCTGCGTGGCCTGCTCAAGCCGAACAGCATGGTCATCATCCATGCCAATGACGTTTACCCGACGAATGCCGACGCATCGATGCCTTTTAAGCAAAACAGCGATCTGTTCTATCTGACCGGCGTGGATCAGGAGGAAACCGTCCTCGTTCTCATGCCGGACGCCGGGGATCCAAAGGAACGGGAAATGCTGTTTGTTAAGGAAACGAGCGAATTGATGGCGATCTGGGAAGGCGAGAAACTCACCAAGGAACAAGCTCGGGCCACCAGTGGCATCGAGCGTATCGAGTGGGAGAACACCTTCGACGGATTTCTCCACCGGATGGTCCCGCAAATAGATCATGTCTATTTGGCTACCAACGAGCACCTCCGCGCCAGCACCGTCGTGGAAACTCGCAACGCTCGTTTCATCAAGGAATGCCAGACTCGCTATCCGCTGCACCGTTATGAGCGGCTCGCGCCGTTGCTCCACCGCCTGCGGATGATCAAGGATCAGGAGGAAATCAAGATCATCCAGCGCGCGTGCGACATCACGGAGGCGGGCTTCCGGCGCTTGTTAGGTTTTATCAAGCCGGGTGTCGGCGAGTGGGAAATCGAGGCGGAATTGTTGCATGAATTCGTCCGCCGTGGCTCGCGCGGATTTGCCTATCCGCCGATCATTGGCACTGGAAAAAACGCCTGCGTGCTGCATTACGTGGAGAACGACAAGGTTTGCCAAGACGGCGATATGATCCTGTTGGATGTAGCTGCCGAATACGCTGGCTGGGCCTCCGACCTCACCCGCACGGTGCCTGCGAACGGGAAATTCACCAAGCGCCAACGCCAAGTTTACGACGCCGTGCTCAGTGTTTTCCGGGGAGCGAATGACATCCTGCGCCCTGGTAATACGCCGATGGAATATCAGAAACAGGTCATCGAGCTGATGGAACGCGAGCTGGTGAATCTGGGCTTATTTACCGCCAAGGAGGCGAAGGAGCAAGGCCCGGACAAGCTCTTGGTGAAAAAGTATTTCATGCACGGCACCTCGCACCACATGGGTCTGGATGTGCATGATGTTAGCCCGCCCCACCAACCGTTTGCGGAGGGTATGGTCTTCACCATCGAGCCGGGCATCTACATTCGCGAGGAAGCTCTGGGGGTCCGCATCGAGAATGACTTGGTCATCGGGAAGGACGGCAATTTCGATCTGATGGGAAACATCCCAATCGAAGCTGATGAGATCGAAGCGCTGATGCGGAAATAGGCATGATTGGAATCGTATTGGGATCTGGATTGGGGCCGCTGGCAGATGCTGTTTACGTGGAGCGCGAGGTTTCTTTCGCAGATGCTGGCCTGCCCGTCTCGTCGGTGCCGGGGCATGATGGGAAATTTCTCTTCGGGAAATTGGCAAATGCTGCTGTCGTCCTCATGAAAGGCCGTGTCCATCTTTACGAAGGCCATGCGCCACGGCTCGCCACGGCGGGCGTGCGGTGGCTGGCCGATCAGGGCTGCGGGGAAATCATCCTCACCAATGCCGCTGGCACGATGAACAAAAATTTCCATCCCGGCACGTGGATGATGATTGCCGATCACCTCAATCTAACCGGCACCTCGCCGCTCGAAGGCGCGGACTTCGTGGATCTGTCGATCGCTTACGATGCCGATTGGCGCACCGAGTTCCACGCCGCCGCCTCAGCGATTGGGATGCCGCTGCACGAAGGTGTCTATGCCGGTCTGCGCGGCCCGCAGTATGAAACTCCGGCGGAAATCCGGATGCTGCGCACGCTCGGGGCGGACGCGGTGGGCATGAGCACCGTTTTGGAAACCATCCAAGCCCGCTCGCTCGGCATGAAAGTGGCCGCATTCTCCTGCCTGACGAACTGGGCCTCTGGTATCTCTCCCGCACCTCTGGATCACCATGAGGTCTTGGCAACAGGGAAACAGGCGGCCCAGGCGATGATCGGCCTGATGATGACGGTGATCGGGAAATCTAGCGAGTCATGACGATGCTACCTCAACCACCAACAGATGCACTGGCTCCGCCATCTTCGGCGGGTGCGCTGCGCTCGCGGCGGCAAATGAAGTGGCTTTGGATCGTCGGGGTGGGTTCGTTCATTGCATTTATTCTCGCGGCTGCTGTCGTGGTATTGCTCGCATTCGGGTTCAAACGTGGTCTCACTCCGCGCAACCTTGCGAATGAGGATCCGACACGGGCATTCGAGTCGTTTGTGTGCTCGCCCCCGGCCACAATCGGTCCGTGAGATTCGAGCGAGGGGCGCAACTTATAATTTCCTAACTTATAATTTCCCAGACTAACTTATGAGGGCTGGGATGGTGGAAGATCCGGCGGAGTATCGCTGGAGCAGCTACGGCGAGGCGATCGGGGGAGGAAATAAGGGCAATGGCAAGAAGGCGCGGGAAGGGTTGGTCCGGGCATGCATGGGACACAAGGGAGCTGGCTTTGAGGCGGAGCGCTGGAGCGATGTTTCGCGGATCTATCGGCGACTGATGAGAATGGCGCTGGAGCGGAAGTCGATGAAGGCTAAGGTGGCTCCAAGAGCGATACAGTTGAAGACCAAGAACACCGCTGAGGCGTTAGAAGCTGGTGAGAATGAAACGGTGTTGAAGGAGCTCGGCGTGGCCAAGATGCGGCGTTGCCGCGTGCGTTATTTCACGGATGGTGCGGTGATCGGCAGTAAGGAATTCGTCAACGAGGCGTTCGCCGGAGCGCGGTAGCGATTCAGCGAGAAACGCAAGGATGGCGCACGGAGGATGCGAGGGGCGGCAGCGGCTGCTAGAGGGCTTTTCAGCGCGAGGGATTTGCGGGTTGGAATCGGAGGATCGGCTACTTGCTCGTGGGGAGCCGGGTCCTGAGGTGTTTGGCGATAGAGTGCTGGAAGCGCGTCGGCGATTGGGCGGTAAGCGTCCTATATTCGCCACCAGCTACACCCGCCGTTGAGAGGTCTATCTTCTCACCGTTTACATTCGACAATCCACCGCTTTCCGGGGGACATTCCCGGTCATGGCAGGCCTCATCATCGCTCCCCGCGCACGCATTTTCCACGGTCACGAGTGGATCTATGCCACCGAGATCAAGAAATCCTTCGGTGATCCGAAACCCGGCGACGTGATCACGCTCAAGGATTTCCGCGACCGCCCGCTTGGCTCCGCGATCTACAATCCGCAATCCCAGATCGTCGCCCGTCGCTTTTCCCGCCGCAAACAGGACCTCGATCTGGATTTTTTCACCCGCCGCATCGGCCAAGCGATCGACCACCGGAAAAACTCCAAGATCGATGAAACCCTGGCCCGCCTTGTCTGGTCCGAGTCCGACGGCCTCCCCGGCCTGATTGTGGACCGCTACGGCGAGCATCTCTCCGTCCAGACCCTCACGCTCGCCATGGATCTGCGGCAGGAAATCATCCGCGACGCGCTCATTTCCCTACTCAATCCCACCTCCGTCGTCCTCCGCAACGATTCGCCTTACCGCAAGGCCGAGGGCATGGAGCCTGGCATCTCCATGCTCCACGGCGATAACCCCGGTGCCTTCCAAGTCAATGCCAACGGCCTCATCTTCGAGGTCGATCTCTACGACGGCCAGAAAACCGGCCTCTACCTCGACCAACTCCAAGCCCACGCGGAAGTCGCCGCGCTGGCCAAAGGCAAACGCGTGCTTGACTGCTTCACCAACCAAGGCGGCTTCGCCCTCGCCTGTGCTAAAGCCGGTGCCGACCACGTCACCGCCGTCGATGTCTCCGCCAGTGCTTGCGAGGCTGCTAGAAAAAATGCGGTCCTCAACAACGTCGAAATCGAAGTGCTCGAGCACAACGTCTTCGATTTCCTCAAACACGCGAAACCGGACTACGACATGATCATCCTCGATCCCCCCAGCTTCACCCGCAACAAGGCCACCCTCATGGACGCCATGCGCGGCTATAAGGAAATCCACCTGCGCTCGTTGAAACTGCTAGATAAAGGTGGCCTGCTATCCACCTTCTGCTGTTCCTACCACGCCTCTCGCGAACTCTTCATGGATAATCTGATAGATGCCTCCGTGGATGCGAAAAAATCCGCCAGATTCGTCATGAACCACAGCCAACGCGCCGATCACCCGATCCTCATTTCGATCCCGGAGACTGGGTATTTGAAAGGCTTCACCGTCGAGGTCATCGCTACGCGGTGATGTGAAAAAATGCAGGAACCGGAATACCAAGAGGACGAGCACCTGTAGGGTCACGCCACCGCGACTTCGATCTGTTTGTCCACATCCTCTCGGAGGTTCTCGATGATGTAGTCTTGGCGGTCGGGCGTGTTTTTTCCCATGTAGAAGGCTAACAACTCCTTCACACCTTTGCCTTCTTCATACTCGACGTGGTCGAGGCGCATGTCGGGTCCGATCATGAAGCTGAACTCGTCGGGCGAGATTTCTCCAAGGCCCTTGAAGCGGGTGATCTCGGCGGCTTTGCCGAGTTTTGTCATGGCTTTTTTGCGCTCTTCGTCGTCGTAACAATAGATGGTTTCCTTCTTGTTGCGGACCCGGAAAAGTGGGGTTTGTAAGATATACAAATGACCATCGCGGATCATCTCCGGAAAGAACTGGAGGAAGAATGTTAGAAGCAACAGACGGATGTGCATGCCATCGACATCGGCATCGGTGGCGATGACCACTTTGTTATAGCGAAGGTACTCAATGCCGTCCTCGATGTTGAGTGCGGCCTGAAGCAGTGCGAATTCCTCGTTTTCGTAAACGATTTTACGCGGTAGGCTGTAAGTGTTGAGCGGTTTGCCACGGAGCGAGAAGACCGCCTGCGTCTCTACGTCGCGGCTCTTGGTGATGGAGCCGGAGGCGGAATCGCCCTCGGTGATGAAGAGGGTGGATTCCTCGCGGCGCTTGTGCTTGCTATCGAAGCGGACGCGGCAGTCGCGGAGTTTTTTGTTATGGACCTTCGCCTGTTTGGAGCGCTCGCGGGCGAGTTTCTGAATGCCCTTGAGATCCTTGCGCTCACGCTCGGCGGAGAGGATGCGTTTCTGGATGACCTCGGCGGTTTTTGGGTTCTTGTGGAGGTAGTTATCGAGATTAGTTTTGAGGAAATTGCCAATGAAGGTTCGCAGCGATTCCCCATCCGGCGCGATGCCAGCGGACCCGAGCTTGGTCTTGGTTTGCGATTCGAAAACCGGCTCCATGATGCGGACGCAAATCGCCGCTTCGATGCCAGCGCGGATGTCGGAAGGTTCGTATTGTTTTTTGTAAAATCCCCGAATGACCGTGACCAATGCCTCGCGAAATGCGACGAGGTGAGTGCCGCCTTGCGAAGTGTTCTGGCCGTTGACAAAAGTATAGTATTCCTCGCCGCTCTCGGGAGTGTGGGTGAAGGCGATTTCTATATCTTTTCCAACCAAATGAATCGGCGGATAGAGTGCTTCATTTTCCATTTCCTCGCGCAGTAAATCTAGCAGGCCATCCTTCGAGCGAAATTTTTTGCCGTTGAAGTTGAGAGTGAGCGCCGGGTTCAGGTAGGAGTAATAGCGGCACATTTTCTCGACGAAGGCATCTTTGAACTTCGCCTTGGCGGGGAAAATCGTGCGGTCGAGTTCGAAGGCGAGGCGGGTGCCGTTCACGCCGTCATCGCGGCGCGGGTTTTTCATATCCAGGGTGAGTATGCCTTTGGAAAATTCCAGCGCCTTGGTCTCGCCGTCACGCCAGGCTTGGATTTCAAAAAAGTTGGATAGCGCATTCACCGCCTTAATGCCGACGCCGTTCAGACCGACTGATTTTTTGAAAGCCTCGCTGTCATACTTCGCGCCGGTATTGATCATCGCCGCGCAATCGAACAATTTTCCTAACGGAATTCCGCGCCCGAAGTCACGCACCTCCACCCGGCCCTCCTCGTCGATTTCCACGCGCACTTCCTTGCCGTGGCCCATGATGTGCTCGTCGATGGAGTTATCCACCGCTTCCTTGAGCAGGATGTAGAGGCCGTCATCCGGCGAACTGCCGTCGCCGAGTTTGCCAATATACATGCCGGGTCTCATGCGGATGTGCTCACGCCAATCCAGGGATTTGATGTCTTCTTCGGTGTAATCTGCGGCCATGGGGAAAATTTATTTCGGAAATCCTAAACGCTTGCGAAGCAGGGTGCAAGAGTTGTGACGAAGTCGCTATAAATCTCAATACGACCACTCCCACCGCCA
Organism: Akkermansiaceae bacterium; assembly: GCA_043758445.1. Lineage (GTDB taxonomy): Bacteria > Verrucomicrobiota > Verrucomicrobiia > Verrucomicrobiales > Akkermansiaceae > Luteolibacter. The sequence continues at coordinate 41,875 of JAYVNM010000225.1, read as the reverse complement.
TTAAGCTCCACCTCACGCTCACGTCCACGATGCTCGCCCTATCGAGCGCTGGATGCGAGCCGCAACCTGCAACTTCGAATCCGGTCCAGAGCCATTTCATCTGAAAGAGGCGTGAGCGGCTTTTCCGCGCTGGATAGAGCGGGATGACAGAAGCTGCGGTGACTGGGACGTGAGTTCGAGTAATGGCACGGCCGAGCTCCTGATCGATGGGTTGGATGGGACCGCCATGGCGATTGGCATCCCGATGGCGGCAAATAATGATAAACTCAGGAGCTTCATCGGGCGGACCGATACGCTTGGAGGCGGCGGCCCCTTGCATGACCAGGTATTCTGCCGCAGGCAATCGAGCGCTGCGGGTTTGATCTCCATCTATTTCATCAATCGTGCGGCCAGTTCCTTGAGTTCCTCCACCGGGATTGCGAAATTCTCCGCTCGGTTCGCGCGGGCGATGTTCATGCCGATGCAGTGGCCATCAAGATCAAGCACGGGGCCGCCTTCCACGGTGCGGCTGCCGAGGATGTCGTGTTGGATTACCCGTGGAAATCCACTGCGGTGTGGGGAAAAATCGCCGCTCATCTGATCATTGCGGTTCATCTGTTCGGTGAACAACTCGCCCCGCGCCGCCAGTCGGACATCCACCGTGGTTTCCGCGCCTTTGCGGCGATAGGTCAGTTTCACCTGGCTGCCGGCCTTGCGGTCTTTGAGCGCTTCCCCGATGTCCTTGAGGTTAGCCACCTTCTTGCCTTCGATTGTTAAAATTACATCGCCTTTTTGCAATCCGGCCTCCTTTGCGCCGCTTTTTTCATTCACGTCCTCCACTTCGAGCAGCTTTGACTTCGCATTCAGGATCACCCCGAGTGCCGCGCCGCCGGACGCGGGAATCTCACGGGGTTTCGCACTGATGATTCCAGCTAACAGCCGTCGCGTGGTGCGCGATGTCACGCCGTTCGCCGCGACCCAGGTTCCTTGTGGCACCGCGCTGGTCGGCGCATAGACCACAGGCACCAGTCCGCTGGCCTGGACTTTTAAAAGCGCCACATCCCAGGTCGGATCGATCATCAGCACCTTCACATCGGGGTAATTTGTTTGATCCACCGTCACCTTCAAATTGACGGCATCAGGCAGTTCGCTTGCTTTAGTTAGAATGTGGCCCTCGGCAGAAATCACCACGCCGTATGCGATTTCCTTGCGGCCGTCGAGAATCACCGCGCTCGATGTTTGTAAAACTTGCCGTTGTGCCTCAAAGGCCGCAACCACTGCCGTCCCGGTGGTGCGATAGGCGGATTCCAAGCTTTGTTGTGCCGTCGCTGGCAGCACTAGCATGGCGGTCATGGAAATTAAAAATTTGTTAGCGAGCACCGAGGTTGAGGGTTAGAGTTTTTGGTTTCCCGGCGTGTTCGGTTTCCAGTGTTAGTTCGTCACCCGCGGACATTTCCTTGAGTAGATCCTGCATTTGTTCGCGCTTTTCCAAGGCCACGCCGTTCATTTTGAGCAAGGCATCGCCCTCCTTGATTCCCGCCTCCGCGGCCGGGCTTTTTTCGCCCACCTTCGTCACCCGCAGGCCGCCTTCGTGTCGTGGTTCAGTGGCGATGCCGAGAAATCCCGTGCCCTTCACCGGCTTCTGCGCGTATGGCCCTTCACCGATGAATTCCGCCTTCTGCATCGCGTCCCAGTTCTCGATGAATTCCTTCATCGGCACATGCATGTTCACCTGAAGCTGTGCGCCGACCCGCGAGTGGATGCCGATCAGTTTTCCAGTTAGATCAAACAGCGGCCCGCCCGAATCCCCGCCGATCAACATGCAGTCCGATTGAAAGGTCGAGCCCGCGATCCGCACCAGCCGCCCCAGCCGCACCACCGAGCCACGGTCCTTGTCGAAGCCGCCGGAATGCCCGAGCGCGAACACCCAGTCCGCCAGCTTGGTCGTTTCCGCCCGATCGATTTCCACAAACGGATAGGTTCCCTTCTCGGTGATCTGGATCATCGCCGCGTCCTTGTCCGCGACCAGTCCCAGCGTTTCCCCCTTCAGGCGCGTGCCGTCCTCGAGGATCACCGTCACTTTTTTCTTCACCCCTTGCGCGACGTGCGCGGCGGTTAGAATGATACCGTCTGCGGAAACGATCACCCCGCTGCCAGAGCCTTCCTTGATCTCGATGCACACCGTCGCCGCCCGCGCCTTGGGCAGTGCGGCGGCCACCGCGTTTTGGATGGTCTCCAGATCCTTGCGATTGACCGGCGCTTTCAAGTCGTTCACATACGAGCGTGCGTCATCGGCGATGGCACACCACGGCAGCAGCGCCAGCATTGAGAAAATCAGTGGAAACTTCATGGGTTGGCTTGGCGGCAAGGCTAAGGGCAAGCCGGGTTTTCCGCAACTCATGCCTGCGCCACCTTGCGAAATAACCCGAGCCATTCCCGGCCCTCGCGGCCCGGGTAGGCCATGGCGGGCACCCAGCCGTCCAAGCGCACGAACCATGGGGCGAACCATTCCTCAATTTCCGCCACCGTCACCCCGAACGGCGGCCCGGTCGCCACCTCGCCGGGATCGAAGGGATTGAGGAAAAACACGCCCGCCAACAAACCACCGTCCCGCAAGCAATCCGCCGCTGCCGCCGCATACCGACCGCGATCGCTGGGGTCGATCGCACAGAAACACGTATGCTCCCACAGCGCCGAAAACTCCCGTCCCGCCCGCCATGCCGGATCGAGGAAATTTCCCAGTTCATAAGTTTCTTGGCCCGTGGTTGGAAATTCGCCTGCCCGCGCCAACGCCGTAGGGGATAAATCCACGCCCAGCACCGGCAGACCTAACAGCGTAAGGGCCCGCACATCATGCCCCAGCCCGCAGCCCGGAACCAAGATCGGCCCTGCGCCCCACGCTGTAGGCTCCAGTTTCCCTAACAACTCCACCAACGGCGGCGCGGCTTGGCCTTTTTCCCATGGCGTATCGCCTGCCTGATAACGCATATCCCAGTCTGTCATAGACCCACAGTCTGCCGTGTTTCCTAATCTGGCAAGCATGACTTAGCGTAGCGGGCAGGACATGTCGGAGCACTCCGAAGGGCTCACTTACAGTTCGTCAGAGGATCTCTGCGACGAAGGATTCCTTTTCAAAAATCGCAAAGGCGCTGGGTTCCTCACCGGTGCCTAGGAAGCGGGGTGGAATACCTAACTGGTCGTGGATAGTCACGGCGATGCCACCTTTTCCCGAGCCGTCGAGTTTGGTGACGATCAGGCCGTCGAGCGGACTGGCCTTGTGGAATTCCTTGGCTTGTTGGAGGGCGTTCGCGCCGGTCGTGGCATCGACGACTAACAGGGTGAGATGGGGTGCGGAGGCGTCTTGCTTGGCGAGAGTGCGGCGGATTTTTCCGAGCTCCTCCATCAGATTGTGGCGGGTGTGGATGCGACCGGCGGTGTCGCAGATGAGGAAATCGGTGTTTGCCGCGAGGGCTTTCTGGTGGGCGTGGAAGCAGACGGAGGAGGGATCGGCATTGGGATTTCCGGTGACGACGGTGAGCTCCAGACGCTCACCCCAGCGTTGGAGTTGGGCGACGGCGGCGGCGCGGAAGGTATCGGCGGCGGCGAGCATGACGCTGTGTTTGCGCTGCTTGAGCCACAGGCCGAGCTTGGCGGAGGAGGTGGTTTTGCCGGTGCCATTGACGCCGACGACGAGGATGACGAAGGGCTTGCCATCGGCGCGTGGGGCAGGGGGGAGGAAATTGTCGGGCAGGCGGTTGGCGAGTTGGCGGCGGGTGACGGCGATGACATCCTCGCCGGAGATTTCGCGACCGAGGGCGCGGAGTTCGTCGATGATCGAAGTGGATAGATGGATGCCAAGATCCGAGCTGATGAGGTCGGCCTCGAGGTCATCCCAGTCGATTTCCGCGCGATTGGTGATTTTGTTGAGGAGTGATTTGAAAAAGCCAGCCATGCGGCGGGAGACTGGAGGGGCTGCGGGCGAGAGTCCAGAGGCAAGAATGCGGAGAGAGCGCTAGCGAACTTAGAAATCCGCGAAGCAGTGGCTCGCAAAGCCGTAGGCAATCCAGAATCCAGAGAAGATGGAGTGTGGCGTTTCTTCCGGCTTGTTTCTAGACTCTGGACTCTCAAGTCTGCCGCGTGCCGAAGATCCGAGTGCTCCCCGACATTCTCGCCAGCCAAGTGGCGGCGGGTGAGGTGGTCGAGCGCCCGGCCTCGGTGGTGAAGGAGTTGGTGGAAAATAGCATCGACGCCGGGGCGCGGGAAATCCGGGTGGACATGGATCGCGGCGGCTCGGGCCTGATCCGCGTGAGCGATGATGGTTGCGGCATGTCGCGGGAGGATGCCTTGCTGTCGCTGGAACGCCATGCCACCAGTAAGCTGCGGACGGCAGGGGACTTGGCGGCGATTTTGACTCTAGGCTTTCGCGGGGAAGCGGTGCCGAGCATTGCCAGCGTTTCACGGTTCCGGTTGGTGACGCGGGAAAGGGATGCGATTTCAGGCACGGAGATTCTGGTGGACGGGGGAAAAATCCGTGATGTGCGGGACGCGGGCTGTGCGCCGGGCACGGTGATCGAGGCGAAGTCGCTATTTTACAACATGCCAGCGCGGCGAAAATTTTTGCGGGCGGAGACGACCGAGGCGGCGCATGTCGAGCATCAATTGCGGCTGCACGCGCTGGCTGCGCCGCAGGTGAGGTTCCGCTTGCGGCGGGATGAGCGGGAAATTTTCGATCTGCCACCTGCGGCGAAGGCGGTGGACCGGGTGCGGCAGTTGTTAGGGACCGAGCTGTCGCGGGAATTGATCGGGCTGCCGCGGACGCATGGCAATGGGATCACCGTGGAAGGTTTCGTGCTGCCCGCCAGCCATGCGCGGAAGGGGCGGCGGCACCAATTTGTCTTTCTCAACGGCAGGCCGGTGGAGGATGCGGTGATTTCCCGGGCACTGGCGGAGGGATTTCGCGGCGCGGTGGCGGACGGCATGTATCCGGCGGCCTGGCTGTGGCTGGAACTGGAGCCGACGCTGGTGGATGTGAACGTGCACCCGGCGAAGCGCGAGGTGCGGTTTCATCGCCCGGTCGATGTGCGGGACGCGATTCTCGAAGCAGTGGCAATCGGCTTGCGGCCAGCAGTGCCCGTGCTGCCGAAACGGGTGGAGCCACCTGCGCTCGCGGGCCTATGCACGGAAGCAGTGGCGGCCACGGCACCGCTCGCGAATTTCCCCGCACCCCAGCCGAGCTTGGCGGAGTGGGCGGGGAAAAAACTTGAGCCGCCGATTTCCCCAAATGAACCAGCTCTCCTGTTGGCGGGTGGGGGAATTCCTGAATTCCGGGTGCTCGGGATGTTGCACCATCGTTTCGTGCTGATGGAGAGCACCGACGGACTGGTGCTTTTCGATCCGAAAGCGGCGCGGGAACGGATTTATTACGAGAAACTTTTGAATCACGGCATGGGCGTGGTGGAAACGCAGGGGCTGCTGGTGCCAGTCTTGCTGGAGCTGGATCCCCGTGATTTGGACTTGGTGCTGCGGGAGCGGATGGCGCTGGAAGAGGCAGGCATCGAGGTTGAGGCCTTTGGCGGCAATACGCTGCAAATCAGATGCTTGCCCGCCTGCCTCCCGGTGGATGATCCACGATCATTTTTGGGGGCATTGATGGACGAACTGCTCCATGATGCCGCGCCCGGAGCAAGGTTTGCCATCGACCGACTGGCGCGGGTGTTGGCGCGGCGGGCGGCGGCGGCGGTGATTCCCCGGCTCGCAGAAACCGGGCCGCTGTTGGAGGAGTTGTTTGCCCGTGACTTGCCGTATTGCGCCGCCGACGGTCGGCCGACGCTCACCGAGTTCGGCATGAGGGAACTGGACCGGCGTTTCGGGATCGGTAGGGGATAATGTGAGCGGGTCGAAAAATTAACTTCGGATTCGTTCAATATTTGTAAAAATTAGTTGAAATGCTGCTGAGTTTCAGGTAAAAAACAGCCGTGAGAAGCCCAGATTTTTGGCGCAAATAGCCGTCTAATAGTCCGAGTTCGGTGCGAAGCGATCGAACGGATGATCAGAAATCCCTTAATTCATAAGGAAAAATGAGCTGGACACAAAAATTTCAAATCCGTTCAAAAGTTTTATGGATTTTTCTTGTTAAGATCCCTTAAAGTTTTACTATGTCGGCAAGTTTAAGCCATCAAGAGCTTCAACCTAACTTTCAGAAGACATGAAAATCCAGGGCTTCACAATCGGAATTGCCAGCGCGGCCCTGATCGGGTCTGCCGCCGGAACCCGTTTATCGGAGCGTGTGGCGAGCGTACATGAGAGTTTTCTGGAGAGTCGCCGCGAGGTGTTGCCCTCCCTCAGTGATCCGTTCGGGGTGCCTGCTGTGGCACGCGTCGTGATCGAGCAACCGCGCGAGAGTTTCCACGCTGCGGCCGACTGGAAGCGCAACGTGACCGCCACGGTGTTTTGGGTGGGTGAACAGCCGACCGAGAATAACCCGACGCCGAACAACGCGAGCGCATGGGACCAGAATTGGCAGGCGAATTTCGGCGGCTGCGATGTTCCAGCCCCGCGGGCTGGCTATTGCCCAGCAGGCTTTGTCCCCGCGCTCAATCCATTTTACATCGCCCTACCCTACAACGATGTCGCGAAAGGTGGCGGCCACCGCCCGGAAGCCTCCAAGGTGATTCCTTGGTTCTGGCAAAACTATCGCGGCGACGGGATTTCCGTGTGCAAGGGCCGCTGGGTCGCGGTGCATCACGAAGGCAAGATTTGTTACGCCCAATGGGAGGACGTCGGCCCCTTCGAGGTGGACCACTGGCAATACGTTTTCGGCAATGAATCCCCACGCACCAATCGCAACCGAGGTGCTGGCATCGACCTGAGTCCCGCCGTCCGCGATTTCCTCAATCTCCGCAGTGGCGAAACCGTCGAATGGCGATTCGCGGAAGACCGGGAAGTCCCGCGCGGACCCTGGAAAAACTGGGCCAACGGAGCCGACTTACCACCACGTTGAAAATTCACCCCTAGACAACTGCTGTTCAACCCCTAACCCGATCCAACCGACCCACACCCGTCAATTGCATCAACCACACCCTTTCTGAAGCGCTATTGTCCCGATAGCTCCTCAGGCGGCCCGGATCGGGATTCTGTCCCGAATCGGCACGGTCCATCGAGTCTCCCTCGCTGACCCCGTGCCCTTGCCCGAACCGGGCCGCACATCGCTCCAAGGTCGTCCCACCTTTGAGGTTCCCGATGGAGAGTGTTTCTAAAAACACCCGACCCTTACAACCAGCCATGAAAACCAGCCAATTGGCTACCTTACCGGTAGCCCTCATCTCCATCTGTGCCCTTGTGCCTACGCGAATAGATGCCGCTATCTCCGCGATCCCGTCGACTCCAGTAGGTAGATTATCAGCCTATCCCTCAGTCGTGCAAACCGGAACGAAACCCACACTCACTTGGGAAATCCTGTATCCCAGCGTTGTAGCTGATATGGCGCGTATCGATACTCCGGGAACGATCACCGTAACGGCGGCTAACACCTTTGTTTCGGTGCAGCCTATTGGCACAGGAATCACCGCGTGTACCGCAGGCCAGACCTCAGAATCGCTTTACACCGACGCCCGGATGAGTATTAACGGTGGTACTTATAAGCAACTGTTCTACGGCACGCAAGCGGATGTGAACTCAGCATACTCGCTTTACATCAAGATGTTTAGTGCGGGAGATAAGCTCAATTTCTCAGGAAGGTATGTGAGAAATGGTGCTTGGAGTCCATTATACACGACGATCAGTTCGAATTTTCAGGTGATTTCGCTGATTAACGGGGACACTCCGCCCACATCGACTTCTCTCTATCAGTCTTCAACTCTCGCCAGCTACCTGAGGCCATACCTGGATACGACCGGTAAGATTAAGATCGGCCCACTCAGCATCATCATCATGATGGAGCTTGGACAGACCAACCACAGCATGTCGTGTTTCGACTATCAGGATATGATTTTGCTAGTGACGCTGGGCACCAAGCATCCGAACAACGGCCATGGAAACAACTTAGACGGTGTGGACTCCTCCAACCCGGGCCAAGGCCAAGGTGGTCCAAACGGCTTGGTCGATCCGTCCGGCGGTGTGGACGACGAGATCCGATAATTCGCGAATCCTTAAATCAATAATCCCATGAAATCATTTTCATTTGCTACTTTGCTAATAACCGCTGCCGCACTGCAAGGTGCTCCCGTCATGCGTGACGCGGTAACCCACGAGGATCTTACCGTGCTATACCGCAAGGCGATGAATGAAGACCCAATGCTGAAACAGGTTCCGGCGAAGGGGCCTGACCCATCTAGGGTAAGTCCGCCACCCAGCCTACTGGGGAATTCTGATATCTTGTGCTTCAACGGCGCCGTCACTATCGTTCCCAGACGGGCGATCCTGCAAATTCCTAAAGGACTGGACAAAAGAATGGTCTATCAGCCCGGCGCAAAACTCCAAAGTTGGGGGGAATTCTATACGTTGAACCGCGGTTGGATCACCACTGTGGAGGTAAGCAGGGCCGAGTCCGAAGGTAAGGAACCCATTGCCGAGAAAACTCAAAAAATCATATTAAAGTCGGGCAACCTGATCGTCGCAACTTATCAGGGCGGGCCGATTTCTGTGCTCCCACTCAAGGTGGTGGATAAATCAACTGTCAAAACATCACAACCATGAAAACCACACTAAATCTCTTGTTGGCCGTCACGATACTGAGTAGCGCAGCCTTAGCTGTCGAGACAGTTAGTTATGCCAACTACATCCGCCAATATCAGATGCCTGCTGGCACGTCTTGGGATGCGTCAGACACGGTGGCATCCAGCGGTACTAAACTGTCGGCGCTGGCGATCAACCCGGGTGGTGCAAGGTTCGACATGTGGACGATGAAATCCTCGTCGCTCACAGGGCTGACCCAATATCTGCTCGATACCAACTATGTGGGGACCTATGTGCCCGTTGCGTCGGTGGCCATTCGTTCGGAGGACAACACTTCGGCGGTCCGACGGACTCGTGCGGATCGCCCGTTTTATGTTGATGTGACCGTTAGCGGCTTGCTGTCTGGTGCCAGCGATCCGGAGCCTTCAAAAAGCGTTAAGTTTCTAAGGCATGTGCAATCGTATGGCACTGGCGGGACGGGTGTCGGAATTGACCGCACCCAAGCCACGTTGATTACACAGTCCTCGATTTCGACCAACGGCACTCAGAACCTCACATTTCTAGTGAATGCTATTCCGGGGTCGAACCGCGCGAAAGTGCGAGGCGAGGAGCGATTTTCAATCTTCTCTCTAGAGGATTATCAAGCTCCCGAATCCCAGCTTGCCTCGCAATATATCCAGATATGGCCGGTCGCCGACGGCACGGTCTCAGGCATCGCTCAAAATCAAGTCATGCGGTTTTCGATGCCTACAGTCACTCTCGCGCTGAATGATCTCTATCCGACATCAAGCACCTATGTCCAGGTTTACAGGGGTAATCCGGTGCTAGGCACCACCGGCACTATTGTGCCTGGCTCCCAGTTGAATATTAATGACTCCATTCCCAATAGCCGGGTTCTCACGCTATCAAATTATGATTCAAGTTTTAATAGCGATGGGCGCTGGACCTTGGAGTTGCTAACGGTAACTCCATTCGGCATTGATCGCCTGGCGTATGTCAGTTTCGTTATCGACCGGACCATTGAGGTGAATGGGGCCGTCACCACCATCGAGTGAATCACGGGCCTTGCAATTCCTTCAGCAACTCGATCCTGTAATTGTCATTCCGATAGATCAGTGAAAACCTAGCATCCTTTGATTTCCGCAGCGAATCCTCCACCTCGGTGAAAGCCAATAGGAGGAACAAACCCTTCACTGGCTCCCGATGAAACGATTGAGTCCGCGTCACAAAATGATCCTCCACCACCCGCTGCTGCTGGTTGGTCAGGAGCGCACCATGCTCCAGCGCAACTTGTTTCCGCAACGCTTCGAAGCGGGCCTCCATCAGATCGGCCGAGGCCTCGGGATCGAAGTAATGGACGGTCAGTTCGTACAGCTTACCCCCCAGGAATCGACCCTCCACCGCGCCCGCCTGGGTTTCCGGCAGGAAGCCTTTTTTGGGCTGAATTTTCAAAATCCGCATTGTGGGTTGATCTCCGGGCAGGGAAATGTTAACATCCAGCGAATGTCGGGATGCCCAAGCAATCAATTTTTCCGGAGAATCTCCCCAGCGCAAGCCGAATGGGGGTTCGAGCACCGCCTGCGCCATTGCCAAACCGGCCACCAGCCAGAGCAAGCCAAGGCCACATGCCAATCTGCGGAGGTCAACGCCCATGGCCGGAACATCCGGTGTTTGGAGCCGTTCCGCAAGGCGCGATTCCCGCGTTCGGGCTTTGTCATGGTGGAAGCAATGATAGCCCTCTCACTGGTCACGATTTTAGGCCTCGTGCTGCTCAAACTCTCGCTCAACATCCTGGCCCCGCGCCAATGGATCCTCAAGCAGGCGGTGACGGATGCTTACATGACCTACGAGCGGGCCTACGCCCAGCGGATACCATTTGAGAATTTGTTAGCCTCAGATTCCCCGTGGCCGGCTTACCCGACGACGACCTCGACCGCAGTGGTAGTTGGGAAACTGCCCGGCGGTGGCTCAATCACCGGGACCGTGGTGCGCACCCGTTTCCCAGATTCCGGAAACTATCCGATCGACGGCGGCACCGGCACGGTGGCCACTAATCCTGCGGCGATGAAAGTATGGCAGACGCAAAGTGTCCTGACCTACAAGATTGGCACGCGGGACTACTGGAAATCCAGAACTGTGCTACGTTCCCAATGAAAACTATGGTCCATCGCCTGCGCCGTGGGTTCACCTTGATTGAATTGTCCGTTGCCATCATGCTTGGTTTGGCAACCGGAACCATGGTTTTGTCCCTCTTTAGCCAGCAGCTTGGTTTCTTGAGAATTTTCAGGGCCCAAGGCTTTCTCACTGAGGAGGCTCCAATCATCAGTATGTATGTGAGCCGCATGGTGGGCAAGGCCGAGCGATTCCGCCTGCATGATACGGTCGCGAACGCGCTCGCGGGGACCAATGCCCGGCTGACGGCATCGCCAGTGCTCTTGCTGAATTTCAGGCAGCCGGATGGTGTGATGCGGGCGGCCATTTTGTCCTTTGAAAACAAGGGTACCGGGAATGCGCTCTACTATTACATCGTTCCGGTCAGCGGGGTGCTTGGGACGCCCGAGTGGACGGTGACCAAGGCTCCGGCCAATGTGTCGTTCGCCATGGTGAACGGGGTTCTCAGAATGACGCTAACCGGACCTAACAGCGAAGAAATCACCTATTCGGGAACCATGCAATGATGAAATCCTCCACCTCAAGACGCCACCCAGCGGGATATATCTCGATCATTCTGGTGCTCGCCACCGGCACGGTGCTTTCGATTCTGATGATCTACGCCTTCCGCAGGGCCGTGGAGTCTCAAGCGATCCAAGGGCAGGTGCAGCTCCGGGTGGACTACTCTGAAAAAGAAGAGGCGATCCTGCGCTCGATCGTTGCGATCACACCAAACCGTGCGATCCGGGCGATGCAGTCCGGTTCCAACGCGAGTACGACCGTTAGCAATCCGCTGCGCTGGCAGGATATTTTCACAGAATCCCTAGACCTCGCCAATGCGCGAAGCTCTATTTCCAGCAATTTTCTAACTAGCCTTAATCTATCAAATCCTCAAACCGCCAATATCGGGGACTCCGCGCTCGGCACACCGAGCACCATTTTCGCCGCGATTCCCTCGGATACCGGCTATGTCTCGGCTGGGATCAATCGCAGTCTCGGCACCGGCTATCCGGTGCCGTTGACATCAAGCGATTCGACCACCACCACCCGGGATGCCAGTTATCCGATCATCTCAAGCTACAAGGTCTATGGCAGCCTTGCCCAGTCTGGCGTTGGGCTCCCCGTGTCAACTTATCCGAATTTCAATCTCCTGCCCTATCCGCAGATCAATTTCGGTTACGCCACACCGGGGAGTAACTTCGTGGCCAAGCGGAACTGGTGGGCTTTCTCCGTGAATGTCGCCGATCATGATGGTGCCATGACCTATCTGGCCAATGTGAGGCGCAATTTCGTGCTCTCGATCTATGAAATCCCGTCGCAGCTTGCTATCTCTGCATCGTCCTTCATGTCACTGGGGCAATACGCGTCAGGTTCCGCATGGCAGAATGTGACCATCGACGGCGGCATGTTTGTCGGAAAAGCGGATGTCCAAGGCAGCACCGCCCTCAGCGCGTTGTCGAGTCGGCGGGGGATGACCCTGTCCACGGGCACTACCATCGGCGGACAGAGTTTCACCGCCAGCCCGTTCAGCCCCGGTGTCCGGGAGTCCTATCAAGTCACCCAGGGAGCATTTTTCCCCGTCTCACTGGCCTCGGAGAGCGGACGCGCCGCCTTTGTCCCGATCAACCGTGGCTCGGAATATTTCGACCGGTTTTCCCAAACCACGGAGTCCAACGTCTTATCCACCACCACTTGGAACAACTATTCGATCGGCTCGATGCAATGCGCGATGCAGTTGGACATCACCCAAGTGCAAAGTTCGACCAACAGCACTCCCACGATGTTGCGTTTCGCCTACTATTTGGCCAGCGGCACGCGGACCAGCATGAACATGCCGCTGACCTCGGCCGTGCAAACGACCCTGCCAGCAGGATATGTCAAAATTTGTGATGAAAACCAGAGTTATACATTTTCATCATCCGTGCCGGTTGACATCGCCTATGGCATCAGTGGCGGTTATACATTCCGCAATGCCGTGACCGGGACGATTGCTTTTAATAACACCACTTTCGGTGATCCCAAGGCCGGCGCTCTCAAGGCTGGCTATTGGCGTCCGGCATCTCCTTATGAAATCAAGGCACTTCCCAGCGGTCAGACCTGTGTCGCGGTTTATCCGCAGCGAATCCCGGCGTTCCTAACAACAATCGGGGCCGCCAACTCGGCGATTAACAATTCATTGGTCGTCAACGTCGATTATTCAGTGACCGGACTGAACAATTCCGCCTATAAACCATCCATCCCCTGCACGGCGAACGACTACGGCTGCATCCTTGTGGAATGCGCCAACCTAACAAGTTTCACCAAGGGCTTCTCACTCGTGACCAACTTGCGACTTTATCTCGGCGATGATTTCAACAACGTGGCCACCACCCCACCCAGCGGTTACACCCCCGCCGTTACTCTCACCAATCCTTCGGGTCTGTATTATCCTCCCTGCTCTCTGTTCGCCCCGGAGAAGCGCTATGGCACGGAAGTCGATCCATTCGCCATTGTTCTAACGGGCCAGGTCGGCTCGCTTGCTAGTGACACGGTGGCCACCGCAGTCAGGCCGCTGGATTCGAAAAACCGCAGTGGCACCGCGCTTACCGCCTCGCAAATCACCGTCAATCTCCGCCCGATCCTCCACCCTGCGGACCTGCCACCGATTACCATGATGAACTGGCTGGTGCTGCTCGAAGAGCGCAACAAGGACTTTTACTAACGGCCTCTCACTCCTCGACGTAGAGGATTCGTCCGCAGTCCTCGCATTGGGCGATTTCCTTGCCGGAATGCACTTTCATCACGGTGGAGGCAATGAGCTTCATGTGGCAGCCCTCGCATTTTCCCTCCCGCAGCGGTGCGATGGCGAGGCCAGCCTTGGTCTTCATCAGGCGGTCGTAAAGCGGGATGAGATTTTCCGGCACCTTGGCGACGAGCGTCTCTCGTTCCGCGAGGATTTCCGCGCGGTTGGCCGCCATCTGTGTATGGCGGCGGCTGACGCTAGCGAGATCTTCTTCCACCAACTTGCGGGTAATCACGCGGGCGGCTTCGGCGGCCTTGTATGCGATGCGAAAGCCGTCCACCTCCTCCATGGCCTCCAGTTCCTGAGTTTCAAACGTGTCCAAATCCTTCTCGTAGCGGGTGATTTCATGACCCAGAGCGACGAACTCCTCGTTCTTGCGCGTCTCGAATTGCTGCAATTTCAGCCGTTTGATCGTAGTCCGCCGGGTCTCGGCATCGAGTTCGATCTTTTTCACCCGCAGTTCGCAATCCAGCAGCGCCTGATGGGCCTTCGTCACAGCGGCCTCGTTGCCCGCCAACTTCGCTTTCGCCCGGGCCTCGTCCTGAGGCAGTTTTTCCAAATCCTTGGCCAGCGCCAACAACCGGCGGTCACGATCTTGAAGAATTAACAACGCGCGAACTTCATCTTGCATGGCCTTTGGGTAAACGGCCTCAGGGGGGACGGCAAGGATTGCTTATGGGGTTTAACAAATCACCCGAATTCGGTGGGTTCGAACGCTTGCGGGAATCGAAATTTTTAAAAAATAATGGATAATCTATTGATTATTTTAAGTTTTCTGTATATTCTCTGTTTCGAAATGAATGCCACACTAGCCCTTCCGGTGAAATTTCCCAAGACCAGCGTCTCCGCAGCCCTCGAACCCTTCATCCAGGCTTGGTGTTCAGGCTGGAAATTTATCGCCATCCTCCCTTGCGTCTCGAACCTCGTGGGAGCGGCTCAATACGGCAATTTCAATTACACCGAAAATACCAGTGATATCACGATCACCGGCTACGTAACCGCCCCGACCGGACCGGTTGTCATACCCGATACGATCAATTCAAAGCCTGTAGCAAAAATCGGCTATCGGGCTTACTACAATTGCCTCGGCATTACTGGAATGACCGTTCCAAAAAGTGTGATTATCGTTGATACCGAGGCGTTCGCCTATTGCTCGAACATAGCCCATTACTCGATTTCAGCGTCCGGTGCGCCCGTTACCACGGGCAACGGGAACATTGGAGTGGGCGCATTTGCGAATTGCTTTGCTATGGCTAATGTCGATATCTCACCGAGGACGCAGAGTATCGGAGCCTCGGCCTTTTTTAACTGCAGCACACTCTCAAGTATTTCGATTCCGCCGCTGGTATCCACTATCGGATCTAGATCATTTCAATCTTGCTACAATTTGGTTAACTTTACACTTCCTCCAGCACTGGCGAGCATCCAAAGCAAAGCTTTTGTGAGTTGCCGCAGTCTCACGAGTATCACGATTCCGGCAAGTGTCACCAGCATATCAACCGAGGTATTCGCGTCCTGCAGTTCACTCACAACTATTTTTGTTGAATCCACGAATCCGAATTTCAGCAGTCTGGATGGAGTCTTGTTCAATAAAGATCAGACCTTCCTCAAGGCATTCCCGCCTGCGCGAAGCGGCGGTTATGAGGTGCCCGTAAATGTTACGGGGATCGAGATAAGGGCGTTTTTCGCCTGTGACAAGCTTGTGGGTGTTACGTTCCCAAGCAGTTTGCTATCTATTTCACAAGAGGCCTTTTACACCTGTCGCAAGCTTCGGTTTGCCAATTTTAAAGGTGATGCTCCTGTTCTGTCGTTCGGTGTATTCAGCGTAGTAGCCTCTGACTTTGCCGTTTACTTCATGGCCGGAGCTGTGGATTTTCCTGTTCCGCCCGATGATATGTTCTGGTATGGCTATCCAGCAGTAAACATGGGTAGTGAGGTTTCACCGACGACGGCTTTGCTTTTGTCGAAGGGACTCCCAGCAAATTCTGATCTGAAATCTGACACCAACGGGGACGGAGTCAATCTGCTGCTGGCATGTGCGCTGAACTTGGATCCCTTCCAAAACTTAAGCGATAAAATTCCCAATCCGATTATGGTAGGAAATCAAATGAATCTCACATTTTACGCTGGCGTGGCGGGAATCACTTATGGAGTGGAAACAAGCTGCGACTTGAATAACTGGAGTTCGGTGGGTGTCACTCTGTCAGCGCCAGACGCTAACTTAAATTGCACAGCTTCTGCCAGTGTATCAGGCCCATGTCTTTATATGCGCCTTGCGGTGAGCAATTGAAGTGGGAAGACTAACATATTTCGCGAGTAATTCTCAGGGAGCCAGCCGAATAAATTCCGATCGCCAGCCAGATCAGGCCAAAGGAGAGGAGTCGTTCCATTTCCAGAAGACCGGGAGGACGCCCCACAGGAAAAACGCCGACAATGCGGCCAAAACACCCGAACGGGATCGATCCACCCGCGCACGCTGGACGATGCCGCCTGCGTCAGAAAGTGAAATTTGCCGACACCCGGCTTTTGGGTTTAAAAAATGGGATTCCCGATCATCCTCCCCCCATGTCCGCCGCCCGTTTGTCCATTCCCCAATACGCCATGGCTCTTGCCCATGTAGCCAGCCTGCGCTCGGAGGACCCCTATCGGAAAGTCGGCGCTGCGGCCTTGGACTTCGATAACCGCGTGATCGGCACCGCCTACAATGGCCTTGCTCCCGGTTACGATCCGCCGCCCGGCTTCTGGGACGACCGCGAGGCGCGGCAGAAATTCATGCTCCATGCGGAGATCAACCTGTGCAGCTTGTTCCGCCGGGGTGAGGCGAAAATCGTGGCCACCACCACTATGCCCTGCACCGCCTGCATGCAGACTTTGTGCGCTTATGGCATCCGGGAAATTTACTATCGTGAGATCTATCAAGTTTCCGACGCCCCGGAAATCGCCGCTCGCTATCAGGTCAAGCTGGAGCAGGTGGTGGATTTTCCCGGAGCCTAAGGCAGTTGAATTGTATTCTTGATCTATCGAGTGCTGCGGCAAGAATGGATGATGGCGGAAAATCCCAAGCGGCCTTCCAATGTTCAAATCCGCAGCTCAACTCGATTTGGGAACTCTGCTGCTATTCGATCAAGGCCACCACCTTCGCCGGGATCTATGTCGCTGGCGACCGCGAGCGGATTGCCTATGAGGCAGATTCTTATCTCGAACAATTGAGCCATTACTACTCCGACAATGACGGCCAAATGGCACGCGATACCTTCGACCGCTTGATGAAATTTCCCACCTGGCCGACGGAGTGGGCCTCGCACATGATTTTCATGGCCCACGCCGATTGGATGCGGAACGGCGATGCTCACTGGCTCGGCGACCGCTATCTTGCCTTGAAATCAAAACTGCTCCTCGCCAACGCCCGCCCGGATGGACTCATCCTCAGCCCCCCGGCCAAAGTGAAACATGACGACCTCGTGGACTGGCCGCAAGCCGAGCGCGATAAATTTGTGATGACCCCCGTGAACACCGTGGTGAATGCCTTCCACCTCCGCAGTCTGACCCTCATGGCGGCGCTCGCCCGCGCGACGAACCACGCGGCGGACGCGGCGGACGCGGCGGAATATACCAAACTCGAAACCACCGCCCGCGCCCGTCGCGAGGGCGCATGGTGGGTGCTGGAAAATGACCTTGCCGGCGCATCCGTGGTCGAAAATTAGGGGGATTTCACAAGCGTTATGGGCGTTTCATGAAAAACGGACTGTCGCTGGGCGATTCTGAGGGGGACCGGAGAGGCTCAGTTTGGCCCCGGCATTTTTGAGGACTCTCAACTTCTATTGAAAAACTGCTGGATTCACAGCAGTGAGTGGTTATATTGACCGGGTCACAGCCTAATCATTATGAAATCAAAAAAGAACCTTACCCGCTTCACTTACGAAACCTCCGCCTTTGAAGGATGGCGTCTCAGCATCAGCCGGGCCGGTAGCTCCTTCACCCGTTATTTTCCAGACAAGAAATTCGGGAGCGGCGCGAAATCTCTTGCCGCTGCGGAGAAAAGCCTAGCCGACATCAAAGCCTTGATCGAAGGAGCCAAGCGAGTCGATGGCAAGCTCGGCGCCTCGACCATCAGCAAGGCGGAAAAGCTCCTCAAGGACGCCATTCCTAAAGCGTAAGCGACGCGGAATTCCATCCGCGAATGAGTTCCCGCATCACGGTTGCAACCCGCGACCGAGATGCGTTTTGGCGTCATGCAGCAGACGGATCATTTTCAATCTGGCTTGCAGCAGTCTCCCAACTCCCGGCCGGAGGTGCCTTGTTCGACTCAGAACGAGGTCAGTGCGGGCCGGTTGCCCCGATCAGAAAGTCGGCGACGACCATGCGGTGGTCGCTATGGCGCGTGGTCACGGCGAGGCAACGAACAGGAATGAAATGGCGGGTGGTGTAGAGTTGATCGATGCGGAGAATGGGGAACCGGCGGTGGAAGGTATCGCCCCAGCCGGTGCCGACGGTGGAAAAGGCATCGACGAAATCGCGGGAGAGCTGACGGTGGACGAGGTCCGAGGCGGGCGCATTGAAATCGCCACCGAAGATGGTGGGGGTGTCAGGAAATTTGGTGGTTTGTTCAAGAATTTGGCGGGTAAGCGATAGCTCGTTTTCGCGGATGATGCGGTTATTCCGGTGATTCACCCAAGCCGACTTGCGCCAAAGGCTGAGGTCGGTGGCTGCGGTGAGGAGATGGACGTTGACGACCTCAATTTCCTCGCCGCTAGGAAGAAGGATGGTCAGTTGTTCGTCGCGCTGATTCGGGTTGCGGATTTCGCGCTGGATTTTCCAACGGGTGACAAGGCCGTTGGTTTGATTTGCGCGGTAGTCGCCCCGGCCACCGTAGAGCACATCCGCGATCTCGCGGACTTGATGGGGGTAGATGTCCTGCAAGAGGACAATGTCCGGCTGCCAGACAGAGAGGTCGGGAGCGGGGCTGCCGTATTTGAACAAGGCGCAATTTAGGGTGATGACGCGGATTACGGTCTTGCCTTGGAAGGGTTCAGCTTGGCCGGGGAGCGGGGCAGATTTTCCGATATTCGCCAGTACCCTAGCCTCGTCCGCACCGACTAACAATGTGATGACCCAGACCCCCGTCATGATGAGGGATAGCGAGGCCCGCAGAAAATAAAAAGCTGCGCAGGACAGCAGTAGCCCGACGCCGCCCCACAGCCAGATCGGCACCACGGTGAAGGCCGCGAAGGTGTCCGGCTGCCGCGCGAAACAATAGATGGTGAAAATGTGCAACAGCAGGGAAGTCCCTACCAATGTCCATCCGAGGCGGCGTGTCATAATTGAAATACAAATTCTAAATTTTAAATCACTGCCGTCCCACAGGCAGGCATAACTGGGGATGAAAAAGCGGGCTGGTGTTGAGTTGAAATCCCTGCCACTCGGTAGGGTGTTATGAACAACCAAGCACCAACCCAGGCCAATGTGATCGTCCTCAAGCAGATTCTCAACCTCATTCCGCGCGGAATGATCAACCGCTTCGCCTTGGAAACCGGCGTGGAAGACAAATCCCGCACCTTCAGCGTGGTGAGTCATCTTTCCGCGATGCGCTTCGCCCAGCTCTCCCACGCCATGGGACTTGGGCGACGTTTGTGACTGGCTTCGTCTCAAGTCCGCCGCTCTAACACGTTTCGCATCATGCGCTTGGAACAGGAAATAATGCAGTGATGCCGATGGCTCTCAATCTCGGCGGCGGCGGAGCACAAATGGCTCCGCTCGGCCGGGCGGTCGTCGGCGGTCTCGTCTTAGCCACGCTTGCCACGCTTTTCATCCTGCCCGCCTTCTTCGCGCTTCTTGCCGGGAATCGCACCAAGTCCGTCTCGCTCGATCCCGATGACTCGGAAAGCGAACTTCATTCACCGATCTAACATTACGCCATGCGCCCGTTTCCACTGCTCCTCCTTCTCGCCCTGCCACAATCCATCGCCGATCTGTTAGTCGAAAAAACCTCGTCGTCCGTCTTTATCGTCAAGGAGGGCAAGGCGGTAAAACCAAAGTCACCACGGGTTTCAACGACACCGTGAACGCCGAAATCCGCAGCGGTCTAACTGGTGGGGAGCCGCTCATCGTTCTCACCGGCCTCACTCTCACATCTTCCTGCGCTACCTCTCCGACAACTACGAGACGGCGGCGAAGAAGGAACTGGGCAAAGATTACCCAGAGTGGCAGGAGCTTCCAGCTCCTACGTCTGAGAAACAAGGGAGCAGGATGCTCCCACCACTTTGCACCTAGTATGCCAACAACCCGGACGACATCACGGCCTTCGAGAAACAGATGCGCCGCAAGACGCACTACGTCATCCAGCCCACGCACCTCTGGAACAGCATCGCCAACCTGGCCCGCACCCAAAACGGGGAACTGCTGAACACGCTGCAAGCCGGATTCAAATACATTGAGACGGAATCCTTTGAGAGCACCTTCCAAGGCCTGTTCTCCGAGATCGATCTGAGTTCGCCCAAGCTCGGCAAGAAGTATGAGGACCGGAACGCCAAGCTCTGCTCCATCATCGCGGAGAGCGCCAAAGGGCTGGCGGACTTCTCCACCGACATTGATGCGCTGGGCGATGCCTATGAATACCTGATCGGCCAATTCGCCGCCGGGTCCGGGAAGAAGGCGGGCGAGTTTTACACCCCGCAGCAGATTTCCGACATCCTGTCCGCCATCGTCACGCTGGACAGCCAGGAACCGAAGACGGGGACGAAGAAGCGGCTGGAGAGCGTGCTCGACTTGGCCTGCCGTTGTTGCCTTGAAACGTGCCTCATAATCCTATTACCGGAACCACCTCGATCAATCCCTTCGTCTGACACCATGCCAGCGGCGGGCGACGCCCTCCAAGATTTGAAAATCCGCTTCCATCCCGGCGCGGACGCCACAACGATCCGGCATCAGCGTTTTTCTCCAACTTCATCTGCTCGTCGTCATTTTCGCGGCGACTACTATCCTCGGGCGGCTAGCTTCGGTCAGCGCGCCGGTACTGGTGACATGGCGGTGCCTGCTCGCGGCGCTTGGGGCATTCTTGTGGGTGGCGATCAAGCGTGACCGGAGGATTTGGTTAGGCTTCAAGCCGATTGCGAAGCTGTTAGGCATCGGCACGCTCATCGGCCTGCACTGGCTTTGCCTGTTTGGCGCGGTGAAGCTGGCCAACGTCTCTATCGCGCTCGCCGGATTGGCCACGCTCTCGCTCTTCACCGCCTTCACCGAGCCGCTGCTCACCGGACGGCGAATCCGGCCCTTTGAGGTATTCATCGGACTGATCGTCCTCGCAGGAATCTGCCTGATTGCGGGGGTGGAAAAGGCGCATTTCACGGGTCTTTGCCTAGCGCTGCTGAGCGCTTTTTTGGCCGCTGTTTTCCTTGTGCTCAACCGCAGCATCGTCATCGCTGGCGGCGATCCGATGGTGATGGTCGGCTGGGAAATGGTGGCTTCCACCGTCGTTTGTTTTTTGGCGGTGCCGGTATTTGATCCAGCAGGTCTCCCCGCACTCGCCATCGTCACTGCCATGGATTGGTTGTGGATCGCGATTCTCGCGTGGGTTTGCACGGTCTTCGCACAATCTTTAACAAATCGTCTTCTGCATTCCATCTCCGCATACGACTTCAATCTCGCCGCAAACTTCGAACCGGTTTACGGCATCATCGCGGCGGCGGTGATTTTCGGCGAGCACGCTAGCCTCAAACCCGCCTTCTACGTCGGCACACTTGCCATTGTCCTCGCCAATTTCCTGCATCCACGGCTCCAGCGGCGCTTTTCACCTCCATCTGTCCTACCCGTTGGCGGAATGGAGAGATTGAAGGAGTGATCTGGTCATTTATTCTGTTGGGAAATATGAGCTTGGGCCTGGAGTAAATCTGCACCGCAACAGTTTCAAAACAGATGGAGAGCAACGGGTGCGATCCTTCGAAGTTTTGAATACCAGTGACTTTACCAACCCGACTTCCAAGAAAGTGCAAATTCTCGCCAACCGCCTCTCGCATGAGATTGCACTGGTGCTAGAAGGACGACTGGTCAAGCGGTTGAGCGACCCGGAGACTTCCGCGATGCTTGGAGACGGCATCATGTTTCAGTCCGCAGGCAACGGTGGGGTCGTTCAATTGAGTGACATCAAAGTCACGGCATGGGACGGTAAGCTGCCGCCTTGAGGCGTTTTGGGAGTGCGACACGCCTCAGATTCACTGGCCATCAGCCATCATCGTCCTCCTGATTTACCCTACTCTGACCGTCGTTTCCGCCACAATGCTCCGCCGTGAATGCCCTGTGAATTGTGACATTTTTTTCACAAAAGCCGGATTGGCGGAACCGAGGTTCGTCGCGCAAACAAGGCGTGTGCATTGTTCAAACAGTCTTTCACTCAGTCTCCCGAGCCGCTTTGTGACATTTTTGTCACAATTGTTACCTTGGGAACTTCGGAACGGGCCAATATCAAGCTGGCGTGTGGCGCAATTGTCACAACATCGTCACACAAACCACGACCACCAATGCTATCCATGAAAACCATCAACCACGCAATCCTCGCAACCAGCCTTCTGGGCTGCCTTTCCGCCCAAGCGGGAACCGAAACTACCTCGGACGGCGGAGCCATGAACCCTACAAGCAGCGCCACCGGACTTCTGGTTGGTAAGTTGACCGGTGAAACGATCTACGACAAAATATGGTCCGCTTTTGTTCTCTACAAAAGCGATGAAAATCCAATTCTTCAGGAATTCTCACTGCAAGGCCGCTTGCAGGTCCAGTATGCGGACGGCGACGCCGGTGGGCATTTCGACATCGAGGACTACAAGGACGCCAGCGACAAGAACGAGCAGAACACCTGGGGCGACAAATTCGATGTCCGCCGCGCGCGCCTTGGATTCAAATCCAAGTGGTTCCAAACATGGAAACTCGAAGGACAAATCGACGCGGATACCACCGACGGTTTCGACGAATTCTACCAAGACATTTACGACCTCTACCTCACCTACGCACCAAGCGATGCGCTGAACGTCACGATCGGCAAAATGAAAGTAAAACTCGGCCGCGAACAGGAAATTTCCTCCAAGGAAATTCTGACCTTCGAGCGTAGTCTCGGTTCCAATCTTTTTTTCCCCGGTGAACTCACCGGCGTCATGGTGAATGGCAAGGGAATTCATGACTATTGGATGTATGAACTTGGCATTTACGGCAACGACCGCGTCCGTGAGTTTTCAGAATTCAATGAAGGTGCCATCATCCTCGGCAAGATCGGCTACGATTATTCGAGCCAAGCTGGCTTGGATACCGCAGTGGCTTCGCTACAATACATGCACGACACTGAGCCGGGCTATCAAGGACCGGCTTTAGTGGACAACTTCTTCAGTAGCGCGTCGCCGTCTTTCACTGACGTCATCGGCATCAATACCGACATCACCAAAGGTCGCTTCGGCCTGACTGTGGATGCTCTCTATGGCTTCGGTTTCAAGGGTAATGCTGAGCAGAAGGGTGCCACAGTCGCCATCGACCAACCGGACGTCTTCAGTGTCAGTGTCATTCCCTCCTACTATATCGCCGACGGTCTCCAACTCGTCGGTCGCATCCAACTCGCAACCAGTGATGGGGCTAATGGACTTAGTCTTCCAGGCCGCTACGAAATATTGTCTCCCGACGGTATCGCAGACTCAAAAGGCAACGCCTATACCTCGCTTTACGCCGGTGTGAATTACTACCTCTACGGTCACAAGCTAAAGCTGATGAATGGCCTCGAGTTTTCCCACATGGGTGGCGGTGCTTACGACGGCTACACCTTCCTCAGCGGCCTTCGCCTGTCCTTCTAATCCGAACCTCTGATCCTTCAAACTAACCAAACTATCACATGAAATCCATCATTACCATTCTAACATCCGCCGCCATGCTTTCCATGGCAGGTGCGCAAACCCTCAGCATTAAGGGCAGTGACACCCTCGGTGCCAAGCTCGTCCCCCAGCTCGCCGAAGGCTTCAGGGCTACCGGTAACAAGGGCGTGAAATTCGAAATCGCGGCAGAAGGCTCAACCACTGCCTTCCCAGCGCTTGCAAATGGCACCGCGCAAATCGGCATGTCTTCCCGCAAGGTGAAGGATGACGAGCGCACTTTCTGCCGCACCAAGGGCGTTTACCTTAAGGAGCACGAAATCTGTCACGACATGATCTGTGTAATCGTCAACAAGAACTCCCCACTGGCCAAACTAACCAAGGACCAAGTTGCTAAAATTTTCACCGGTCAAATCAAAGACTGGTCGGAAATCGGCGGGGCTCCGGGTCCGATCTCGATCTACACCCGTAACACTTCATCCGGCACCTACAAGGACTGGCAGAAACTTGCAATGGGCGGCCGAGACTATCCATCGAGTTCGCTGAAAATGGCAGGGACCGAGCAAATCGCCCAGGAGGTCGCCAAGAATAAGAATGGCATTGGTTATGTCGGCCTCGCGTATTCCAAGACACCTGGGACAAAAACCATCATCATTGATGGCGTGGAGCCAGTAGCCAAAAATGCCAAGAGCTACGCCTACGCCCGTCTGTGCTATTTCTACGCTCCTGAAAAGCCGAGTGCCGAGGCTGAAGCGTTCATGAAATACGTCGAGTCTGCGGCCGGTCAAGACATCGTTCGCAAGGTCGGTTTCATACCTGTGAAGGATCTGTAAACGCCTTCGCTGTTTTCGGTTGCTATGGAATGAGCATCGCAGGCTCGCTTGCGGTGCTCATTTTCTTGTCTATCCCACCCTGCCAAAGTACAACTCATCCATCAAGCATGTCGCCGGAAGAACCGTTACCTCACCTAACACCACATCGTTTCCAAAAACGCGGGTTTTCTTATGAACGGGCAATCAAGTATTTCTTCGCATCCAATGCCGGCCTGACGATTGTCATCCTCGCACTGATTATCTTTTTCCTGCTCAAGGAAGGCCTTGGCTTTTTCCCCGGTTACCGACGGGAACTTGAGGTTTATCGCATCGCCGGACTCGAGTTCGTCGATATTTCACGCCAAAACCTCACCGCCCACGAGCAGCTTAGCAGCGTGTTGAACCGCGCCTATTATGCCGAGATCAACGGCCAATGCTTTCGCCAAATGCGTCGCTCCCAGGAAGCCAGCGCGCTTTACAATGCCTACACCGATCAGACCGGCCCCACCCGCGATTTGGTGCTGAACAATTCCCAAGCCGGCAACGATCCGAAGTCGGAAATGCTCACCATCCTCCACGCCAATTTTGAAAAACAAAAAGCCAAGGCGCTTTCCTCGCTCCCGGCCACACCGCACCTCACCACACAGGAACGTGCCAGCTTGATTGACTCCATCCGCGCCCGGGCAATCGACTCCCCCGAAGATCCACCACTCGTCACCAACCTCGCGGGAGAATTTGCCGCCGCCCAACAAAAATTCGCCGAACCTTTGCAAGGCATGCGCACAACGATTGATGCCTTCGCCACCGCAGGTTCGGACTTGAGTTCTCTCGTGTCAGACATGACCGCGACGGTCACTGCGACCAAAGAAAAAATCCAAGGTGCTGACATTCTGGAAAAGGATCGCAAGACCCTGCTCGCCGCTGCCGCCAGCGCCAAAGACCCAATTGAGCGCGAAAAACTAACAGCCGAAGCCAAAGCCTCGCTTGCCGATAAACCAGACATCGATGGCCCAATCCAAACCCTGCTAGAACATCGACCGGATTGCATCAAACTTCACGCCGCTCTCAAGGAATCCGCCGCCAGCATCCTCGATCAATTGCCTAAAACCCTCAGCCAGCCCGAAGCCGCACGGCTCTTGAAAGTGGCCCGCAACTCATGGCCGGTCTTTATTTCAGAGCTCGAAAATGCACCCGCCACCATCAACGCATGGAAACACGATGCCCCGGTCCCTCTCAGCTCCGCCATCACCTCGTTTCTAACGGGAAAAGACTGGGTAACCGGCGGCGAATGGCAGGACTTTTACGGGATCTTACCCCTAGCCGCAGGTTCGTTGATGATCTCCATCGTCGCTCTCTTGCTCGCGATTCCCACTGGCATCGGGGCCGCGATTTATATCAATCAATACGCTTCTAACTGGGAACAGTCCATCGTGAAGCCGGTCATCGAATTCATCCAGGCCATCCCCTCGGTCGTCCTCGGCTTCATCGGCATTCTAGTCTTGGGAACCGTGCTTCGAGATTTGTCATTGCTAGACTCGCTGCAATGGATCCCGGGATTTCCACTGACGGAGCGGCTGAACATTTTCACCGCCGGTTGCCTGCTCGCGCTGATGAGTATTCCGACGATATTTTCACTGGCCGAAGATGCGATCAACAATGTCCCCTCCGCCTATGCGGAAGCCTCGGAGGCGCTGGGTGCCTCGCGGGTGCAGACCACCTTCCGCGTGGTCGTCCCGGCTGCGTTTTCTGGCATCCTGGCCGCAGTGCTGCTTGGCTTTGGTCGTGTCATTGGTGAAACGATGGTGGTGCTGCTAGTCGCGGGCAACCGCATTAAGATCCCGGATTTCAGCGCGGGGCTTGGGACTTTTTTCCAACCCTGCCATACACTAACAGGCATCATCGCCCAAGAACTCGGCGAGGTCCCGATGGGCAGCGTCCACTACCGCGCCTTATTCGTGGTCGGCATCCTGTTGTTCGCTGTGGTCCTCACAATCAACGCCAGCGCGCATCATTTTGTGAACAAGACGAAGCACTAACATTTGCAACCCATGTTCAACCCCGAAACACTCATTCGTAAAGGCCTCCCCAAGGGGCATTTCAAGGATGTGGCGGTGCGCTATCTGCTCGGAGGCCTCACCTATCTCGTCGTCGCCATCGCGGTGTTATTATTTGGAAAAATCATCATAGACGGTGCGCCGGTCCTGTTTAAAGCGGAGGCCCCATTCGTGGATTTTGATTTCCTCACCGAGAAAAACGAAACCCTTCACGTATTCGATGATGCCAGCGGTAAGCGTCATCAACTACCGGCCACCGCTTACAACGACTATTTGCTGCAACATGAGGGAGCCACTATCTATAATGAGCAAACCTATTCCTATTCGGGCGGCGGTATCCTCGGCCCCATTGTCGGAACCGCGCTGCTGACAATCGGATCAATGATTCTCGCTCTGTTCTTTGGCATCAGTGCCGCCATTTATCTATCTGAATATGCCAAACAAAGCTCTTTCATCCATGCAGTTCGATTAGCGATTCTCAATCTAGCAGGCATTCCATCGATTGTCTTCGGCCTCTTCGGTTTCGCGGTTTTTGTGCTCGCCGTGCCGGTCATAACTGCGACGCCGTCCGACCGCTCCCTGCTGAAGATTCCACTCTTCATTGGCGACGCGGTGATAAGTTTCCAGGGCTGGAACTCCTCGCTCATAGCAGGCTGCGCGACGCTGGCCTGTATGATACTGCCGGTCATCATCACCGCCTCTGAGGAATCCCTGCGCGCGGTTCCGCAAGGATTTCGCGATGCCTCGCTGGCGATGGGAGCCACCCGCTGGCAGACCATCCGGAAATGCGTCCTGCCGTTTTCCATGCCTGGCATTCTGACATCATCACTGCTTGCCATCACTCGCGTGGCCGGGGAAACCGCTCCGATTATGTTCACGGCAGCCGTTGCGGCCAAGGACGATCTACCGTGGCAGGGCTTGAAAAATCCTTTCGACATTCTCTCCTCACAAGTCCAAGCCCTGCCTTACCATATCTATACTTTAGCGGCCAAGATCCCGAGTTCGGAATATACCCAGCGGGCACAATATGGTTCGGTATTCGTATTCCTCGTGTTAGTCGCCGTGCTATCGTTAGGCTCCATGATCCTGCGCGCAAAGCTCCGTGCAAAACTCAAATGGTAACCATGCAAACCGCCATTCAAATTCAGAATATCTCCTTCGCCTACGGCACCAATCAGGTATTGCATGACGTCAGCATGGACATTCCGTCGCGCCAAATCACTGCCTTCATCGGTCCCTCGGGTTGTGGCAAATCCACCCTGCTGCGCTGTTTCAACCGGATCAACGACCGCATCCCGGGCGCACACCTCACCGCCGGTTCGATTCTAGTTCACAACATCGACATCAATCGACGTGACATCGACTTGCAGGAACTCCGCCGCCGCATCGGCATGGTGTTTCAAAAGTACAATCCATTCGCCAAGTCGATCTATGAAAACGTCGCCTTCAGCTTGCGCGTCGAGGGCCGCACCAAGCGCTCCGAACTCGATGGCGTCGTGGAAAATGCCCTGAGAAGCGCCGCTCTGTGGGATGAGGTGAAGGACCGCCTGCACGCCAGCGCCTTCGGCCTATCTGGTGGCCAGCAGCAGCGCTTGTGCATCGCCCGCGCCATCGCCAACCAGCCGGAAATTCTGCTGATGGACGAGCCCTGCGCCGCGCTTGATCCGCTGGCGACCTTGAAGATCGAGGAACTGTTGATGGAGTTGAAAAAAAAATACACCATCATCATCGTCACCCATAATATGTCCCAAGCGACGCGCTGCTCGGACAAAACGGCATTCATGTATCTGGGAAAACTCATTGAATACGGACCGACCATGCAGATATTTGAAAATCCGCAGAACCCGCAGACGGAAGCTTACATCACCGGCACCTTCGGCTGATCAGATTTTATTATCTATCAACTAATATGACAGAAACTTTGAACCAACCACTGGCACACCAGGAAGAGATCGCTTCTGTGGCGGTGAGGAATCTGGATTTCAGTTATGGTTCATCCCCCGCGTTGAAGGGCATCAATCTGGAAATCCTCGAAAATGGCGTTACGGCCTTCATCGGGCCATCTGGTTGTGGCAAATCCACCCTCCTCCGTTGCATCAACCGCATGAATGATGAAATCCCCACCGCGAGAATCACTTGCGGCAGTATTCACATCGGTGGCATCGACATCTATGATTCGTCGGTGGATGTGGTGAAACTGCGCCGTGAGGTCGGTATGGTTTTCCAGAAATCCAATCCATTTCCCCGCAGCATTTATGAAAACGTCGCTTTTGGCCTGCGCATGCGCGGCCTGCGTGATAAGGCCACCATCGACCAAGCGGTCGAAAAAGCCCTGAATGCGGCGGCGCTCTGGGACGAGGTGAAGGACCGTCTTCAGGAATCCGCGCTCGGACTCTCCGGCGGCCAGCAACAGCGGCTTTGCATCGCCCGCACCATCGCCGTGAAACCCCGCGTGGTGTTGATGGATGAACCGTGCAGCGCCCTCGATCCCATCGCCACGGCCAAGGTCGAGGAACTGATCTGGGATCTCAAAAACGACTATACCTTCGTCATCGTCACCCATAACATGCAACAGGCTTCGCGCGTGTCGGATAAAACCGCGTTTTTTTATATGGGAGAACTCATTGAGTTTTCCGAGACCTCGAAGATGTTCACTAATCCACGTCTCAAAAAAACTGAGGATTACATCAGCGGTAGATTCGGCTAATATCCATTTATCATCATACGACCATGAACAATCAGCACATATTCCGCGATTTCGACAAGGCCATCGAGGCTCTGAAAGGAGAGGTTCTAGCCATGGCCAGCCTGACTAGGCAAAGTCTCGAACGCGCGATGCGATCTCTTTTGGAACGCGACATCGACCTCGCTCGCTCAGTCATCGCCGACGATTCAGATGTCGATGACCTCGAACGCAAGATCGACCAGACGGGTCTCGATATTCTCGTTAGATTTCACCCTGTCGCGTCCGATCTGCGCCTCGTCATCACTTCGATGAAAATGGCCCACAATCTGGAACGCATCTCGGACCACGCGGTGAATATCGCTAAGCGCTCGAAGAAAATGTGCAAAACCGCACCGCTCGAAGAAGCCGCCCTTGCCGAGCCGCTCTATACCCTCGCAGACAAGCTGCTCCGTGATGCGTTGATGGCTTACACCGACACTAATATCGACCTCGCCGAGGGCTTGAAGGCTCGCGACAAGGAGCTGGACCGTTTGCACAAACAGATGATAGCCTCCCTGAGTGCGCGGCTCGAGGACTCGGACGGGCGTTCGGAAAATTTACTCCACCTGATTTTCGTTGCCCGCTCCATCGAACGCATCGGCGACCTCGCGGTCAACATTGGTGAGGATTCCGTCTTTCTTGGAGAAGCCCGCGACATCCGCCACGAGCACCGCAAACAGGTAACTCCAGGGGCAGAAGGTTCAGGACCCGGCTCGCAAGGTGGCATTTAGTGCGGCATGATATGCCTTGCGCGTCAGTTCGTAACCGCCGAATTGCCGGAGGTGATCGGTCATCCACTGGCAATCTAGCAAATTAAATCTCATTTCGCGCAGTCGCGTGACGAGCGCGACGAGAGCGATTTTCGACGCATCGGTCTTACGGGAAAACATACTCTCGCCGAAGAACACGCCAGCCAGCGACACGCCGTAGAGACCGCCTTGCAAGCCCTCATCATCCCAGCACTCGACGGAATGGGCGTGCCCGGCGTGGTGCAGGGCGCAGAAGCTTTCGAGAATCACCGGGTCGATCCAGGTTTCCGCGCGGGCCGCGCAGCCGAGCATGACTTCGCGGAAAGCGGTGTCCCAGCGAATCTCGAAGGGCTGCCGTTTCAAGCGCTGCGCCAGTCCGTGTGGGATGTGGAAACGCGAGTCCAAAGGAATTAAGCCACGCCGTTCCGGGGAAAACCATTGGATCTGGCCTTCGTGCGCCATTGGGAAAACGCCGCGGGAGTATGCCTCTAGCAAAATCTCGGCAGGGATTAGCTTCATGCTTCGAATGGCTTGTTGCGATGCGGAGGGTTGATCTCAGATCAACCCGTGATGACTGAAGATCGACACTCGTTATTTGCAGACGATGGTGGCAAAGGCGTTGTGGTCGTGGATGCTCTCGTGGTTGACGGTCTTGACGGTGAAGGAAGCTATGCGTGGGTCGGCCCGCAGTAGGGCTGCGGCATTTCTAACGACATCCTCGACGAAGACCGGGTTGTCGTAGGCTTGCATGGTGACGAAGCGCTCGTCGGTGCGCTTGAGCAGGGCGTAAACCGGCGCGGAACCTGAGCGCTCGGCAATGTCTATCAGGTCCTCGATCATGATGAGTTCCCAGCCGCCATTTTTCGCCACCGGGCGGACTTCCAAGGTGACGTAGCCGCGTTGGTTGTGGGCACCGTATTCGCTGATTTCCTTACTGCATGGGCAAAGCGTGGTGACGGGGACGGTGACGCAGAGCACGAAGTCATCGGTCTTGCCGTTGGAGGCTCCCTTGAAAATGACATCGCAGCCGACCTTGGCCGGCGCGCCGGAAACGGGAGCTTTCTTGGTGACGAAGTAGGTGAAAGCCACTTCGATGTGGGCCTCTTCGGCGTCGAGGCGTTTTTTTAAATCGCGGAGAATTTCGGGTAGAGTCCGCATGGTCACCTCGCCCTCGTGCTTGCACAGGACTTCGAGAAACCGGCTCATGTGCGTGCCTTTGAAATGGTGTGGCAGGTGGACGGACATGGAAATTTTCGCGACCGTGGGAAAGGGTTTGCCGGCGTGATCAAGCACTTGGATCGGGTAGCGGAGATCCGAAACGCCAACCTGGTCAATGGCGAGGCCGCGGGTGTCCGGAGTGGCCTGAATGTCGGGCAATGGGGATTTTCTGGGCATGAGTTAGATTGGTTTTTGGTATTCCGCCCATGACGAGGACGTTTCCCAAACCCGCACGCGAACGAGGCGGACGGCGGGGCTGAGAGGGTAACGCGTTTCGGTGAGCTTGGCGTAATTTGTGAGCGCGTTTTCGGCGTGGTCGAAGATCGTGCGGGCCATCAGTTCCGTCGTCGGGTCTTGGTTTTCAAAGCCGATAACGCGCTCACCGTAACGAGCCTTGAATTCCTGATAGGCTGGGTCCGCTGTGTTCATGCACAGTGCATGGTCGAAGGTGTCCAACCAAACGCCGACCGCCTCCCTGATGATCTTGAAATCGCAGACCATTTGGTTTTCATCCAGCTCGTCCGCCTCAATGACAAACTCGACCTTACGGGTATGCCCATGCGGAAACTGGCACTTATCAGGGTGCTTGCTGAGCATGTGGCCGTTTTCCACTTCGAGAGATTTGCAAATTCGGTATGGCATGGTGAAGAGATTATTCTAACCGCAGATGAACGCAGATGGACGGGGAGAAGAGATAAATTTGGGAAGCTCCGGAGTTTGCTCATAAACAGTGGGATCCGGTAAGCCAGCGAGGATGAATGCCTCACGCCGCTCGACGCAAGTGCCGCAGGTGCCGCAGTGGATTTCTCCGCCTTTGTAGCAGGACCAGGTTTCGGCGAAATTGATGCCAAGCTCGATACCACGCCGGGCGATGGCGGATTTGTCCATGGCAATGAACGGGCGCAGGAGCTGGATTTTCGCATAAGTCCCCTCAGTCATCGCGGTAGCCATGGCTTGCATAAAGGGCTCGCGGCAGTCCGGATAGATCGCGTGATCGCCGGAGTGCGCGGCGATGACGAGGCCCTCCGCGCCGATACTTTCGGCATAGCCGGCGGCGATGGCCAGCATGATGCCATTGCGGAACGGGACGACGGTTTGTTTCATGGAAGCCTCGGCATAATGGCCGTCCGGGATCGACCCTCCGGATGTTAGGAGGTCGGATTTGAACAGGCGGCTCATGAAATCTAATGAAATGATCTGATGGGGGAGTCCATTGGCATCAGCATGAAATTTAGCATAAGGGATCTCGCGGGAATTATGTTTCGCGCCGTAGTCGAAGGATAAACCCGCGATCACGTCATGTTTCCCGAGCATCTCGTAAAACGCAGTGACCGAGTCCATTCCTCCACTCAAGAGCACGCAGACTTTCATGACGAGGCGGCGAGCGAGTCCGGGTAAGTGGCTTCCGTGGTGAGCTGGATTCCGCCGCGCGGCGCGAACTCGCCACGGACGACGAGCTGCTGGGGCTGCATCAGTGCGACTAGATCATCGAGGATGCGGTTGACGATTTCCTCGTTGAAGGCGGGATGGTTGCGGAAGGAGGCAAGGTAGAATTTCAGGCTTTTCGTTTCTACACAGACTTCGCCGGGGATGTAGCGGATCACGATTTTCGCGCTATCCGGTTGACCGGTCACGGGGCACAGCGAGGAGAATTCCGGGCAATTGAGCGTGATCCAAAAGCGGCGCCCCGGTCGCTGATTGGGGAAAATTTCCAACTTCGCCTCATCCGGGCTGGCGGGCAGGCGGTTCTCGGTTTTTCCGAGCAGGGACAGGTTCTTGAGATCTTCGCGACCGGGCATGGCCCGATTCTGAAACCGCGCGGCCAAAGGTCGATTCTTTTTCCAGCGGGAGTGACGCGGGGAATCTCGATGCGCGTCAGTATAGCGACTGGGTTCACTCCTCGGAATCATCCGCCAGCTTAGGGGGAATTAGATAGCTGAGGATGCCGTGGCGGGATGGCGGGGAAATTTGCAGGCAGGCGATGGCTCCTTTTTTAAAATCAATGCTGCCGCCGATGCTACCGAGAACCCAGCCGACGAATTCGGAAAAATCCGGCTCATGGCCGACGATGGCGACCCGATTGAAATCGCGGTAGGTGGAGAGCTCTGCCATCGCGCAAGCCGGGTCCATGCCGCAGGCCAGCCAACCGAGGATGACCGCGCCGGGGATGCCGGCGGTTTGGCAGAACTCATCCGCGGTCTGGCGTGCGCGCAGCAAGGGGCTGGTTAGAACGATGTCGGGAAGCATTCCCGCAGTTTTCAACAAGCGCGCCGCCTTACGTGCCTGCTCGCGCCCTCTTTCCACCAAGGCCCGCGAAAAATCTCCATCCATACTCTGGTTCTCAGCCTTGCCGTGCCGCAATAGGATTAGTTCCATGTTAGGGAAATCTTATATCTTAAATTAAAAATCGCAAATGCCCGATCACATCGTCATCCCGCCATCCACGGCGAGGACTTGGCCGGTGATGTAGCGGGCGGCCGGACTGGCGAGGAAGGCCACGACCTCCGCGATGTCGCGGGTTTCGCCGAAGCTGCCTAAGGGAATTTTCCCGATCACCGCATCCTTGATCGCCTGGGGCAGTTCATCGGTCATGTCGGTGGTGATGAAGCCGGGGGCTACGGCATTGCAGGTCACTGCGCGGCCAGCCAGTTCGCGGGCGACGGCTTTGGTGAAACCGATCAGGCCGGCCTTGCTCGCGGAGTAGTTCGTTTGGCCGGCATTGCCGATCAGCCCGATGACTGAGGCGATGTTGATGATGCGCGGATCTTTGGCCTTCATCAGCACGCGCATGAAGGCTTTGACCGTGTTGAACGCGCCTTTGAGATTGGTATCCAGCACAGTGTCCCAATCGTCCTCCTTCATTCGCATCAGCAAGCCATCGCGGGTGACGCCAGCGTTATTGACGAGGATGTTCACCGGTCCGAGTTCCTCGGCGATTTTCTTTGCCAGTTCCTGCACGGCGGCATGGTCCGCGACATCCACGGCGTAGGCGGTTGCGGCACCGGGATAGACCGCGTTGATTTCCTCTGCGGCTTTGCCACAGCTTGCCTCACTGCGGCTGACGACGGCGACCTTGGCCCCGCCAGCGGCGAGCGTCCGGGCGATTTCCTGACCGATTCCACGGCCACCCCCGGTGACCACGGCGATTTTATTGGCAAAGCACTGCATGGGGAAAAGTGGCGAGCGGATGGGGTGGGTGTCAATTCCGAGGATCAGCGAGCTTGGATTTCACGCTCCTGTTCACTAGACAACGGGCATGTCCTGCGCCATGGACAGGGACCGCAGGATGCTTTTGGAAATCCCCAACCGCTCGACTTTGTGCGACTCCCACCGTGAAGAAGTGGCAAGTCTGCTTACCCATGCGGCGGGCGTAGCCCTCAGTATCGTAGCGCTGGTAACCATGCTCGTGCTGGCCGGCGGAGAGCCGACGAAGCTGGTTTCTGCCTTCATTTTCGGAACCTCGCTGGTGCTACTTTACCTCTCGTCCACGCTCTATCACTTCTTCACCTCGCCCCGGTGGAAGGCGCGGTTCCAAGCGCTCGACCACGCCTGCATTTACCTGCTTATCGCGGGTTCCTACACGCCGGTCACGCTCATCACCCTGCGCGGTGCGGCGGGTTGGTGGCTGTTCGGGACGGTTTGGGTGCTGGCGATCGCGGGCGTCCTGATTAAGACGATCTGGCAGGGAAAAAAGGACCATTGGATTTCCACGGCGCTGTATCTGGCGATGGGTTGGCTGATCCTGTTCGCGCTGAAACCCCTCATACGGGAGCTCCCTGCGGCGGGCGTTTGGCTCTTGGTCGCGGGTGGCTTTACCTATTCCTTAGGGATCATTTTCTACGCATGGAATAAGCTGCCTTTCAACCACGCGATCTGGCATCTTTTTGTGTTAGGCGGGAGTGCCTGCCATGTTTTGGCGATTTCCCGCTACGTTTTACAATAAGCAACCGGCAGCTTTGCGGCGGCACGTTTATCGGATTGCCACGATGGTTCGCTGAAGTCATCGTCCGGGCATGTTCGGATTGAGCTTTGTCAAACTGCCACCCACGACGTATGCGATCCAGTATAAAAATGGCCAGGTCGTGCGGGAAGGTCTCGGGTTGTCGTTTTTCTATTTCGCGCCGACCACCACGCTAGTCACGGTGCCGATGGGCAGCATGGAGACTCCGTTTATTTTCGAGGAGGTCACCGCAGACTATCAACAGCTAACGGTCCAAGGTCAGGTGATCTATCAGGTCAAGGATCCCGTCGCGCTCGCTCGGGCGCTGGATTACTCGATGCGTCCCGATGGCGTAACCTATCGCTCCAATGATCCGCAGAAACTTTTTCAGCGCATCATCGCCGCCGTGCAGGTTCTCACGAAAGGCGAGATCCAGCGGCGGAAAATGCAGGATGCCATCCAGTCCGCCGAAGCCGTGGGCGCAGCGATCCGGGAGTTGCTGCCTGAGGCGTCCGAGATTAAATCGCTGGGCGTGGAAATTTCTGGTGTGTGCGTGCTGGCGATCAAGCCGACGCCGGAAACCTCGCGTGCGCTTGAAGCGGAAACCCGCGAGCAGCTCATGCAACGGGCCGATGAAGCAATTTTCATCCGCCGCAATGCCGCTGTGGAGCAGGAGCGGTCGATCAAGGAAAATGAGCTGCAGACCGAAGTCGCCATCGAGTTGAAAAAACGCCAGATCCGGGAAACCGAAATGGCGACCGAGCGCGCCATCCAGGAACAACAGAGTGGCCTCGAACGCGAAAAAATGGCGGCCAGTATTGAGCTCGAAGATCAGAACAAAGCTCTCGTCGCGCTCCAGTCGGAGAACGAGCGCATCACCGCTGATGCCAAAGCCTATGGCAGCGCGGCGATGATGAAGGTTTTCTCCGGCATGAATCCGGCCGTGCTTCAAGCACTCACCGCTGGCTCCATGTCGCCGCCGCAGTTGATCAGCCAGGCCTTCCAACAACTCGCGCAGAACGCCGACAAGATCGGCGAACTCAACGTTTCCCCGGAACTGCTGCGTGAGCTTTTGAAAAAATAAGCCCGCCTTCACCCGTCATGTCCGCCCGCCCGCCGCGATGAATCGCCTCACGGAAAACCGCATCGTTCTGGTCACCAGACGGACCCGGTTCGAGGAGTTGATCACCCGCTTCAACACCGCCTCGCAGGCGAGGTTTTACATCGAGCACCTCGGTGCTGATTTCAGCGAGTACGAGGACGAGCATGCACACTATCAGGCCCAGCGCGGTCGCTGCACCGCCACCCTCGCCCGGCTGGCGAAGGTCGGTGAAATCGAGCGCTCGTTCCTGCCTAATTATTTATTCCGCCCGGACGATGTCGTCGTCGTGTTGGGCCAGGACGGTACGGTGGCGAACACGCTGAAGTATCTCCAAGGCCAGCCGTGCATCGGCGTCAATCCCGACGCGGCACGCTGGGATGGCGTCCTGCTGCCATTCGCTGTTAGTGATCTCGCGGAACTCCTGCCCGCCGTGTTCGCCCGGCGCGTCAACCTCCGGTCGATCACGTTTGCCAAAGCCGTCCTCAACACTGGCGAGTCGCTGTTAGGTGTGAATGATCTTTTCATCGGCCCCGCCAGCCACATCAGCGCCCGTTATGAAATCTCGCACGCGGGCCGCACCGAGCGCCAGTCCAGCAGCGGCATCATCGTCTCCACCGGCCTTGGCAGCACCGGTTGGCTCAGAAGCATCATGACCGGGGCCGCCGGGCTGATGGATCGGGCGCTTTCCATGCCGGCGTGGGAGGCTCTACCATGGGATCATCCAGAACTTGTTTTCAGCGTGCGCGAGCCGTTTCCCAGCCGCGCCTCACAGGTGGAACTCGTCCACGGCGCGATCTCTACTGCCAGGCCACTCACGGTCGTTTCGGAAATGGCGCAGCAGGGCGTGATTTTCAGCGATGGCATCGAGAAGGATTTCATCCCCTTCAACAACGGCACCAAAGCCAGCATTTCCATCCTGCCGGACGCGGGGAAACTGGTTGTGAAATAGCGCCACCATCCCCCAACCTAACATGCCCGAGCTCCCTGAAGTCGAAACCACCCGCCGCGGCATCGAACCGTACGTCACCGGGGTGCGCATGATGGAATGGATCGTCCGGCGGCATGATTTGCGTCAGCCGATCCCGGAAAATATCATGGAACTCGAAGGACGGTGTATTCTTGCTGTGACGCGTCGTTCGAAGTATCTGCTGTTAGCCATCGACGACGGCACCACGGTCCTCATCCACCTCGGCATGTCCGGCAGCCTGCGGGTGATCGATCCGGCGGAAGCATGGAAAAAGCACGATCACGTGGGCATCAGTTTGGGCAATGGCAAACAGCTCCGGTTCCACGATCCCCGGCGCTTCGGACTGGTGCTACGACTGATGGAAAGTGACCCGTTAGAACACAGCTTGTTGAAAAACCTCGGCCCGGAGCCTTTGGCAAGCGCGTTCACTGTGGAGGCACTCAAGGCCGCTTGTGCCAAGCGCCCAGCGGCCATTAAAATGGTCATCATGGACGCGAAAACCGTCGTCGGCGTGGGCAATATCTACGCCTCCGAGGCATTGTTCCGCGCGGGCATCCGTCCGCAATCACCGGCTAACAAGCTTTCGAAACCGCGCTTGGGAAAACTCGTTAACGCCATCCGCGAAGTTCTAACCGACTCTATCCACGAAGGCGGCACGACCCTGCGGGATTTCCTCAACTCGGACGGCGCACCCGGTTATTTCAAGCAACGGCTGTTCGTTTACGGACGGAAAGGGGAACCTTGCCGGATTTGCAAAACTTCGATTTACCACGCCATGTTAGGCCAGCGCTCGACATATTGGTGTCCAAAATGCCAGAAGTGAGGGCGAGAAGCGGCGCACCTTCGATATTGCGGTTCAACCATGATTCATCATGAATGGTTCCGCCTCGGGCGTGTGAAGTGAGTTTACTCAAACTTCTTTCGCGATCAAATCATCCAAATGCCCGCCGTGCGCGGTCACCCATTTGCCCTTGCGAATGACCTGGGTGAAACCGAGGCCGCAGCCAGCCGCCGCCGTGAAAACCTCCCATGCCTGGGTGGCGAGGATGCCGGAGACGATTAGATCGCCACCAGGCGCGAGCGCCTTCGTGATGACCGGCCAAGCTTCGATGAGGATGGTGGAAAACAAATTGGCAAGCACCACGTCGTAGCCCTTTTTGCGGGGCTTCCATTTCAGCACATCTTGCTCGCGCATGAGGATTTCCGGCGTGCCGTTGCGCTCGATGTTACGCCGACCGACCGCCACGGCGAAGGGATCGAAATCACAGGCGAAGGTTTCACCCGCACCGAGTTTCCGCGCTGCGATGGCGAGCACGCCGGTGCCAGTGCCGAGATCCGCGACCGTCCAGTGCGTGTTTTTGCGGGCGCGGGCGACATCGACTAACAGCCGCAGGCAGGTCGAGGTGGTGGCATGATCGCCAGTGCCAAAGGCCATTTCCGGCGGGATCACGATGATTTCACGCCGTGGATGTGTCAGCTTCAACGCGGCGAGTTCCTTGGGCCGATTTTCCGCAGTCAGGACGAACACATCCCGCACTTTCAGCGGGCGCGGCGGGGCGACTGGCTTGTTCCACTCGGCATTGGCCATTTTTCGGACGCTGCCGCCGAATTGCGCGACGATGGCATCGGCCTCCGCCTGTGAGCCGCAGAACAACCGGATGCGGATCGACTTGCCGCCCTTGATCAGCTCGATGACCAAATTCGGATTTCCCGCAAACCGTTCTTCCCAGGCATCCAACCACCTCGCCGCGGAGAGTTTTGACCAGACGAACATGGGAGAGGGAAACGCGGTCCGGAAAAAATGGAGCGGGCGATGAGATTCGAACTCACGACATCCACCTTGGCAAGGTGGCGCTCTACCACTGAGCTACGCCCGCGTCGGGAAACGCGTGGGGGCGTTCTACACCGGGCGGAAGGGCGGGCAAGCCAAATTTTGCAAATTTTCCGTGTGTATTCTGCCAGCTCCGGGTTTCCTTTGCCGCCGCCATGTCCGACAAGCTCGCTGAAATCATCGCCACCAAACATCGCGAAGTCGCCGCCCTTATGCCCCGCGCCGCCTTGCTGCGGGCCGGGGCGCTGCAACGCAATGATTTCGGTGGTTTCCGCGCCGCGCTGGATCGCGGACCTGGCCGTCTCGGGGTGATCGCAGAGGTGAAAAAAGCCTCGCCCTCGGTCGGCCTCATCGACCCGAATTTCGACCCCGTTCGCCAGGCGCAACGCTACTTGGACGGCGGCGCGTCCTGCCTCTCCATCCTTACCGATGAGAACTATTTTCAAGGCTCGCTCAGCTACCTGTCGCAGATTTCGAAATTCTCCGCCGCCCCGCTCCTGCGCAAGGATTTCACCATCCACGAGGTGCAGATCCACGAGGCCGTCGTCACTGGCGCGGATGCCATCCTCCTCATCGTCGCCGCGCTGGACGACGCAACCCTGCGTCGGCTATATGACGAGGCAAAATCTTTCCTGCTAGACGTGCTCGTAGAAGTCCACGACCTGCGGGAAATGGAA
Organism: Akkermansiaceae bacterium; assembly: GCA_043758445.1. Lineage (GTDB taxonomy): Bacteria > Verrucomicrobiota > Verrucomicrobiia > Verrucomicrobiales > Akkermansiaceae > Luteolibacter. The sequence goes on along the minus strand of JAYVNM010000225.1, from coordinate 2,376 downwards.
CGCGCCCTCGAACTCGGGGCCGACCTAATCGGCGTGAACAACCGCAATCTTAAGACTTTCGCCGTCGATCTCGCGACTACCGAGCAACTCGCCGAAGAAGTGCCGGACGATGTTTTGTTAGTTTCTGAAAGCGGCATCAAGACTCTTGCCGACGCCCAACGCGTGCTCGATGCCGGGGCGAATGCTGTCCTGATCGGCGAGGCTCTCATGCGCGCCCATGATCCATCGCGGGAAATCGAGGCTTATCTCGCGCTGGAAATCGCCTGAGTTTAAGCAATTCCTGCTTTCCAAATGTCCAGATTCCGTGGCATTCTGTGGTCGCGACACCATTGGTAAAAATTTGATTTCCTGAAATTTCGAGTAACTTATCGGGATTTCCAGGGTCAAATGCCGGACGTCCGCTCCGTAATCATGAAAAAACCTCTCAGGCAGCTACTCTCGATCTTCATCGTCGTATTCTGCGGCGTGTGCGGATGGTGGCTTGCCCGTGATCTTGGGGAATCGCTTGCAAAACAGCCACGGGTCCGCCCCGTTGCGAAAATCCAGACCCCGCCTGCGGAACCGCTTCCACGCCCGTGGCGGCCCGTCAGCCGGGATGAGTTCAAGGACGTCACCACGGTGGGGATTTTCGCTAGCAGCGTGCCGGGCGAGGTGATTCTGCGCTTTCCCACCGAGGAATCTTATGACGCTTTCCTCTTCAGCCTCGCCGGCGGCAAGATCCATCTGGTGGACCGATTGGATCGCCTGCGCGCCGTCCGCTTGGGCTACGACGAGTGGACGGACCTTTCCAATCTGCTCGTTGGCGAAAACATCATTGCCTACGATTCCCTGCCCACTGATCCCATGCCGAGTCCTGCGGCAGTGTCCAAGCAGGCGGGCTTGGTCGGGTTTGGTGGCACATTATTGCCGTGGCTCGGCGTGACCGAGGATAATTCGCGCTGGGGAGCCGGAGTGAAAATCGCCGTGCTCGATACCGGCATCGTCGCGCATTCCGCCCTGCCGGGCCTCCGCACTTCCGTCGAAATCACGCCCTTCCCCCGCGATGTGAATAAAACCAACGGCCACGGCACTGCGGTTGCCTCGCTCATCGCCAGCAACGACCCCGTCGCGCCCGGCGTCGCCCCGGCGGCGGAACTCGTCTCCATCCGCGTCGGCGATGATGCGGGCAAAGCCGACGCCTTCGCTCTCGCCGCCGGCATCCTCGCGGCGGTCGATTCCGGGGCGCAGATCGTCAATATTTCCATGGGCACCACCGAGAACAACCCGCTCATCGAGGAGGCGGTCGCGTTTGCCCACGACCATAACGTCCTGATCGTCGCTGCGGCGGGAAATTCCGAGGGGGCCGATGCGACCTACCCCGCCGCCTATCCCAGCGTCATCAGTGTCGGTGCTGTCGATGCCAGCGGCGAGCATCTGGATTTTTCCAACTTCGGCACGTACCTCTCGCTCACCGCCCCCGGCTACGCCCTCGACACCGTATGGCCCGGCAACACCTACGCCAGCATCAGCGGTACCTCGGCCAGCGCGCCGATCGTCAGCGGAGCCATCGCCGCCACTATGTCAAACGGCGGCGGCGTGACCATGAGCGCCAGCAAGGCGGCGGAGATCGTCATGCAATACTCGAATGAGGCCGGCATCCCCGGTCCAGATTCCGAATACGGCGTCGGCATTCTCGACCTCGGCCGGGTCATGAGTCGCGCCATTCCCGGCATTGTCGATGCCGCCATCACCCACCAGCGCATCGTAAAATCCAGTGATGCAGCCAGCAGTGATGAAATCCAAGTCACCGTGCAAAACCGTGGCACCGCCATCCTCGTCAACACGCTGGTGGAAATGACCACCCCATTCGGCGCCCGGAAATTCAACGCTTCCATGCTCGTTCCCGGTGCCATCCAGACCTTCTCCATGCCCGTCCGCCTAGGTGGGCTGCCAAAAAACTGGCCGATCCAAGTGACCTCGACTCTCACCCTCGGCAGCTCCGGCCAAGACATCACCCCGCGCAACAACCAGCGTAGCGAGATGCTTTACCTGCGGTGATCCTTTAAACCGCGAATGAACGCTAATAAATAACTGAGATTTATTTGCTTAGAGCCTGTCCCAGACATCGTGAGTCCTTTAGGCACAATGTATTAGATGCTAAAAAGTGGGCCTGGAAGTCCGAAAAGACTCCCAGGCCCGAAATTCGAGGCTTATGATTTGGTTACGACACTAAATCCAAGTTCGAACTGTAATCACCTTCACCTATCAACGCGCCCTTCGTCCAGCACTTTCTTGCGGTTATGGGCCGCTTGACTACCGCGAGCAGCGCGCTCTTTTCCAGCGCATTGACAGCATCCTCTCCGGATCAGGTCTCGAAAAGGAATTCATCACACTGAC
>JAYVNM010000224.1:0-8599 GCA_043758445.1 Akkermansiaceae bacterium | reverse complement strand
GCGAGAGCGAAAATCGAAGCTGATGAGGATTCAACTTGAGGGTAAATCAAACCGGATTGATGGCTAGAGAAATATTTGTTAGGCGACAGGGTTCCATGGTCGTTGAGGGGATTTATAATTGTCGCTGGACAGGTTACCCTGCAAAACTCTCATCGAAAAGTGTCCGAATTACTGGGGCCGGACCCAGAATCAGTTTTATTACTGCGAGTGAATTTCACTCCGTATGATTGTGAAATGCCCGTCGAACTCGATTCCACGATCCGGCCGCCACAGCTTGGTATCTGCGCTGTGCTGGCGTTTTAGTGCAAGCCATCCAACCGCGACGTGCGCAAGGTTACCGGGCCGAGCAAACCGGCCGGCAGCAATGCGCTTCCGGGTTTCACCGATTGGGTGGAAAGGAAGGTCCGACGCTTGTCGGCGGGCAACGCCGTATCCCCGGCAAGCCGGTTGTTCCAGGTGTTCGCGACCACGATTTCGAGGGTGTTAGGCCCGGGCTTCAAGGCGGACGTGATGTCCAACTCCCACGGCGCGAGCCAGAGCGTGGCCAGCTCGCGCCCGTTGACGCGGACAGTCGCGAGGTCGCTCACCTTTCCGAGATCGAGGGTGAGTTTGAAATCCTTGCTTGTGGTCAGGGCGGGCGGACATTCGAACGTTTTGCGATACGTAGCCCGGCCGGAGTAGTGCCGGATGTCAGGTTCAGGACGCTGGGACCAATCGTCGAGCTTCTCGAAGGTCACTTTTTCGGGGGCACCCGAACCGGGTTCGAAGGCGACTTCCCAAGGGCCGGCGATTTCCTGCAAACCGGGAAACGCGGCAACTTTGGCACTGAGCTTCCTGCCGGAAACGGTGGTCAGTTCATATTGTCCCGGCTCCCGCGAGTCCAACGAGAGCTTGCCTTGGCCGTCACGGAAGACCTGGACCGGATGGATGCTAGCCGCATCACTGATGGTGATCGACTGCGGATCCTGACCGCTGGCTTTCAAAATCTTGTCGGTGATTCTGAATGCCACCTCCAATGTTTTCACGATCCCGAGCGCTGGATCGTCGCCATCCGCAAGGCGACCGACGATGAAAGTGGCTTCGCCCTTGTCCAACAGCGCCTGAACTTTGTCCCGCACGTCGCGAGTGCGGTTCGGATCACCCGGGACCCCGTAGCTGGCTTTTTCTACGATATATTTCGGCGTGGAAATCGAAGGAAATATGGGTACGCCGTCTCGGATGATGCTCACCACAGGATCAAACCCGCCCTTCTTGCCACGGAAGACGACAAACACCGAGCCAGTCGCACCGAGGGAAAGCGGCAGGCGCGTGATGCCGTCCGCCGCATCGAACATGGCAGGCAGCTCGATTTTCCCGGAATCCGGCCGCCAAATTTCCGGCAGCTTGTCTCCGGAGCGGAAGCTGACCACCGTTTTCACATCGGTCGCAGTGGGATTGGCGACGAAGTAAATCTCTGTATCCCCTTGCCGGCGGTGCTTGAAGACAAGCCCTGCGGTGTTTTTGAAATCCGGTTGAGAGCCGAGCGTGGCGAATACCTCATCGAGGGTCTTCCCCCAAACGACACGACCCTTGCCTAGCTTGTGCTCGCCGGATGGAGCGGCCGAATCCTCGCCCCAGACTTCGCTTGCCAATTGACGGATTTTCTCGTCGCATTTCGGGAAATTTTCCATGCTCGGCGAGCGCGATGGCGGGCGGCCAAAGATGGTGGCACCGTCGTTCACCAGGTCGCGGATTCGCTGCAGCAGCTCAGGGCGCATGGTGGCGGAATCCGGCAGCACCAAGACACGATACTCCACCCCGTGCGGCAGCGAGAGCACACCATTGACCACTCGTAGATTTTTCTCGATGACCTCGCCATTGATGTAGTCGTAGTCGCGTCCCGGCGGCAGTTCGGGATTACGGGTGCCGGACATCTTCGGTGCATCCTCGCTGATGAAATACGCGACGTCGGCGACCGGTTGACCCGCTTGCAACATCACGCTGCAGCGGCGGAGGTAGTCGATCCAAGCCTTGCTCTGCTCAAACCAGGTATTGTGCCGGTTGAATTCAGTCCCGAACCAAGCGTTGATGCCGGGTTTCTTGTCGTCCCACGGCTGGTGGATGTAAACATGCATCACAAATTGGTTGATGCCTTCGCAGAGCGCCCAATCGCCGCGCGCCTTGAGCGATGCTGGGGTGCTCATGAACGGCGGCCCGCCGGTGAATGCTTCTGCCCAGACCGTTGGTTTGCCGTAGATATGCGCTGCCGACGACGCATCCCGCAGCTCCACGGAACCCAGCTCGCCGCGCTCCCAGAACTCGCCACTGATCTCGTGACTCGCCCCGCCATACTGCAGAAACTCACCAGGAAATCCCCAGTGCCCATAGTTTTCCAACCACATTTTCAATCCGTTCTCCGCACAGAGATCGCGCAGGCCTCCCACGTATTCACTCGCCACCCGATCCGCGACCAACCGCCGCAGATCCCAGAGAAAGCGGTCCGACTGGTTCGCATCGCCCACCACGCGCCCGGTCAGCGTCGGCAGCCATGGCAGGGGATTATAACCGTAGCGCTTTTGGAAATCCTTTGCCAAGCCGTCGGTCCAGTTCTGCGGACCCATCTCGTAGCTGTCGGCCACCACATGCTTCAATGCCTTGCGGTCTGCTGCGGGCATCTCCCGCAGCACTTTGCCGATATAGGCGTCGAAATGTGCTTTCAGCGGAGCCCGGTTCATTTTGTCCACTTCAAGACCCGTCGCTTCGGTGGGCGCGGGACTGTTCTGCGTGCCCGTCGGCATCATCGTGGCGCGCAGCACGATCCAGTCTCCGGCTGGCACGTCCCAGCGCAGGGTGCCATCGGCGGCCAGTTGTTTCGTCAAATTCAGGACCGCACCCGGTGTGATGGCACCAGTCTTTGCGTCCGGCTCCGCAGCGGGTGGCCAGGAATAAAAATCGAAGGGCGGCAGTGGATTCTGAAACACCTTGATCAGCGACTTCTCGGCGTAACTCCCGATCCGTGCTGCGGGTGAAAGCTGGACATCGCCCAGTTCGCAAGCAGCGGAGATCTCTAGGCGCCAGAACTTCGCCGTAGTCGGTGGGAAGGATGCCACGATGGGCGCGAGCGGCACCGGCCCGACGTTCACAGCGAGATTGTGCCGGTCGATGGCGAAACGCTGCACCGGCCGGTAGGTCTGGCCGTCGTCCGAGGCTTGCAGTTCTGCGGCGACGTTCACCATTTTCAGCGGATTCACCTGCACGCTACGTGCCGTGAAAGCCGCCGGCATCTCGAACTGGATTCGGGTCGGCGTGCGAGCAGTGATCGCCGCCACCTCGCCCTCCCCGGCGGGCGCGGGAAAAGCCAGCACCGCCACATCCTGGAACTCGCCGGTGGGTGCGGGCAGTTTGGCCGCGAAGCTTTGCGGCCCTTTGATCCGCGTTTCCGGCAGGACGACGTAGCGCATTGCCTGTTCCGGCTTCACCCACGGCCCGCCCGACTGGCTCCAGCCGGGCGAGTTGAACAGGCCGATGTCCACGCCGAGCCGCCCGCCCTCGCGGATGGCGTGCTCGATGTTGCCCCACCAACCTTCGGTGAGTGCCTTCGGCTCAGGATTGGGAGGCATTCCGCTTTGCCCGCTGATGACGCCGATGTAGCCCTCGCCGATGCCGACTCGCTTCATCGCCTCAAGGTCCTTGGTGATGCCCTCTTTGGTGATGTGGCCGTCCATCCAATACCAATAACAGCGAGGTTGCGTTGCTGGCGGCGGGTTGCGGAAGGAATCGTCCAATTCGGCGGCATCTACCATGCCGATAGCGGCTCCGCAGAGCAATGCGATGATGGGGATTTTCATGATTTAGGGTCTCAATTTGTGCTTAGGATGCGAACCGGCCCTAGCAGGCCGGAGGGTTGGAGCGGGGAATCGGCGTTGAAAAATTTATAAGTGCAGAAAGTATAGCGGCCAGCCTTCACAGGCTTTCCGCCTAACAAACCCGACTCCCAGGAAAGAGTCCGAGCGTCTTTGTCCTCCGCTTGCTGATCGCCGATCAGGCGGTTGCCCCAGCGATTGGCCACTTCGATTTCTAGCTCGTTCCCTTGAGCTTTGAGGTGATCGGAAACATCGACCTGCCAGGGAGCCGTCCACAGGATGCCAAGATCTTTGCCGTTCAGGCGGACGCGGCAGAGGTCGTGGACGACGCCCAAGTCGAGGGCGAGCTTCATGCCCTTGATGATCCCTGGGAGATCAAACCTTTTGCGGTAGATGGCCGTGCCCGAGTAGTAGCGGATTCCGCGCTCGGAGTTCTGGGTCCAATCCTGCAACGGGTCGAACTGGATGCGCTCCGGGCCGCCCCACTTCGGGTCAAAGGCGACCTGCCATGCGCCTACTAATGGGGTGATGAGCTGCGGCTCCGAAAAGTTTTTCGCAGCGGAGACAGGTTTTTTCACTGGGGCTTTTCCGCGTGGGAATATGACGAAGAAACTTTGATTGGCTTCAAAGCGAATCGGGATGGATGTGATTTTCCCTTCCCGTGTGAAGGCCGGGAGGGAACGCGTCTTGGCTGTCACCGCATCCCACAGTTGCGGTGCACCTTCCTGCACCCGGAACCGGCAGGTGGCGGAGACTTTTTCCGCAAGGGTATTCGATACGAAATAGATTTCTTCAGATGCGGTCCGGCGGTGACCGTAGCGAATCGGCCCGTCGGATTGGAAATCTTCGGGAATCCCCATTGCCGCAAGCACAGCCGCAGTCACTGCATAGGAAGGATAGATCTCGGGCTCGGCTTTCATTTTTTTCAGCGACCAGGGTGCCATCGCGCCTTTGCCCAGGTTTTTGGCAGCCGACCAGAGGGTACCGTCGAGGCTTGCCTCCCAGCTCTGGTCGGACTCGATCAAACGGCTGGTGCCATCGGCGAAGCCAAGCCGAAGGGCGGCGATGAAGCCCGCCGGATTGGGCGCATCGCCGCCGTTTACTGCGAGAACGCTGAGGGTGTTTTTCCCGGAACGAAGCTGCGGCAAGACTGAGATGGAAGCGATGTTGTTGAAATTGTCGCCCTGCAAAACCTGGTGGCCATTGACCTCAAGCATGAACGAATTGTCGGCCGTGGCCTGGATCACCGCCGATTTCAGGAGCTTGGCATCCGCCAGGTCGAAGGTGGTGCGGAAACGGCAATTCGCGACTGCCGCAGAAGCGGCGGGTTCGCCCTGATCGAACCAGATCCATTTGCCGACATCGGGCAAGGAAACACCCTCTGCAAAGCCCGCGCGGGACTGGGCTTCCGGGTTCAGCAGGATGCGGCCTTTGCCGAACTTCCGCTCGGCTTGGGGCGTTGCTCCCCACAGTTCCTCGGCAGCTTTTTGCACTTGTGCATCGCAAGCCGGAAATCCGACGAGGCTGGGGGATTTGCGTGGCGGGTTGCCGATCACGGTCGCACCGGATTTCACCAAGGCGCTGATGGTGGCGAGCGCCTCCGGAGTCATCGTCTCCACATCGGGCAGCACCAAAACACTGTAGCTGCTGCCGCCGGGAAATTTGATTTTCCCGTCCTGCAGTTCCGCCCGCATTGCCAGGATGCGCGGAGTCACGGCATCGAAATTATAGCCCTTTTTGTCCTGCAAACGGGCGGCGCCCTGAGTGGCGCTTTTCGGGGCGACAAAGATGTTTGGCGCAGCTTCCGGCGTCAGGTAGAGGACATCGGCCACCGCTTCGCCTTGGCGGAGCACCTCCTGACAGCGGGCGATGTATTGGTGGTAGCCGGAAGACAGATCCCACCATGTCTGATTGCGATGCCACTGAACGCCATAGGGGCCCATGTTCATTCCGGGCTTTTCTCCCTTGCCCAAAGGCTGGTGCTGGAAGGTATGGAAAATCAGACCGTTGATCCCCATGGCGAAGGCCCAGTCGGTCTGGTTTTTCATGCTGCCTGGGTAGTCGAGATAGCCAAAAGCAGCGTCCGTGGTGAAGGCTTCGGCGTTGACCTGCTGCTTGCCCATGATGTGCGCGATGCTGACCGCCTCGATGCAGCTATATTGAGTCTCGGGACCGCCCCGGACATTCCAGAATTCACAAGCCGGTATATCGGCCACCGATCCCAGATCGATGTCGCCAGCGGGGTTCATGTCGTAGGGCTCGTTTGAATACGAGAGGCCTTTGTTGTGTGCGATTTTCTGGATGGCGCCGGCATGGTTCTCAAGGGTCAGCTCTTGGGAGGTTTTGCGCATGTCCCAGAGGAAGCGTTCCGTCTTTTCCATGCTGCCGACGACCATGCCCATGTAGGCAGGAAAGAAAGGCTGCGGATCGTAGCTGCGGCGCTTGGTGAATTCATCGCGGAAGGCGGCGGTCCAGTTCTGCGAACTCATCTCCCAGCTATCGAGATGGATGGAGGTGAGGCCTTTGCCCTTGGGAAGTGCCCCAAGTTTCGCGATCAAGGGTGCCTGGTAACTTTCCCAATGGCGGCGATAGGCACCGAAACTGAATTTGTCGCACTCAAAGCCGTGTCCGGCGCGCGGGGCGGGGCGGGTGGTTTGGCCGGTGCTGCGGGAAACGAAACGCATCACCGTCCACTTGCCTGCGGGGACGTCCCAGCGGAGCGATCCGTCCGCCTGCATCGTGGATGTCAGGTCGATGATACGCGAGGCATCGATGACCTTTGCGCCGGGAGGCTCTAGGTAATCGGCTTGCGGAATCACGAAGGGCACGGCGTTCCCAAAAGCGATGCTGTATGGGTTCACGTCTTTCAGGGTCTTGATGTCGTAGCTGTCAAAGCGGGCAATACCTTCTTCCGGGGTAGGGAAAGCCAAGACCGCAACGTCCTGATACCATTGGTCACGGATCTTGCTGTGCTCCCCGCTCATCCCTGCGAAAGGATTGGGTGAATGCGGCGGCGGAACCGGCAGTTTCGTCTCTAACACGCTTGGTCCGCTGGCCTGCACCTCGCCGCCTACCAGATGCTGCATGGAGTCTTCCGGCTTGACCCAGGAGCCGCCGCTGCCGGCCCAGCCCGGACCTGTTCCTAGGATGAATTCCATCCCCAACCGCTCGGTGGTCTTGATGGCATGAACCACATTGTCCTGCCATTTTTCGCTCATGAAGGGGATGGGGCCGGCTGGCATGCCGAGATCCACCTCAAGGAAAAGGACGCTGCCGATACCGACCTTATCCATCGCCTCCAAGTCGGCCACCATTTCGTCGCGGTCCTGATTTCCATCCATGAAATACCAATAAACCCCCGGCCGCGCCGAAGCGGATGGGGCGAGGAATTTCGATTCCAATTCACCGGCGGACAAAGTGGCGCATGCGGCGAAGAAAAACGCCAGGGGCTTCAGGATCATTTTCATAACTTCGGAGGATGCATGTTTCAGTGGGCGGCCTGGCCGCCGATGAAGTTGCCATAGCCGATGACGACCGTGGACAGCACCAGCAGGCCGAGACCGAGGAAGAGGAGGCGTTTCGCTTTCGGACTTGCGCCTTTCCACTCGCCGAGGAACAGGCCCCAGATCGAGCTGAAGAGGATGATCGATGCCATGTGCAGGGTCCACGAGGTGAATTTGTAGTCGCCCATTTGCGTTTCGCCCATGGAGTAGAAAAAGAACTGGAAATACCATGTCACCCCGGCGGCAGCTGCGAAGAGATAATTGAAGAGCAGTGGGATGCGCCGGTCACCCTTCCCATGCTCTGCGTGCGATTGGCCGGTCAGTTCCACGGCGGGGGCATCGGTGGGGTTTTCCGGCACGGTGGCATCCTTTTCATGGGCGGCATGGCGCTGCTCGGCTGCGAGGTATTCGTAACCCGTACGGTTTTTGATATTGAGGATCACACACCAGATGAAATTGCTGGTGAAGCCGCCGGACAGAACAACGATCAGGATCGGCAGGCCGCTCCAGAGGGCGTCGGTCCCGTGCTCCCGCGAAATTTCACCGATCCTGTCGCCGGCCGCGAGACCGAAGGCGAAGCAGGCGCTCATGATCCCGGAGAAGGTCGCGACCAGGATGCCCTTTTTGAAATTGAACTCCTTGACGGTCGTTTTCTTCTGCTCCTCGCTCATCTCCGCCTCCTTGGTTTTCCCGGCCAGGGCGTTGATCACGATGCCGACCACACAAACGAAAAGCCCCGCAAGCACCCAGAGTCCGCTCACGGGTTCGATGAGTTTCGCGTGGAACTCGCCCTTGAACAGGGGCGGGATGAGGGTTCCGAAAACGGTGCAATAGCCGAGCGCCACCGCCATCCCGAGCGACAACCCGAGATAGCGCATCGTCAGCCCGAAGGTGAGTCCGCCGAGACCCCACATCGCCCCGAAGAGATAGGTGAAGAACCATGTTTCCGCTGGGGTCTCGCTGAGCACGGCGACGACATCCTTGGTGTTGATCAGCGCGAATGTCCATGGCGCGATGATCCACGAGAACACCCCAGCGACGAGCCATGCGGTTTCCCAGGACCAGCGTCTCACACCGCGGAAAGGGACGTAGAAGGAACCGGCGGCGAGACCGCCGAGCCAGTGGAAAAGCACACCGATGATTGGGTTCATAGACTTGTTGTATGGGTTTTGTCTGGAAGTTTCGGATCTAGGCCACGGTGATCACGGCGATCCCCAGCAGCTCTCCGAGCTTTGCAATCTTATCCGCGATGTG
>JAYVNM010000223.1:0-8716 GCA_043758445.1 Akkermansiaceae bacterium | reverse complement strand
CGGCGGCGGACAATGTGAAGGCCGTGAAAACGGTGTCTTGTATTCCGTCTCGCGATATACCCTTGAGCAGTTCCATAAGTCTTAATTCTTCAACGAACAGTATTTATTCGTAGAGTCTCCGCAGATGATATCCGGTGAAGGGCTACTGCGAAGAATTGTCTGGGATTCCTTGATTTCACAAGGATTATTTTTGACGGATGCGTATATCAGGTGGATTCTGGCGGGGCGTTTCCGGGTGGGATGCTCTAGCAGATATGCGTGGTAGCGTGATTGTGGATTGGGAGGATTCTTATGGCGTGGGTGGGGTGGGTGGTGGGGTGCTGGAATGGTGGGAGGAGGTGCGGTGGATGCGGGAGGCGGAGGACCACTGGGCAAGGATGACGGGGTCGTTGCGGCAGCGCGATGTGGACAGGGATTGTAATGAACCAAGATGGCTGGCGGGGTTCCGGCAGTTCTGCTGTTGGAGTTAAGCGGCAGGGCGGGAAGTTGGTGCTGGGAAATCGGGGCAAACCGCAGACAAAGCGGCTTGCCTACTGATCCGCATGGCCCTATCCATCCGGCATCCTGAAATTTCCCGCAAACCAAATCATGAAACTAAGCACGCTGCCCCTGTTCGCCGCCGCCGTCACACTCGCCCTCGCCCTCAGCAGTTGTGGCTTGCAAAAATCAGCCACTCGCACCGAGCCCACGCGGTTTCTCAAAACCACCGGGACCGACATTTCGCAGCGCGTCGCCCGCCTCCCCTTCGAGCACTCATGGCGCGATCCAAAGGTGGACATGACAAAATATAAATACATCGTGGTCCGGCCCATCACCACGGCGTTTCTCCGCAGTGAGCAGTGGGAGGAAAGCAAGAGCGCCGCCATCCCTAGCAAAAGTGCTTATCTGAAGCGTTGCAAGGCGCTCGCCCGGTATTGGGAGAAGTCACTCAATAAGGCGCTGTCCTCGCCGCTGTGCATGTTCTATCGGACCAGCGACACCAGCAAACCCGGCACGCTGGTATTTGAAGTCGCACTGACGGAGGTTCGCTTCGACCGACCAACAGGCCGTGCGGACGCACCCATGGCCGCGGCTGGCAGTATAGTGAGCGCGGTGACCGGTCCGCCGACCTGCGCCTTCGAGGCACGGTCCAGAGATGCCGCAACCGGCAAATTGGTCAGCACCGCCGCAGATCGCCGGGGACCGGATATGAAAATGCTCAACAGCGTGAATCACAGCCTGTCCCAGCCGAATGAAGCTATCTGCGACGAATGGTCACGCCAGATGATGGAGCGCTATAATATCGAAATTTACCCCACGGTGAAGCGCAGTTGGTTCAGTTTTTTGTAACCCACATGATGGCCCGTGGTATGAACACCTGACCGCGCATCGTTGGACTGTGCTTTGCCAATACTAACTTCTCCCAAGGTTCGCCACCGCTGGGCAATCTCATTTTCCCATACCACCAGCTAACGGCACATCATGAACCGGCATGGGCCAATGGCTTTTCCGGCAGTGGCATTTTGCGGGCTGCTAGCAAGTAGGCGAGCACGGCCAGCTCGTCGGCCCGGTCGAGTTTCGCCTTCCTTGCCATTAACGGCATGATCTCGTGGGTGAGTTCACTAATGTCATAGTTAGCGGGGTTTTCAAATGAATGGCACTTGGCGCACTTCGCTTGATGGATGGCAAATCCGCGCTCCAATTCAGTCACTGGCGCAGGGGAAATTTTCACCAACTGCGGCGTAACCGACGGTGCCGTGTAGCTCGGGCCACAGGATGCCGCTAGCAAGGCGGTCACTCCACTAACGAGAATGAGGCCTCGATTTCCGAGAATGGAATGCAGGGCCGCTATCATGATCAGAAATCCACGGAGAATAAGGTGCGAAGCTGGAAGTCCGGCTCGTCGGCAAGCGACGTAACCTGCCAGAGTCCGGTAATGGCGAGCGCGAAACGATTGTTACGCCATGCGACATTAGGCCCGATGAACAAGCCGCTGTCGCCGATGGTATCGACATCCGGCACCGCGATCTCGTGCAGGACTTCAAGCCCTACGGACCATGATGGATTGAGGGAATAGCTCACACCCACGCTTTGCATCAGCTCCGCCTCGTCGTTTTGATAGTCGTCCTCCCAAGCGATTTCACCGCCGATATTATAAACTAACATCCATGCGCCCAGGTTTTTCTGAAGCAGCAGTTTGGCCTCGAGTTCGATAAAATCGTCGCTGCCCTTGATCTCACCGTAAATCGCGGAGCCAAATGCGCTCGTATTCGGATCGGTGAGGTTGTAAATCGCCTCCACCGCGATGTCGCGGAATTCTGTTTTCCCGCTTTCCGAGGCGGACTCCTCATAACGCCAATCGGCGAAATAAAAGGCGACCTGGAGCTTGTCCGTCACGCCGTATTCGAATTCGTGACGGATATCGAAACGCTCAAAGTCCGGGTCGCTCGCTTGGTTCGTTTTCCATGTCACCGAGCTTTCCAATTCCATCGCACCTGCCGGCATTGTCGTCGTTTCGTAAGAATAAGCAAAGCGGCGGGCACCCGCATTTGCGGCGGTGGTCAAAAGGGCAGCGACAGCGAGTCCGAGAAGGATGCTGCGGATTTCGGAGATCAAGTGTGGCATTTTCATTGGATTGATACGTGGGCCGAGGATTGTTTAATTGAGACTGCGTCTCAGGAGCGATAATTATCGAATTAAACGGGCCGTCAATTGAAAAAATGGGGAAACTGTCTCACGGCGATCAAGCTAGGGTGAGCCAACAATTTTTGCGGATGTTCCACGCTTGATCGGCGTGCGGGGTAAGAGCGGATTTGACGCGCTTTTCCGGCTTGGAGTTTCGCGGTTTGAGGGTTATCCCTCCTTCTCGCATGACGCTCGAAGTCAACACCCCCGCGCTATTGTTTCCGGCGATCAGCCTGTTATTCCTCTCCTATACCAATCGGTTTCTGCATCTCTCGGCACTGATCCGGAGTTTGCACAGCGACTGGTTGGAAAAGGGCGACGCGGTGCTGCGGGCGCAAATCGACAATCTCCGGCAGCGTCTGACTCTCATCCGGACCATGCAGTTGTTCGGTGCGCTGAGTTTGTTGCTGTGCGTGGTCTCCATGTTGAGCGTGATCGGGGCGTTTCGAACACCGGCCTTGGTGACATTTTTCTCCGCTCTCGTGCTGATGGGGCTGTCACTCGGCTGCCTGATTTACGAAATTTGGATTTCTGGCGGGGCCTTGCGAATCCTGTTGAATGCGGTCGAGGACAGCGGTCGGACGGACGCATGAAGTGGGTGTGGCCAAAGTTTTTTCAATTTTTCGGAACTTATTTCTTGCCAGCCGGGAATCGGCGTGATAATTCTTCTGTGTCGCAAGACAAGGCGGTCCGACTGAGATGCCTCCCGGGTTAATGGGTTTTTCCTAGGGGGATGATCAGCCGGGCTGCTTCTTTTTTTGCCCATTTTTACCAATCTGGTGCTTGATTGCGCGGTAGCGTGAGTTTCATGAGATTCGGTTTCCTCAAGCGCGGCGGGTTTGTTACATCGCGTGAATGAAATTGATCCGATTCGGTGACGAGGGACGTGAAGAGCCGGGAATCCTGCTGCCGGACGGTCGCCGGATCGATGCCAGCGGGGAGTTCAATGACTACGACGAGGGATTTTTTGCGATGGGCGGTCTCGAATCGCTCGCGCAATGGGTGGCGGACGGCTGCTATGGCGGCCATGAGGCGGATCCGCTGGCGCGCCTGGGACCGCCAGTCGAGCGGCCATCGAAGTTAGTCTGCATCGGGAAAAACTATCGCGAACACGCGAAGGAGCTGGGGGAGGGGATCCCGACCGAACCGACCATTTTCATGAAAGCCACCAGTGCCTGGAGCGGCCCCACCGATGACGTAATCATTCCGCGTGGCTCGACGAAGCTCGACTATGAGGTCGAACTCGCGGTGGTGATCGGTCGCACGGCATCCTACGTCGAGGAGCGTGATTCGTTAGATTGCGTGGCCGGGTATGCGACATTCTGCGATTTTTCCGAACGCGCTTTTCAAAAGGAAATGGGCGGGCAGTGGACGAAGGGGAAAAGCGCCGACAGTTTCGCGCCGCTGGGGCCATGGCTGGTGACGGCAGATGAGATCGCGGACCCCCAAGGCCTGCGGCTGTGGTGCAAGGTGAATGGCGAACTGCGGCAAAATAGCTGGACCGGCGACATGTCATTTTCCGTTAGGCAGTTGGTCAGTTACGTCAGCCGCTTCATGACCTTGCTGCCGGGCGATGTGCTGGCCACGGGAACGCCCAGCGGGGTGGCGATGGGCATGAGTCCGCCACGATACTTGCAGGCGGGCGATTTTGTGGAATGCGGGGTCGAGGGATTGGGTGAACTTTCACAGCGCGTCGTCGTCCATCGGTAACATGAAAAGACCGCTTTCCAGAACCCGGCGGGCCATGCTCCCGTGGCCGAAACCCGCAGGCGGCCCGCATGGCTCGGTCTGTCATTTTTGCGATACGCTGCATGTGGCCGACCCACTGCCGGAAGGCATGGCCGCCCGTTGCCAATGCTGCGGCGCGGTGCTCTATCAGAATCGCTCGGCCTCGCTGGTGCGTGCCACCGCCTTTTCAATGACGGCGCTGATTTTGATGGTGGTGGTACTTTCATTTCCATTTCTAATCATGGACGCCTCCACTCTGCGTTCGACCTTGAATCTTACCTCAGCGGCAAGCGCACTTATCGAACACGGCAGTCCGATCATTGGCGTGGCCCTAGCGCTATTCACCATCGTTGCGCCGATTTCCCTGGCCAGCGGTTTGATCTACGTTTGCGGTCCGCTGTTATTCGGGCGGGTCGCGCCGGGGGCGGTGCATGTGGCCAAGCTACTGAATAAAATGGAGCCGTGGAACATGATCGAGGTGTTTTTGTTGGGCGTGTTGGTCAGCCTATTAAAACTGAACAAGGTGGCGGAAGTGCATTTCGGCGCGGGCTTCTGGGCCTTCAGCCTGTTGATGATTTCCATGGCGGCGGCGGTCGCATCCATCGACCGCGACGAACTTTGGGATCGGCTGGAGGTGGCGAAATCATGAGCAAGCCCTTGCCACGCGCCGCCAATTTAGGACTCGCCGGTTGTCACACCTGCGGCAAGGTCACCCCCGTCGCCCGAGGAAAATGCCCCCGCTGCAGCTCGCCGCTTCACCTGCGTAAACCGCAGAGTATCCAACGCACCGTCGCCCTCATGCTCGCCGCCGTCGCCTTGTATATCCCGTCCCATTTGCTGCCGATTATGACCGTGGTCGAGTTGGGCGAGGCCACCGAGAACACCATCATGGGCGGGATGCGGACCTTTTGGCGACAAGGTGCTTACCCCATCGCTCTGGTCATTTTCACCGCCTCCATTCTCATTCCTTTGCTGAAAATCATCGCCCTCACTTGGCTCTGCTTGGCGGCTACCGGGAAATTGAATCCCTCCCCCGGAATGCTGGGAAAAATTTACTGGTTCACCGAGCTGCTAGGCCGTTGGTCGATGATTGACATCTTCGTTGTCGGGATTTTGGTCGCCCTGTGTCAGCTTGGCAATTACATGACCATCACACCCGGTCCCGGCGCACTTGCATTTGCCGGGGTGGTTGTGCTAACCATGTTCGCGGCGATGAGCTTCGACCCACGCCTCCTATGGGACCGCCTTGAAATCCTTCACATCGATCCATCAACTTTAAATCATCCGGACACTTGAGCGAATCTGAATCCACCACACCTCCTGCGGCGACTCCGGTCGTCCGCGCGGCCCAACGCTGGAACATCGTCTGGGTGGTTCCCCTCCTCGCAATCCTGCTCGGCGGCTGGTTGCTCTATCGGAATTTCACCACCCAAGGCCCCATTGCCGAGGTCCGCTTCGAGACTGCGGATGGCATCGCGGGCAAGAAAACCGAAGTCCGCTGCCGCTCCGTCCACGTCGGATATGTCAGCGCAGTGAAACTCGCCGAAGACCTGAAATCCGTGCTCATCTACCTCGATCTCGAGCCCGCCTACGACGCCCTGCTCCGCCACGGCACCCGCTTTTGGGTCGTAAAATTCCGCGTTTCCTCCTCGGATGTTTCCGGCCTTGGCACCCTGCTTGCCGGAAATTACATCGAGCTCGATCCCGGTCCGTCGGACTCCGCCAAGGAAACCGAATTCATCGGCCTCGAAAAACCGCCCGCCACCAGTCGCGACATCCCCGGCCGCCGACTCATCCTCACCGCCGACGATGCCGGCTCGCTCACTGCCGGCTCGCCCATTTATTACCGTGGCTTCGAGGTCGGCCGTGTCGAAAGCCGGAACCTTGAGCCAAAAAACCAACGGGTCACCTACGATGTTTTCATCACCGACGAATACAGCCGCCTAGTCACCCAGAACGTCCGCTTCTGGAACACCAGCGGCATCGACATCAGTGCCGGGGCCGGTGGTTTCAAGCTTCGCACCCCCTCGCTCCAGGCTTTGTTCGCTGGCGGGGCCACTTTCGGGGTGCCGCCAGGCGTTGCTCCCGGTGCTCCCGTCGCCGATGGCACGACCTTTGCCCTGTTTGAGAGCACAGATGCGGCGGAAGGTTCCACCTTCACGCCGACCATGAAATTTCTCCTCCTTTTCGACCAGTCCGTCCGCGGTCTTGTCAAATCCGCCCCCGTCGAGTTCCGCGGCATCCCCATCGGCCGCGTTTCCGATATTTCCTTCGACTACCTCCAAGCCGCCGATGATTCGCGCATCCCGGTTCTGGTAGAAATCGACCCGGCCCTGTTCCGCCGCGAGGCCCCCGATAAACTCTCCCGGCCCGACGAGGAATTCCTCAAGGACGCAGTCAAACACGGCCTCCGCGCCACCCTCAAAACCGGCAGCTTGCTCACGGGCGCCCTTTTCGTGGATCTGGACTACTACAAGGATCAAGCGCCCGCCGAGTATATCAAAATCGGCGACCTCCCCTCCATCCCCACCCTCTCCTCCGGTTTCGCCCAGCTAGAAACCAAACTCACCGCCATTCTCGACAAACTCCAAGCCCTGCCGATCGATGAGACGATGAAAAAAATCGGCACCGCTGCCGATGAGGCTGCCACCACCATCACCGAGGCTCGTGGCACCCTCAAGGAAATCCAAGCCACTGCCGCCTCCGCCCGCAAGACCCTGGATTCCCCCGAGTTCGCCCAGCTCCCCACCGACCTCCGCACCACGCTCAATGCCCTCGATAAATCCGTCTCCAGCGTCGGCCCAGACGGGGCCATCCAAGGCGATCTTCTGCGCACCCTCGACGAGCTCCGCGCCGCCCTTCGCTCCCTCAAATCCCTCAGCTCCACCATCGACGACAAGCCAAACTCGCTCTTCTTTGGTCGCGACTCCTCCGGCAATCCCACGCCCAAAGCCCCCAAGGCCCACCACTGACCCAGCTTTCCCACCATGCGCCTCCTCCTCATCCTCCTCGCAGCCCTCCTCTTAGGCGGCTGCGCCCAGCCCGACAAAACCTACCACATGCTCACTGCCAGCGGTGCCGTCCCCTCCGGTGGCGGCATTGGCATCGGCGTCGGCCCCATCACTCTGGCTGAATACATCGACCGTCCCAATCTAGTCACCCAGCAAGGCCCTAACCAACTCGGCGTCTCCGAGGACCATCGCTGGGCCGGCGAACTCTCCGCCTCCATCGCCCGCGTCACCGCCGCTAACCTCGGCCGCCAACTCCACACCGGCAACGTCCGCACCTACCCTTGGCAAACCGACAGCGAGATTCGCTACCAAGTCACCCTCGACGTCCGCCAACTCCACAGCGAGACCGATGGCTTCGCCGTCATCGAAGTCGGCTGGCGCGCCTACTCCCTCCCCGACCGCCATTTAAAAGCCTCCAAAACCTTCACCGACCGCGAGCCGCTCCAGTCAGACGGCTTCAATTCCAGCGTCGCCGCCCAATCGATCCTCATCCAGCGCCTCGCGGCAAACATCGCCACCAGCCTGCGCTAGCATACAAGGGCATATAAGGACTGCGAGCCATGTTCGAATCGGATCGCGAACCCTGGGCGGAATTCGCAAGCACTGGCACCTGTCATGGATGTTGGTGAACAGAGCACCGTCGAAAAATACTTGGCATCGTCCTTGGAAACATCCGCCTGTCCAACCGCCCAGTAACTCCGACGTAGCTGTAGCCAAAGCTGCCGAGGTTGTTCGCGTTGGTGGTCATGCGTCCGAGGTTGTCATAGTTTAGAGTGACGAGGTTCTCGCTGCCGAGCGGGCCGATATTTTTCGTTTTTCCGCGCCCGAGGGCGTCGTATGTGTAGGTGATGAGATCGGTCTGGCCGGTCAGTGGGCCGTCGATGGTGGCAATCGCCAAGGCACCAAGCTGGCCGAGCGGGCGGTAGGTGTAAGCGGTGGTACCGGTGCCGTCGGCCATGGAAATTGGCCGTTTTTTGGCTCCTTGGATTTGTATATTTTTAACTCTTAATATTGAAATCCAAGGACTGACCATACCGACTAACATTACTTTATGTTAAGATGCGAGAACCCCATCGACCGTCTCCACCTTCCGTCCCGGAAGCCAACATCCGTCAAAGGTCCAAAAGTAGCTTTGCCAAATCGACTCATCCGACTTGGCAAGTTCCCTCGCGCTCAAATCCAGCCTCAAGAAAAAATCAAAAAAACACCTTGATTCACTCTGATACTACTGACCCCGTTCAGGCTCGCTAACACTCGCATGCTTTCACGCACAAGGGAAGCAAGGATCGTGAGGTAGGGCGCTGGCAGGAGGC
>JAYVNM010000222.1:0-8745 GCA_043758445.1 Akkermansiaceae bacterium | reverse complement strand
ATGGGACGCAGGGCTTTGGCTCGGTCGGTCAACACAGGGATAACGCCAACGATGGGGAAAAGTGCTTAAGATTTCTTAAATACCTGAATAGTTACAGTGAGTCTTCGTTTGGAATTTCGTGGTTAAGATTTAATGCTTTGAAGATGCGGCACAAAAAAACGGATGCCATCTGGCACCCGTTTCTCTCCCTGGTTTGCGGAACCGGGAAAATTATTCAGCGGCTTCGGCCCGCTCGGTCACAGGAGCGTTCGAGAAACGCCAGCGGATTTTATTGCGCTTGGAGGCGGAACGCAGCTTGCGTTGCTTGCGCTCGGTCGGCGTTTCAAACGCGCGGCGGCGGCGCATTTCTTCAAGGATGCCCTCGCTATCCAGCTTCGTTTTAAGGCGCTTGAGAGCACGGTCAACGGGCTCTCCTTTTTTCATAGTCACTCCACGCATGCGATGATTCTTGGTTGGTTTGGTTTGGTCCGCAGTTTCTTCGGGGCGCGGTAGATGCGGGATCGTCCGCCGCTTGTCAAGCCAGAACCCGCCGGGATTTTGAAAAAAGGGAGGCTTGCTATGGGGGGGGGAGTCGAGTACTGGAGCGCGTCCTTCCGCTATCGGCACGCACTTGTGCCGCCCGCCCGGTTAAACATCCGGCTGTGGCAGGGTTTCAAAACCACCAATTATGAACATAAATCATCGCATTCCCTTCGGCCGGGTGAACTGGATCACCAGTTCCTTCCTCATCGGCACCGCCCTCATCGCCCTCATCGGCCTGCCGATCTATCTCTTCAAAGTGGGCCTCGACTGGTTTCAGTTCGCCATGTTCGCCTTCTATGTAACCGCGACCATGATGAGTATCACCGTCGGCTACCATCGGCTGTTCTCGCATTTGTCGTTCAAGGCGAAACGCCCGGTCAAGTTGTTCACCCTCGTGTTCGGTGCCTGTGCCTTTGAAAATTCCTGCCTCAACTGGGCCTCCGACCACCGCCTGCACCACAAGCACGTCGATCACGAGGAGGATCCGTATGACATTTCCAAGGGCTTCTTCTGGGCGCACATCGGCTGGCTCCTGTTCAAGCTCAACCCCGAACCGTCGCTGGATAACGTGGCGGATCTCCGCAAGGACAAGCTGGTCATGTGGCAGCACCGCTACGTCCATTGGATCGGGTTTGTGGTGGGCATCGTCATCCCCTGCGCCCTCGGCTATGTTTGGAATTTGAAAATGGGCCTGAATCCCTGGCTCGGGGTGCTCGGTGGCTTCCTGATTCCCGGCGTCGCCCGCATCGTCGTCGCCCAGCATTGCACTTTTTTCATCAACTCGTTCTGCCACATGTTAGGCGTGCAGCCGTACTCGTCCAGCCACAGCGCCCGCGACAGCGCGATCATGGCCTTTTTCACCTTTGGTGAGGGCTATCACAACTATCACCACGAGTTCCAGCATGACTACCGCAACGGGGTGAAGCCATGGCAGTGGGACCCCAGCAAGTGGACGATCTGGACGCTCTCCAAGCTCGGACTCGTCGATGGCCTGCGCCGCGTGCCAGACAGTCGCATCCTCCTCGCGGAAATGGGCGAGGCCCGCCGCAAGGCCCAACTCCACCTCGCCGAACTGCGTGAGCAACCGCACAGCCGCGCTCACCGCGCGACGGATGCCATGCACGAGCTGGTCGAAAAAATTTCCGCCAACTACCATGAACTGGAAAAAGCCGTGGCCGGCCGCGTCCAGCTTTCCCGCGAGGTTCTTAACGGATGGCAGGACGAGACCCGCAGCCTGATGCGCGAACTCCGCCGGGCCACCACCACCGGCACTTACGCCTGATTTCCCCGCTCTAGCAACTCGCTTCCCGACGCCCCGCGACCGCAAGGTTGCGGGGCGTTTGTTTGGCATGCGGCGGCGCTCACGAGTCGCCGGGAATCCGCACGGAGCCATCGCTCGGGTTTAAGAAAACGGGCGTGGCTATTCGTAGCGGCAGGCGCTTGATGTCGTGCTCGTTTGCCAGTTCTACCTTGGTGGCGAGTGGGACAAAGTCACCGGCGGCGGCGTGGCTGTTAGACGCTCCGCCTGAAGCTGAAAGCCCCCTCGCAGACGACAAGTATCAGCTCTCTCAAAGAGAAAAACGGGAGCTAGAAAAAGCTCCTACTCGGCGGAAAATGCTTTGCTGCTCTAACTTTCTGCCAAGTCCCCATTTCCCCTAAAGACATAGTCGAATAAACCTATGAAAATAACACTCGTTCTCGCCGCCCTAGCGCTCCTCACGGCATCCCTTCATGCCACTGATAACACATCGCTGAAGCGCACCAGTTCGGCAAAGCACTGACGGCGGCGGAATCAAAGGGGGGCGGGACAACTGAAAATCACCCGTTGGCGGGCGGGCAAATCGGAGGAGGTCGTGGTGAATGTTCCCGTGCTCGGCAGCTATAGCGCCACCGCGCCCTACGACTGCGAGAAATCCAAGCGCATCCTGGATCAAGGCCGCTGAAGCACAGACGCTGATTGCCGACGGACGAGGATGGACTAGCAAGGATCGCAACAGCGCCTATGACAAACTCGGCGAGGTTCAACTCCTGGAACGTCTCGGCAGAACTCATGGCCATGAAGACCAAATCCGTCCGGCAAGCCATCCGCGCCATCGAGGACTCCACAGATTCACCAGAACTCATCCGTCTCAAGTGACCTGAAGCGCCGAAGGAAGAGTCCAAGTGGCGCGATCTCAGCGATGCAGACGATCCGCGCCGTATTCGCCGAAGGGGACCAGCACGTCTTTGTTAGGCAGGATGACGACCCGGTCGAGACTGAGATACCAGGTCTGGAAATCCCAAGTATCCACCGTGTTGTTATCTACATCCGCGATGAACAAGGAATTCCAAGTGGAGCCGGTTAAAGCGCCTGCGTTCCAGCGCAGCGAGTTCGGTGTCCAGCCGACTTGCAGGGACGGTTCGCTGACGAAAGTTCCCTCCTCTGCTAGGAGATAGCGCTCCACTCCGTCAGGCTGCGCGACGAACAAATGCCGGCCACCCGCTGCGGCCACCACGTAGGATGATGGAACCTCAAGCCCAGCAATGAAGAACGCCTCATAACCATCACAGGCACTCACTTGGAGGGTAGTGGCATTTTCACCATCCGTCCGAGTGTAGGCGAGAAAACCATTGGTATCCAACTCCGTGATGGCGAACAACTCACCGGGCATTTCGACAGGTGGCCGGATGAGTGGCGAGCCCTCGGAGGCCACCTCGATGACGCTAGCGTATTGATAGGCCTTGCCATATTCGAGCCATATTTCCGCCGTCTTATCGTAGGTCTGGGAGCTGGCCAGCACGATCAATCCGTCCGCAGCCTCGCTCACTCCACTGAGGTTGGATCCTGCGGTTCCGAGGCAGACGGGACTATCCGCCACGGGGGATGCGGGATCAGAGGTATCAAAGAGGATCAGGCTGGGAGCCTTGTCCGGGGCGCTTGGATTCCAATACGGCCATGCCAATAACATCGCGCCAGGTGCCGCCTTCAGCGGACTGGCAGCAGCAACAATCCCCGCCAATGACTCGCTTCTAACTGGCTCGCTGCTAATTTGCTTAGCGAGAGCGAGCGGCTTGCGGATCACAGCATCCATCATGATCGGCCCGCCACCATACCAGAACGAGCTTTGGAAATTCAGCGCCACCGCAGGCCGATTCGGTTGGGGCCAGAGCAAGTGATCCACCGCAAGCTGGCCACCCGTACCAGGGTTCACGGAACATGAACCCAATAAGATTAGCGCGGGAGCCACGGAGGCGTCGTAAATATCGAGAAACAAGCGGTTTTCACCACCCCCAGCGCCAGAACCCGCGAACATCGAAAAGCGGTAAAACATCGAGCGCGAGGAGCCGGTTTCACGCAGGATGTAGAGCTTGCCATCGCGATAGTCCGCCGCCTTGACCGTGCCATCACCCAAGTCAGTTTCCGCTAGAATTTCCTCCGGCGAAAATGCGGGAGAGATCCGGGCCGTCGCACGCCCGCTATACCAATTCCCATCTTCGATCTGGATCAGATTGCCACTAGCCGCGAGCACCCGGTCCACCGGCCAAGCGAGTGATACCTCGGACAAGATGGCCGGGGCATCACGATCCGACACATCCGCAGCGACCAGCACGCGTTGTGAGATGGACACCACCGCATCCCCGATCAAGTCGGCACGGCGGGCATCGAAGGCATGGGAAATTTTCCCCCGCAGGCTCATGTCCCGGGCGCTGAGGTCGATGTCCAGCAACTGCACCACCGAGTTCGAATCTCCGCTGGTGTAGTCATAGGTTGATAGAGGAATCATTGCTAGGCCGGCGTCAGGCAGCACCTTGAGCGCTTGCTCGTCCCACATAGCCTCACTATAGGTGCCGGAATCGCCCAAACTCAGACGGCGCAGCAGTTGAGGAGACGCGGGATTCGCGACATCAAAAAGCGAGGCAACCACGGAGTTGGACTCCCAGCCGATGGCGAAAAGCATGTCTCCGATAGGTTCCAGATGCGAGCTCCAGCCCGGCACTTCGATCTGACCGGCCACCACCGGATTCGCCGAGTCCGCCAGATCCACCACCCACAGCGGATCGGTTTGCAGGTAGGTCACGATGTATGCCTTGTCCCCGGCGAAGCGGGTCGTGTAGAGGCTTTCCCCTGTCGCCAGTTCGAGCCTGCCCAAGCGACCCTCAGCAAGGTCCGGGTGGACCACCTCGGGCGACCAGGCCCGGAAATTTTCAAGCACCGTCGTGGGTGCCCACTCGGTATCGCTTGAGTTATGTTCGGAAATCGTGGTCAGCACATTGTCGCTCCACTGCAGGGCGAATTTGCTGGCGACAGCCCCTTCGGTGCGGATGGGTAGGGCCATGCGCACCAGACCTGCGGGCCGCACCGCGAAGACCGAGACATCCGAGACATCCCGCCGGCTGTTCGGTTGCACCGCCAGTGCAAGCCAATCAGGTCCAGAAGAAATCAACGGGCTGCTCCCCTCCACCAGCGTCTCCCCGGCGGCCTCGGGCGCTTGATCCTCACCGAGCAGCCACTCACTAAGATGGGTTCTGGAACTCCAACCATATTCGGAATTGGCATCTGAGTAATTCCACTCGTTGGTCGCAAGAATCAGGCGCTTGTTCGCAAGCCGGCTGTCTGACAAGCTGCCGACAACGTCCTGGCTGTAAGTGATTTCAGCCTTGCCGCCACTCACCTTTACCAAATTGATGCGGGTCCATTGGCCACTCTGTTCGGACCAGCCCTCGGTCAACAGGACCACGGTGCGGCTAGCCCCAGAGCCTGGCAGCAAATAGAGATCCTGACCCACCGCAGGCAGGCGCAGCGAGGCTGTTAGGTGGGGGTCCGCAGGATTTGCCAAGTCAATAACCTGCAAGCCGCGCAACTGGTTGAAAAAGTAAACCGTGGTGCCATCGACCTTCCAAATATCTGCTTCCTCTGGCATCGTCGCACGCGAATCGGACGTCACGAGCGATTCAGCCATGCCTGGCACGCTTAGCGCATCCGTCAGTCGTCCGCTGCCGCTGGCCGACTTAACCGGACCGAATTGATTCGTTCCCGCGTAGAAACTGGCAGGAAATTTCGCATGGGACACGTTCGCCTTGCCAAACCAGCCGATCGCCCGCCAATGGGCGTCCATGCCTTTGTTCGGTAGCTTGAATTTCATCTTGCCGGACACGGCCTTGGTGCAGATGACTTTCCGCCAGCCGCCGATTTTATCAAACATCTGAACGGTTACGACGAGGGCGTCCGCAGGGACTTGCACATTCGCTTCCCGGTGGTTCAGTGATAGTTTGAGATCGAGGATTTTCCGCGCGCCTGAAGCTGCGGATAGCGAGCCAGAGCTGGCCAAAAAGGCCCCGGCTAGGAATACGAGGAATAAGCGTTGAAATAGCGGTGGCATCATAAAGGGTTTCATGAGGGATTGGTTCATACGAGGGGTTTGTGAGCGGTGGGGAAATTCCGCCAGCGTATGACTGATGAGGAATGGATACTCCCCAGTGCTGTAACGCTGACAAGTTCAATCCGACACCGGCCTCAAAATTGGATCACTCTGCGGACGATTTAATCTCCATAATCTAAGAATAGGCAAACTGGCCTCGCCCGCATTGACAAGCGTAGCCCGCGCTTACAGTCTCCGCAGCGTGATTTCCGAATTGCAACACTCCCCACTCGAAGCCGCCCATGAGGCTCTCAACGCCCGCCTCGTCCCCTTCGCCGGGTGGAATATGCCGGTCCAGTATAGTTCGATCATCACCGAGCACACCGCCGTGCGCACGGCCTGCGGGATTTTCGACATTTCCCACATGGGTCAGTTCTTCATCAGCGGGCAAAATGCCGCCGCGTGGCTGAACGGACTGCTCACCAACGACATCGCCAAGCTCGACCCCGGCCAAGGGCAATACACGCTGATGCTGAATGAAAATGGCGGCGTGATCGACGACCTGATCGCCTACCGGACGGGTGAAAATTCCTTCTTTCTCGTGGTAAACGCCTCGATGATCGAGGCGGACAACTTGTGGCTGACCGAGCATTCAGACCCACATGTCACACTGGTGGACCAAAGCCACCAATGGGCCGGCATGGCGATCCAAGGCCCACTGGCAGCGACGGTTTTCACCAAAGTTTGCCCATCTGAAACCCTGCCGCCGAGAAACGGCATCAGCTTCACCAGCGACGGTGCCATCGTCTGCCGCACCGGCTACACCGGCGAGGATGGTTTTGAGTTTTTCTGTCTGAATCACGAAAGCATCGCTTACTGGAAAAAATTTCTCGCCGCCGGTGCCACGCCCTGCGGCCTTGGCGCTCGCGATACACTCCGGTTAGAAATGGGCTACCCACTCAACGGCAACGACCTGTCCCCTACACGCACACCCATCGAGGCCGGACTTGGATTTTTCTGCGATTTTGAAAAGGGAAATTTCATCGGTCGCGAAACCCTCGCCCAACAGAAAGCCGATGGCCCCACCGTCAAACTAACAGCCATCCGCTATCTAGAAAAAGGCGCCCCACCACGCGCCCACTATCCGGTTGTTTCCGCCACCGGCGAAGTCATCGGCGAGCTGGCGAGTGGCGTGCTCTCACCTTCGCTGATGACCGGAATTGGCATGGCCTACCTGCCCGCTGAATTTTCAAAAATCGGCACCCCACTAAACATCGAAGTCCGTGGGAAACTCTGCCCTGCAGAAGTCGTGAAAAAGCCGTTTTATAAACCCACGCCATGACGACTCCTTCAACATCTCCCCGGGGCATGCCGAATTGGCGGGACAAGCAGCGGTCACTTCCGGTAGGGGAGAAAATCGAACTGATCGGCCGGTTCATTCAGGAAACGCGCCAACTCGAACTCGTCAAAAAATCATGCAAGCCGTCTGCGATGTCTTGGAGCAGCTCGTCAGGGAAGGCACCCTGAGGCACTACGCGATCGGCGGCGCGACTGCCGCAGGATTTCATGGCGAGCCTCTCGCCGTGGAATGGGATGACCACCGCATCCGGGTGATCCGGCCTGAGCATCTTGCCGCCATCGCCCTAACCGTCGGCAGACCCAAAGACCGTGCCCGGTTGGTCTATCTGGTAGAATTGCCGGGATTCGACAGGATGCTTTTTGCCGACATTTTATCTCGTCATTGCCTCCAGAATCGCTGGGATGAGTGGGCCAAACCACTGGGTCTCGAAAATTAAGCCTTTCAGCATTTCAGTTCACAAATTCTCAACTATTACCCCATGAACACTCCCGCCTGCCTCCGCTACGCCACCTCACACGAATGGGTCCGCCTCGATGGCGAAATCGCCACCGTGGGTATTTCAGATCACGCCCAAGCCGAACTCACCGACGTAGTTTTCGTCGAACTTCCCGCCGTGGGCCGTGCTGTCGATGCCGGGGATCCCACCGCCGTCGTGGAATCCGTGAAAGCCGCCAGCGACATCTACGCGCCAGTCGGCGGCGAGATCGTGGAAGTGAATCCAGACGTGGAGGCCGACCCATCGCTGGTCAACACCGACCCCTACGGCAAGGGCTGGATCTTCAAGCTGAGGGTGAAAGATGCGGCACATGTTTCCAAACTGATGGATGCGGCGGCCTATCAAGCGCAGATTTCCTGAGGCGCTTCGGATTGTTTTCATACGACTTCTCTCGATCCACGTGTATGTCGGCGAGCGCTTCATCTTCAAGGAGGATGGAAGCAGTAGCGCGACCGTGAGATCCAGAGGCTCCGGGGAAAAATCGCAGTCTTGATTCACAAAATAACAATTCGTGATATTCCGCTAGAGTCCCATTCACTAAATTCCAAGGCCCCTTCTGATTCTTGATAGAATCTTCAGGTTAGCGGGGACCGGGCTGGCGACGTCGATGGTGCCGCCTTTCCCGGAGAAGACCGCCGCGTAATCGCTTGCGCCGAGGTCGAGCCACTTGGTGGCGGATACTCCGTCGTTCCAATTTGCGGTTGAGGCGACATCCCATGTTCCAGCGCCGCCCGAGGCCTTTGCGCCCCAGAACAAGGGCGTGGCGGATGATGATTCGGCTTTATAAACTCGGAGGGCGTCGATGTTGAGGTGGACTTTAGAGAAATTCACACCGGTGGGATTGGCCGCATTGTTGAAGCCTACCTTGTAGCTGCCGGGCACCAGGTTGAGATAGTGGAAAACACGTTCGCCGGGAATGGTGACTGGGAAGAATGCCACGGTTTTAAGCGGATTCTCGGGATAAAAAGGTAGTCGGATATCCGCCGGTCTGGTTAGATCGTGTGTGACCAACAACCAACCTTTCCTGG
>JAYVNM010000221.1:0-2800 GCA_043758445.1 Akkermansiaceae bacterium | reverse complement strand
TATGGAATAGATAAGCGCTGAAAGCATCTAAGCGCCAAGCTACTCCCAAGATGAATTTTCCCTAAAGGATCGTCGAAGACTACGACGTTGATAGGCTTCAGGTGTAAGTGCAGTAATGTATTCAGCCGAGAAGTACTAATCATCCGTTTGGCTTGATTCCTATTTTTGAATTAGTGAAAACAAGTGACCGTGAATGGTTTAGAGATTGTCAAGTTTTAGAATTAGAAGTTCTCCGTATGGATGTCAGAGAGCGGGCGGCGGCCGCGAGGCCGCAGTTAAAAGTTATTAGTTAAAAGTTAGAAGTTATGAGTGAAGGACAAAGCATCTTCCCTAATAACCTATAACAAATAACCTCTAACGTCCCCAGAATTGAGGCTTTAAGCCTGCTTAAAGCCTCAATTCTGGTGACCAGAGCGCGGTGGAACCACCCGGTCCCATTCCGAACCCGGAAGTGAAACGCCGCAGCGCCAATGGTAGTGAGACGATAGGTCTTGTGAGAGTAGGTCGTCGCCAGGTATATGCCCGGCTCCCTTAACTGGGAGCCGGGCTCTTTTTTTGCTGGGCAGAAGGATATAGGTCTTATGGCGCAAATAGGACTGATTAGAATTCGCAATTCCCAGGCGTCCGTACTCTGCCGGTTCGGTTGGATATTAGATCAGGAGCGGGAAGAGCTCCCGGCAGAGCAGGCAGCGTTTGCCGTCGCAGCCACGGGCGGTGCAATGCCCGCGTCCGTAAAAGATGATTTGCAGGTGCAGGCGATTCCATGATTCGCGTGGGAAGAGTTTTTTTAAATCGCGCTCGATTGCGACAACGTTTTTTCCTGACGTGAGTTTCCAGCGAGTCGCGAGGCGGTGGATGTGGGTGTCTACGGGAAACGTCGGCACGCCGAACGACTGGGCCATCACGACCGATGCCGTCTTGTGACCGACGCCGGGCAAGGCTTCGAGCGCCGCAAAATCTGCCGGAACTTGACCACCATGTTTATCCATCAAAATTTTGGAAAGCGCGGAAATGGCGGCGGCCTTGCGGGGTGACAGGCCGCACGGGCGGATAATGGCTTGGATTTCTGCCACCGGGACGCGCATCATGTCGTGCGGATTATCAGCGAGGGCAAAGAGGGCCGGGGTGACGAGATTGACCCGCACGTCAGTACACTGTGCGGACAATACGACGGCGACCAGCAGGGTGTAAGGGTCCTTGTGGTCGAGCGGGATCGGCGTCTCCGGGTAGAGTTCCTGGAGCCGCCGTCGGACATGGTCGGCGCGTTGTTGCTTGAGCATGGGGCGATTTATCGCGGACAGCGGAGGAATTGCAAGGTAACGACGATGCCCATGCACTGCAAAAATCCAACAGAGGTATATTGGTAAATCTGACCGGCGATTGAGTAGTTCTGGCACACGGGTTCCGGGAGGAGAAGATCATCTTGCAAGGGGATGTCACTCCCTTCCCCCACGCGCCCCACACGATCCGCCTTGCCACATCCCAGCGAATGCCCTTTTCTACGCCGACATGTCCTCACTCCCTACCGCTGACCTCCTGGCGCTCGACACCACCGGCCTCAAAAGCCGCTTGTCGAAGCTCAGGAGGTATCTTTGACGTCCCAACACTCGAAAACGAAATCCACACGCTCGAAGAAGCGATGGGCGCACCTGAGTTTTGGAACGACTCGGACAAGGCTAAATCCATCAGCTCTAAGGCCGCCGGGCTGAAAAAGAAACTCGAAAGATTCCTCAAACTGGAATCCCGCGTGGCGGATATCGATGAAGGCGTGGCTCTTGCCAAGGAATACGATGACGCGGATCTCGCCCGTGAAGCGCTCGACAGCGCGAAGGGCCTCGAAAGCGACACCCGCGCCTACGAGTTGCTCACCTTACTCGACCAACCGAGTGATATTTCCGCGTGCTTCCTAGTAATTTCCGCCGGTGCCGGTGGGACTGAAGCCTGCGATTGGGCGCAAATGCTCCACCGGATGTACACTCGTTGGGCAGAACGAAAGGGCTACACGGTGGACACTTTGGATTGGCAGGACGGCGATGAGGCTGGCCTGCGGACGGCGACCTTGAAAATCACCGGCGACCACGCATACGGCTTCCTTAAAAACGAGCGCGGCGTGCATCGGCTGGTTCGGATTTCCCCCTTTGACTCCAATGCCAAGCGCCACACCTCATTCGCTTCCATCGACGCGACGCCCGAAGTTTCCAAGGAGATCAAGATCGACATCATCGATAAGGACATCGAGATCACCACCACCCGCTCCGGCGGCAAAGGTGGTCAGAATGTGAACAAGGTGGAAACCGCCGTCATCTTGCGCCACCTGCCCACCGGTATCCTCATCCGCTCGACCGCCGCGCGGACGCAGGGCGCGAACAAGGAACTCGCCTACGAAATTCTCAAGGCGAAGCTCTACACCATTGAGGAGGACAAACAAAAAGCCGAGGCGGACCGTGCCTACGGTGAAAAAGGCGACGTTTCATGGGGCAACCAGATCCGCTCCTACGTATTCCAACCTTATCAGAAAGTCCTCGATCTCCGCACCGGTCAGGAATCCGGCAGCATCCAGGACGTCATGGACGGCGATCTGGACGACTTCATCGAGGCCAAACTCCGCGGCAAGGTTCGGGTGAAAGGTGCGAAGGATGAGGAGGATTGAATAAGAGGGAATTTCGAAGATGAATTAAAAATCAAAAAAATCCTGTAAAATCCGTAACTATTCAGCACTCCAGCGGGGCATCGGTGAAGGCGGCTTTGATCGAGGCCATAAGATCCAGCCCTTTCTTGCGAACCGTCGAGATATAGCTGC
>JAYVNM010000220.1:0-2814 GCA_043758445.1 Akkermansiaceae bacterium | reverse complement strand
AAGGATTCCGCTTGCCCACGACCACAAAGTGCCTGGAGTAAGCCTCCTCGATCAAATGCTCGCCGCTCTTGGAAAAACGCAGCGGGTGTTTGCGGTGGTGGTAGCAGGTGTCGGCGAAGGTTTCAGATTCAGATCGTGGGCGTGGAAACGGAGCATGCGCAGGATGCGGCCGGCGCGGATGAGGTTGCAGCGGAAATGTTAGCTTTGCCATTCTCGCGCCACGCGGGAAGCTCGCGCCATGGCGACGCTTCACGACACCTTGTGGAATCTGACGGTCGATGATCTCCGTTACCGGCTCAAGTTTCTCGAGCCCGGCTCGAAGGCGACGCGGAAGGCTGAATTTATCGATGGGATCGAGGCTGCTCTTTCCGGTCCGGGCCTGCGGGCGGCATGGGATGACTTGGATGAAACCGGGCGGCTGGCGGTGAGCGAGGCGGTTTACGACACCACCCACCGGCATGATACGGTGCGGTTTCGTGCGAAATACGGCCGCGACGCCGAATTTCACACCATGCCGGAGGATGCCCGCAGCTACTACTCATGGCAGTCTCCGAAAAACGCGACCCGTTTGAACCTCTTTTTCTATCAGGATGGAGGTCCGAGGTCGCAGGGGATTCCTTCCGACCTAGCGGCACGCCTGCGCCCGATCGTGCCTGAACCCACGCCAACCACCGTGACGTGCATCCCGGAACCCATCGCGAAGGACGGACTCTGGATCCGGCACACCGAATCCGAGGCCCTCGCCGAACTCGCCGCGTTGCTCCGCTTGGCGTCTTTGGGCGACCTGCGTTTCGGTGAGAAAACCGGCATTCCGGCAAAGAACGCGCTCGTCGGCATCGAGGCCGCACTGGTCGGCGGCGATTGGTTTCCTCCCGAACTCGTCCACATTCCCGATCCGAAACCGTGGGATCAGGGTATCGGCCCCATCAAGCCGGTCGGCTGGATCCGGATGCTTCATGCCGCAGGCCTTGTCGCGATGAGTGGCTCGAAATCCGTCCTCACCCCGCAAGGTCGCCGCGCCGTGGAGAAACCCGCGTGGGAAGTCATCGGGGAGACCTGGCGGAAATGGTTAGCCAACAAGAACTACGACGAGTTTAACCGCATCGACATCATCAAGGGGCAGTCGATCAAGGGTGCGCTCACGGCAAGGGTGCCACGGCGTTCCGCGATGCTCGACGCCCTCGCGAAATGCCCGGCGGGCGAGTGGATTTCTTTCGACGGATTCTCCAGCTACATGCGTGCGGACGGCTTCATGTTCGAAGTTTCCCATGATCCATGGAAACTCTACATCGCCGACGCAAAATACGGCGCACTGGGCTACGACGGATACGGAGAATGGGACGTGCTGCAGGATCGCTACCTGATGTGCATCCTCATGGAGCACGCCGCCACCCTCGGCCTTGTGGACATCGCCTACAAGATTCCGGACCACGTCCGCCCGGTGGACAACTGGGGCATGGACAACTACGCATGGCTTTCCCGTTACGACGGGCTGCAAGCCTTCCGCATCAACCCGCTCGGTGCGCATGTGTTGAGTGGGGGAAAAATCGCTTTCCAGCCCTCGCGACCCATGCCGCAGGTGCGGCTTACGGTCCTGGGCAACCGCACCATCCGCGTGGCGTCCGGGAGTTTGTCGCCCGCCGAGCGCATCCAGCTCGAGACATGGGCCGAGCCGGAAAAAGATGGCATCTTCCGGCTTGATGAGTCCCGTGCGATTGAGGCGGTCGAATCAGGCCAAGACCCGGACCGATTCGCGCAGTTTCTCGACGAACGCGACGAGCAACCGCTGCCAGAAACCACAGTCGCCTTCCTCAAACAGGCCCGTGCGAATGGCGGAGCCGTCCGCCAGTCCGGCACCGCGATCCTCTTCGAGTGCCGCGACGCCCGCACCGCCGAGATGATTTCCATGAGCAAGGAGCTCTCGACCACCTGTCTCCGCGCCGGTGAAACCACCCTCGCAGTCCGCGAAGAAGGTCTTGCAAAGTTCCGCAAGCAAGTCCGCCTGTTCGGATTCGGAATCCGGTAGGTTCGGAGCAGGTGGGGGCGATACATAGAGCCTGTCCCAAAAAAGCGTTTTTTGGGAGCCACTATTTTAGAGTGTTCAAATAAACACATAAAATAATTCAATCCACCGGGATTTGGAGCCATGGGAGGCGATTTTCTTTCGTTTCTAACGATTGGAACTCAATTCTTGGGCTTCGTGGCCGCGGGTTTCCCGGATCGTTTGGTTTGATCCTCTTTTCGCACTTTTTCGATGGACTTGGCCTCAGGCGGCTCGGGTGCGTGGTATTCCTATCTTTAGTTCCTGATTCTCTCTGCGCTTTTTCTCAGCCTCCGCCATGCGTGCAACAACCCAGAGGTTATGCGTGAGAACCGCCCATCCTACGGCCAGTTGTCGGTGCTCGAAGCCTTTGGCTAACAGTTGTCGTCCGAGGAAGACGTTCTTGAAAATGCCGATGCGACCTTCGGTGGCTGCCCGCCGTTTGAGCCCTTCGCGAAAGCCTTGCTGGTTGGTGAGTTTGTCGGCCAACTCGCTGACGTTGCGCGGACACAGGCCATTGCCAATTCCGCGCTTTTCTAGCAGGGCGGTGTTGGGCTTGCTTGCCAGGCCGCGATCTCCCCAGACGTTGCCGATGGCCAACTGCTGACGATCAACGAGGCGCTCGATAGCGGGTTTGACCAAGGCGGTGTCGCTCGGGTTGTCTTGATAGAACTGGTAATCGACGATGATGCCTTCGCGGGTTTCGCCAAGCCAGAGCTTGTTGCCGAACTCGACCCGGGCACCGGCTTTGCCGCGCTTGATGACGTTGATTT
>JAYVNM010000219.1:0-8882 GCA_043758445.1 Akkermansiaceae bacterium | reverse complement strand
ACTCAACGGTGCCAGCGCGATCTCGGGAAATAAGGTCACAATATCAATCCGCATGGGAAAAACCCTACCCCGGTCCCTGCCCCCGTTCAAGGCGATCTCCACCCTTGATACTTGCTTGTCAAAAAACAAAATAAGAATTGCGGACTTGGCAAACTTTCAGACTTGAACGGTGGGCGGCTTTACCGTTGTGTGGCGTTTGATTTCAACCTCATTCCCCCACCACCATCATGAGTGCCATCCTCGCCGCCGCCGTCACCTTCGTCGTCACAACCAGTACCGATGTGGTCGATAACAAAGACGGCCTCATGAGCCTGCGCGAGGCGGTCGCCGCCGCAGAGGCTGATCCGGGGCCTAACATCATCACCTTCGCCGACAAGGCTCTCTACTATCAGCAACTCACAAGCCCG
The DNA here is from genome assembly GCA_043758445.1 of Akkermansiaceae bacterium. GTDB lineage: Bacteria > Verrucomicrobiota > Verrucomicrobiia > Verrucomicrobiales > Akkermansiaceae > Luteolibacter. Next base: position 8,475 of record JAYVNM010000219.1, on the reverse strand, counting down.
TTGGAAATTCGCCCGAGCGGCGCGCTCACGATCAATGGTGACATTGATGACGATGGCCTGACCGACATCATTTTCAGCAACGGGTATGCGACACAATTGAACGTCCACTACGGGGCCAATCTCACGGTGGTGGGAGTCGATTTTTTATACGGCAGCTCCAACAGCGATGCGGGGGGTAATGGCACGAGCGGAGTCCAAGGCGCCTCCGGGACTCCAGGGAAAAATTTCTCCAATGACGGCACCACCCAAGTCTTGCCGACTGACGGCGGGGATGGCGTCAATGGCACGCAGGCGACTGCTGGGGAAAACGCGAAAAATGTCGGCGGCATCATTGATAATTTTGGAACTCTCACCCTCATCCGGGTCGGTTTTTCCGCTGGCTATGCGGCTGCGGGACCGGGCGGCGCGGGGGGGCAGGGTGGCTTCGGCGGGCTTGGCGGCAGGGCGGGCGATGCCTATGATCCGACAAGCTCTCCCGTTGGCCCTGGCTGGGGTGGCAATTCTACCCCGCAGGACTACACGCCGCCGGATGGTGGCAACGGCGGCCATGCGGGAAATGGCGCTAATGGTGGAAATGGTGGCAGTGGCGGCAACGCCGGGGGGGCGATCCTGAACGAAGTGACCGGCATTCTTAGCCTGACCGACGTGACCTTTGGCGGGCGGTTGGCTGGCTGGGTGGTGGGCGACGGCTCCATCGCAAACTCAGGCTATGGTGCGTATGCGGGTAGTGGCGGCAACGGTGGTGCCGGTGGCAAAGGAGGTCAGGGCGGAGACCAGATTTACTACCAGAGCATCGTCACCACGTTCGACTACATCGGGGCTACATTCCAAGTTTATGGCGATGCCTGGGTCCGCTACACCCGCTCCCATCGCGGCATCGGCGGCATCGCTGGTAACGGCGGGGATCGCGGCAACGACGGCGGCCATGGCGACGGCGGCGACGCGGCATCCGAGGTTCTCAATCTCGGCGCGATCAATGGCACAGCGGCCTTGGGTGCCACTGGCCAGGCGACCGCAGGACGGGGTGCGACTTCCACGGCAACGCCATACATCTATGGCAAAGGCGGCCCTGGTGGCATGAGTGGATTTTCGAAAGTAAAAAACTTTTCCTACTGCCCGGACATCAGTTTTTACAACTATCCGGATTTCACCAAAGTCGCGCTGTCCTATGGCCCCGCCGACCGTCTGCTAGATCGGCCCGCTGACTACGGCAACACCGACCGTGGCCCACAGGGCGCGAATGGCTTGGATGGTCTCGACGGACACCGTGCGGCAAATGGGAGTGACGGCTCCAGCGCGATCGGTATTATGAACAGTCATAGTGGTGCGGGAGCTGTGGATACCGCCGCCTCTCTGGTTTTCGTCCATGCCTTGGGCCTCACGCCTCCCCTAGTCGCAGGCGATCCGCCAACCCTTGATTTCAACATCATCCGGATCGGTAAGGGACAGGTGCCGGTCACCATCAACTGGCGCATCCAGGCACTCAGCTCAGGTCCGACGGTCACGCCCGCGGACTTCGGCCAAGCGACGTTTCCATCCGGCAGCGTCAATATGGCCAAACTCCCTGTCGGTGCCGCTTCTGACACCGATAATTCAGTCAAACGGGTGTCCATACCGGTTGCCCTCGATGGGATCGTGGAAGTGCCGGAAGGCTACCGTTTCGAACTCACCGATACTTCCGCCTCCAGTGTCATCCTCGGCACGGCGGTCGTCACGGGCGAACTCTCCGATGACTCGCCGACCCCAAAGTACGGTACCGGCATTGGCGAAAAACTGAATGGAACAAAGGACGCTAACGCCATCAACGGCCTCGGCGGCAACGACACAATCAACGGCCTCGCGGGCAATGACGCGCTGTATGGAGCTTCAGGAAATGACACGCTCAACGGCGGCACCGGAGCCGATGGTTTGGTCGGCGGAACAGGCAACGATACCTACATCGTCGATAACGTGGGCGACAAGGTTTATGAAAAATCCCTTGAAGGCACCGATACCGTGCAGTCGTCGGCCAGCTATGTGCTCGGAGCCAACATCGAGAACCTCGTATTGACTGGAGCCTCGCCCATCGCAGGCACAGGCAATGGCCTCGCCAATACAATCATCGGCAACGCCGGAGCTAACAAACTAACCGGCGCAGGCGGGGCCGACACTCTAACTGGGGGTGCCGGGAAGGATGTGTTCATCTACCTTTCCTGCGGCCAATCCAGCGCAACGGAGTCTGATACCATCACTGACTTCAACGTCGCGGAGGATAAGATTGATCTCTCAGCGATCGACTCCGACGCCTCTCAATCCGGTTCGCAAATATTCACCTTCATCGGCACCGATCCCTTCACCGGTCCGGGCCAGGTGCGCTTTCACAAAGTCAACAAACCCAACACCGCGAATGACATAACCATCGTCGAAGCGAACGTGAATGGCGATCTGAGAGCCGACCTGCGGATCGTTCTCAAAGGTCTCATAACGGTGAAATCAGCAAACATCATTCCTTTATCTGCAATTTCAGCGCCCTAACTAACTTCTATCAGCTTCAGCGCCGGAATTTTTAACTTCTCGCCCGTTCTCATGCCTAGCAGCTTTCGATAGAGCGGACTCGCCGGGGAGAGTAATGTGATTTCCTGTCCCTCATGTTCAATTTCCATGCCGCCCGCAGCCGGAACTAACAGGAAAAATGCGCCGTTGCCATTTAGTTCAACTGTCACCAGCGCACCGGCATCGACAGCGTCGTCCGACGCAAAATCCGGCAGTGCGAGCGTTTCAAATATCCGCAGGGAGTCCGCCAATTCCTCGACCTGTCGGGCCTGCCCTGCTGCGAGATAGGATGCTTCCAGACTGCGCGTGTCGTATTTCCCCTCCGCCTTGCTCCCCGGATCGGTGGCGGCGGCGTGGGCCTCGGTGGCGGCTTTGGTCAGTCGCTCCAAACTCGCACGAAGTTCGGTGCGGATTTGCTCTAGCAGGTGAGATTTCATTCGTGGACGGCGAGACTTGCATCCCCATCAGCGGGATGCAAGATCCGGGCGTGATCACGATTTACGGTTATGAAAAATGCAGCACCTGCCGGGACGCGTTGAAATGGCTCACCGCCCGTGGCATCGCCCATCAGGTCAAGGCCATCCGCGAAACGCCCCCCTCCGCCGCCGAACTGGGGACCGCGCTCAAATCCTACGGCGGCGATTTGCGGAAAATTTTCAACACCTCCGGCATGGACTACCGCGCCCTTGGCCTGAAGGACCAATTGCCGAATATGACCGAGTCGCAGGCGCTCGCACTACTCGGAAGCAACGGCAACCTCGTGAAACGGCCTTTTCTCATCGGCGATGGCAAAGTGCTGGTCGGCTTCAAGAAAACGGAGTGGCTGCAGGTTTTCGGCTAAAAAAATCCAAACTTTTTCTAGGCTACCCCTCCATTTGTCCCACCCCCGGTGGTTTAATGGCGGGGTTATGAACAAATCCTACACCGAAATTGCCTTCATCCTCGACCGCTCCGGCTCCATGCAGTCGATGGTCGAGCCCGCCATCAGCGGCTTCAACCGACTCCTCCGCGAACAGCAACAGATCCCCGGCCATGCGCGGTTCACCCTGGTCCTGTTCGACGACCAATACGAACTGCCCTGCCAGTCGGTGCCGATCTCCGAAGTGGTGGAACTCGACACCGCCACCTTCGTCCCGCGTGGCAGTACGGCGCTGCTCGATGCCGTCGGTCGCACCATCGACGAACTCGGGGAAAAACTCGCCGCGACGCCTGAGGCAGGACGCCCCGGCCAAGTCATCATCGCCATTCTAACCGACGGTCATGAGAATGCCTCCACCCGCTATTCCTGGGCCGATGTCGCGCAACGGATCCGCCACCAGACGGATACCTATCAGTGGCAGTTCCTCTTCCTCGGGGCGAATCAGGACGCCATCGCCACGGCGGCCCAAATGAACATCCACTCTAGCAACACCGCGAATTTTTGCATGACTGAAAAATCGTATGTCTCATCCAAAGGCGCACTCAGCCGGAAAATGAGCGCCTTCCGCCGTGTCAGTCAGGGCGCGACGGACGAGGCAACAATCCATGATGCCGAGGCTCCGTTAGATGTCATCCGCGAGGAGGAAGAACGCAAGGATCAGAAGTGATTTTCCGCCGGAAAAATTTTCCCGCGTCGTGGGCGAGCCGGTGGATTGCACCCGATCGTAGCTCATGAGCCCACGCCGCGGGGAATCTCTTTTTTGTTAATCCAGCAACTCCGTCCTCCGCTGGCGTTTTTCAAATAGCACGGTTTCCCGGTAGCCCGCCGCTTTGGCAAGCGCGATGGCCTTGGGGAAATCTCGGGCAACTTCGCGCGGCGCATGGGAGTCCGAGGAAATCACCAGCCCGATCCCCGCCGAACACGCGAGTTCGAGAAACCTCGGCGCGGGATACGCTTCCGCACACGGCTTGTGCCAGCCAGCGGTGTTCAGCTCGATGACGCAGCCGGACGCGGCAATCGCATCGATCACCGGCTCATAAAAACGATCCAGATCGCCCGCCGGGATGTGGGCGAATTTTTTCACCAAATCTGGATGGCCGAGGATGTCAAAAAGTCCGCTATCGGCCATTTTCGCGTAAGTTTTCCAGTAGTGGGTCCACACCGCGTCCACATCGCTCTCCGCCCAGCGTCCAAGCCACTTGGGATTGTCGAAATCCCAGTCGCCGAGATAGTGGACGGAGCCGATCAGGTAGTCCCAGTCATGGCGAGATGCCAGGTCGGCGAGCCACGGTTCGCAGCCGGTGAGCCAGTCGCATTCCAACCCAGCCCGCACCGGAATCCGGCCTGCGGCATGGGCGCGCGCGCGTTCGAGCCAGCGGAAATATTCCGGCAAGTCCGCTTCGGCCATCCGCCAGTCATCGAAAGGTTCGGGGATTTGCGGGGCGTGATCGGAAATCCCATACTCGCTCACCCCGGCGGCCAATGCGGCGTCAATGTAGGCTTCCGGCTCGCCCTCTGCATGATGGCAGAGCGGCGTATGCGTATGGTAGTCAGCAGGCACGTGCGGATTTCAGCATGAATCGGGTTGAACGCACGGCAAAAGCCATACTAAAGTCGGTGCAGGCTTCAAACGCCAGAATTTCCATGAGCGTATTCCCCACCGCGCCCCATCCGGGCAATTCCGTCACCGCTTACCTCCTCGAACAACTCCGCCGGCATCCGAAGCGGGTGGTCTTCACCGAGGGCGAGGATCTTCGCGTGATCCGCGCCGCCGCCCGCTTGGTGGCGGAAGAGGTCGTCGCACCAATTTTGTTAGGCAACAAGGACCATATCCGGGCGCTCGCCCTGAAGCATGAGGTTTCGTTGAAATTCGTCCACATCATCGATCCCCCGCTCGCCTCGGACTTCGACCTCTTCTGCAAGCGGGTCGAAAACATGGCCCGCTACCGGACTATGCAGATCGGGAATCCGGCGGAAATCGTCGCCCGGCCTCACTATTTCGGAGCACTGATGGTCCAATACGGCCAGGCGGACGCCATCGTCGGCGGCAACCAAGCACTTCCTGCGGCTTATTTCCGGGCCTTGCTGCACACGATCAAACCCATGCCGGGCGTCCCGAAAATTTTTGGCGTGACCATTTTGACCGGTGCGCACCTCAAGCATCTCGGCGGCAATGGCATCCTGTTTCTCGCGGACTGCGGCCTGATTCCGAATCCCGATGTCAGTGAACTCGCCGCAATCGCCCTCGAAACAGGAAAACTCGCCCGCCACTTTCTCGGACGGAAGGCCTTTGTCGCGATGCTCAGCCATTCCACCAAAGGCTCCGCAAACACCCCGGACGCCCGGCGGATGATCGCCGCCGCCGCCCTCGCCCAAGCCGAGGCTTTGAGGCAATTTATCGACATCAGCATTGAGGGCGAACTCCAGGTCGACGTCGCGCTCGACCCGGAAGCTGCAGAAATCAAACTCCCCGCCGCCGAAGTCCGCCCGACAGCGGATGTGCTGGTTTTCCCGAATCTAGACGCCGCTCACATTTCACTCAAGCTGCTCCAGCACGTCGCGGGCGCGCAAAACTACGGCCAGCTCATCCTCGGCCTCTCCCGCCCAGCCGCCCAAGTCCCCCGCACCGCCAGCGTGGAAACCATCTTCGGCACTGCCGCCGCCATCGCGGTGGAGGCGATCAAGTTCCATCAGCTTTATCCGGATGGGGACATCTGAAATTTTGAATTGCTAGAGCTAGAAATTATCTTGCTTGGAGTCTTGATGATTACCGCGGGTTTAAAGTCAGGCTTGCGTGGATCCTCTTGGATCGTTAACCATTTGCTCCCATGACTCACGACCCGGACCAACATGCCTCGCTGGGCGCGATGTATTCCGACTACTTTCTCGACTACGCCAGCTACGTCATCCTCGAACGTGCGGTCCCCCACCTTTACGACGGCCTCAAGCCGGTGCAGCGCCGCATCCTCCATGCCATGGATGAGCTAGACGATGGCCGCTATAACAAGGTCGCCGGGATCGTGGGAAATACGATGAACTACCACCCGCACGGCGACCAGTCGATCGGGGCCGCCATCGTCGGACTCGGGCAGAAAGACCTGCTCATCGACACTCAAGGCAACTGGGGCAACACCCTAACAGGCGACGGCGCAGCCGCTCCCCGCTACATCGAAGCCCGCCTCACAAAGTTCGCTAATGAGGTCGTCTTCAATCCGAAAACCACCGACTGGCTACCCAGCTACGATGGTCGCCGTAGAGAGCCGGACACGCTGCCGGTGAAATTTCCGCTGCTGTTAGCCCAAGGCGTCGAGGGCATCGCCGTCGGCCTCGCCTGCAAGATCCTGCCGCACAATTTCCACGAACTCATCGAAGCCGCCATCGCCGTCCTGCGCGACCAACCGTTCACCCTGATCCCGGATTTCCCCACCGGCGGGATTATGGACGCAGCCGACTACCGCGATGGTCTGCGCGGGGGGAAAATCCGGGTCCGTGCCCGCATCGCCACGGATAAGAAAGGCATCCTCCGCATCACAGAAATCCCCTTCGGCACTACCACCGGTGCGCTGATGGAGTCCATCGTTGCCGCCGCAGACAAAGGCAAAATCAAGATCGCCAAAATCGAGGATAACACCGCCGCGAACGCCGACATCCTCGTCTATCTGCCTGCGGGAGCCGATCCCGAACAATCCCGCGACGCCCTCTACGCCTTCACCGACAGCGAACTTTCCATTTCGCCGAACGCCTGCGTCATCGTCGATGGCAAGCCCGTCTTCATGGGCGTTTCCGAAATCCTCCGCCGCACCACATTCCGCACGCGGGATCTGCTCAAGCTGGAACTGGAAATCAAACTCGGCGAACTCGCCGAAAAATGGCATTTCAGCTCGTTAGAGAAAATTTTCATCGAGAACCGCATCTACCGCGACATCGAAGAATGCGAAACATGGGAAGCCGTGCTCAAAGCCATCGACGACGGCCTCAAGCCATTCAAAAAACTCCTCAAGCGCGAGGTCACGGAAGACGATTTGGTCCGCCTAACGGAAATCAAGATCAAGCGCATTTCTAAGTTCGACGCGTTCAAGGCGGACGAGGAAATCAAGGGCCTCGAAAAGCTCATCGACGAGACCGAGAAGCACCTCCGCAATCTCACTAAATATACCATCCGCTGGTATGAGGAACTCGCCAAGAAATACGGCAAGGCTCGCGAACGCCGCACTGAGATAGCCTCTTTCGAGCGGGTGGATCGGATGCAAGTCGTCGCAGCCACCGAGACGCTCTATCTGGATGCCAAGAACGGCTTCGCTGGCTACGGCCTGAAGAAAGACGGCGAGCCGGTCGAAAAATGCTCCACCATCGACGACCTCATCGCCTTCACGCAGGACGGAAAAATGCGCGTCATGAAGGTCGCGGAAAAAGTCTTCGTCGGTCAGAAACCCTTGCGCGTCGCCATCTTCCGCAAGGAGGAGGATCTCATTTATTCCATGATCTATCGGGACGGGCGTGACGGCGCGATCCTCGCCAAGCGCTTCACCGTCGGCGGCATTACCCGCGATAAAGAATACGATCTGACGAAGGGCACGCCGAACAGTCGCGTCCTCTACTTCGCTTTCCACAAAACCAACGAGGAGAGCGCCGCACAGATGTTATTAGTCCACCTCAAGTCCGGCTTGCGGATGCGCAATCTCATCCGCCCGCTGCACTTCGCCGAGTTCGGCATCAAGAGCCGCAGCAGTGCGGGCAACCTTGTCACCAAACATGGCATCGAAAAAATCATCCGCGCACCGAAGGACTATGATCCTAAGCTCGGGGCGTGATTTGGATTTTCACCTTGCCGGATCCGCATTTTGGATATACGTATATCCGTCAATGAAAACGACAATCTTTACCTCTGGTGGCTCGCAAGCCGTCCGCATTCCCAAGGAATTGCGGATCAATGCCAAACGAGTCGAAATCGAGCGCAAGGGTGAGACTCTGGTTCTTCGACCGCTGCCCGACGAGAACACCTGGCCTGTGGGCTATCTCGAATC
>JAYVNM010000218.1:0-24953 GCA_043758445.1 Akkermansiaceae bacterium | reverse complement strand
CGAATTGCGGGGCGCTGAGGCTGCTAGCCGTGTAAGCCGCTATGACCTCCTGCTTGTATTGGCGGGTGTAACGGGTGCGCCCCGTGCGGTCGGACTTGCTGATGCTGATGCTGCTGCTGGGATGGTCGGTATTGGACATGACCGCGCAGACTACGCGAATTGCCCCGGCTATGAATAGAGGGGTTCTGTTGACCGCTTACAGCTGAAGGTTCCCAGCAGAGATTCATCCCGCTAGTTGGACACCCGCTAAGTCGGATAAACTCAAGGCAAGGTTACCCGAACCCGTGCAAAAACGCGGGAACTCGCTGCTGGCGTAGATGTTTCCTCCACCGTAACCCGTTCCCATGCAGCATCGATAGGGGTGACTATTTGCGTGCCGGTCATTGTCACGAATCCACTGAGTGTGCTGGAGCGCTGCGGCGTATAGCTCAAACCGCTGCCGATCCGTCTGAGGAACTCGACGCGGAGAACTGGCTGGGCCCCGCTGGTATCCTGCGTCACCCGCGGCAGACCCGAGTTCCCGGCGGCAGCCATTACCCTCACATCCGGTCCGCCTGCATTCATGTTAAAGGCGTATTTGACGAGGTTGGTGACACCATCTCCGAAAGGAATTGCGGTGGGTAAGGCGTCCGAGTCGCTTAAGCCGGAACTTGCAGCGAATGAATCAAACATCGCGCTGCTACTGGTGATAAAGGAGAGGATCAAACCGGATTGAGGGATTGTGTTTTCTGCATTGCTGGCGACCACGCGGTAGTAATAAACCGTGTCGGTAGGAAGGTCGGTGAGGCTGGCATGGGCAGACACAGGAATGGTCCCCGCTGGCAATGTACCAGCACTGTGAGTTGAATAAGTATTCAATGTCGGGCTGGTGCCATATTGAAAGGTGACCGGAGTAGCGTATCCACCCGGGTTGACCGTGGCGTTGAGCTGGGCGGCGTACCGAGTGACAGAACTGGCTGCGACCGTGGTGACAGACAGTCCCATGCGTAGGCGGAAGATCTGACCGACTCCTGCTAGTTGACTGTCCGATGTAGTGCCTCCACCATAAGTAGTTCCATAAAGATTACCATCGCTGCCCTGCACCAATCCTGCTTCAGGTCCACTGCCATTGGTTCCATTGAAGTGCACCACCGTGGTCAATGCCCCAGCGACTGTCATCTTGAACACCGTTCCGTAGCTAAAGCTACCGCCCTGACTAGTGGTTCCATAGAAATTCCCGTCGTTACCCTGAACCAATCCAGCGTCGGGTTTTCTGCCAATGGAAGAAGTAAAATTCACCAAGGTGACCAAGGTTCCTGAGGCGCTCATTTTGAAGACCGTGCCGTAACCGCCGCTGCCGCCTACGGATGTGGTACCATAGTAATTTCCGTCGCTACCCTGCATCAATCCGGCGTAGGGATTGCCGCCAATGCCATAGGTAAAGTTGACCAAGGTGGTCAAGGCTCCTGTAGCGGTCATTTTGAAGACCGTCCCGTAACTACTGCTGCCGCCCTGAGAAGTGGTTCCGTAGAAATTCCCGTCACTACCCTGAATCAATCCGGCGGCGGGAAAAATGCCATTGGCATTGGTAAAATTCACCAAAGTGCTCAAGGACCCGGCGGATGTTATTTTAAAAATCGTGCCGTAGTTGCCGCTGCCGCCACGGGATGTGCTTCCATAAAAATTCCCGTCACTGCCCTGCACCAATCCGGCTTGAGGATAACTGCCGTTGGCGTTGGTAAAGTTAAACAAGGTGGTTAATGCCCCGGCGGAAGTCATTTTGAAGATTGTGCCGTAATCGCTGCTGCCGCCTTGATAAGTGGTGCCATAAAAACTGCCGTCGCTCGCCAGTATCAATCCGGCTCGGGGAGAGCGGCCATTGGCATTGGTAAAGTTGACCAAGGTGGAAAAGGCCCCGGTGGCTGTCATTTTGAAAACCGTGCCTTGACCGTAGCTGCCGCCTCGAGAGGCGGTTCCATAGAAACTGCCGTCAGCACCTTGAACCAATCCGGATTGGGGAGCAATGCCATTGGCATTGGTAAAGTTCACCAAAGTGATCAAGGCCCCAGCATCTGTCATTTTGAAAACCGTGCCGTAGCTGCTACTGCCTCCTTGAGTAGTGATTCCATAGAAATTCCCGTCGTTGCCTTGCATCACTCCCGCAATGGGCTGATTGCCATTGGCACCTGTAAAGTTGACCAAAGTGGTCAAGGCCCCGGCGGCTGTCATTTTGAAAACCGTGCCAGAATTGCTGCTGCCGCCTCCGGTAGTAGTTCCATAAAGATTCCCGTCGCTACCTAGCAGCAATCTTGCATATGCATAACTGCCATTGGTGGAAGTGAAATTTACCAAGGTGGTCAAGGCCCCTGCGGCTGTCATTTTGAAAACCGTGCCGTAGCTACTGCCCCCGCCTTGGTAGGTGGTTCCATAGAAATTCCCGTCCCCGCCCTGTACCAATCCGCCGTTGGGGGAACTACCATTGGCACCTGTAAAGTTCACCAATCTTGTCAAGGCCCCGGCGGCTGTCATTTTGAATACCGTGCCTTGACCGCCACTGCCGCCTTGAGAAGTAGTTCCATAGAAATTTCCGTCACTACCCTGCACCAATCCGCCATAGGGATAACTGCCATTGGTGGAAGTAAAGTTCACCAAAGTCGTCAGAACCCCGGCGGAGGTCATTTTGAAGATCGTGCCGAAGTTGCTGCTACCACCCTCAGAAGTGGTTCCATAGAAATTCCCATCGCTGCCCTGCACTACTCCGGCTTGAGGAGAACTGCCATTGGTATTGACAAAGTTCACCAAAGTTATGAGAGTCCCGGCGGCTGTCATTTTGAAAACTGTACCGTAACCGTCGCTACCGCCTACGGAAGTGGTTCCATAGAAATAACCATCGTTACCCAGCACCAACCCTGCATATGGAGAATTGCCATTGTAATTGGTAAAGTTCACCAAAGTGGTTAAGACCCCGGCGGCTGTCATTTTGAAAACTGTGCCGTAACCGCCGCTGCCGCCCTGAGAAGTGGTTCCATAGAAATTCCCGTCGCTGCCCTGCACCAATCCTGCTCGTGGAGACTCAGGGGAGCGGACGAGGGCCTGAATAGGTTCGAAGACCGGAGTGGCCTGTGCCAACTGCGTGTGGATAAACACGGCACTCATGCTGATCGCGATAAAACGAATAGCGGTGAAAATAGAGTTAGATGTTGGGTTCATTCTAGTAGTAGTGCATTTTGCGTATGCGATTCTCCTGGGAAAAGCTTGTTACGGCGAGGTCGTAACCTTCACCCGGCCGAAGCGTGCAGCCGGGGCGGAAGGCACGGTGTCCGTCACCGTTACACGCTCCCAATCGGCGTCGATGGATACGACGGTTTCCGTGCCAGTGGCGGCGGACCAGCCGCTGGTGTTCGTGCTGGATGAAAATTGCGGGGAGTAGCTCACGCCAGGATTGGCGGATGCCTTGAGGCGGAGGTATTCGATTTTCAGGCGGCGGCTTGAATCCGTGCCGGTGCTGCGGATATTCGGCAGGCCTGAGCTGCCAGTTCCTGTAGTAAGGACCGTGGTTCCGGCTTGGAGTGGGGAAAGATTGAAGGCCCGTTCGAGAAGATTCGGAATTCCGTCGTGATCGGGATCGGCCTGCCAGCCAGAAATCAGGGGGTTCGAGGCATTTGTGCCAAACTGAGATTGCTGCCAAGCTGTCGGCTGGTAGGTGATCAGTTGCAAGACTTGGACCGGGGTGCTGCGGTTGGTCGTGGTGCCGTCGCCAAGCTGGCCGAATTGGTTCCATCCTGCCGCCCAGACGGTGCCGTCAGTTTTCAGGAACAAGCTGTGATAACTGCCAGCGGCAAGGGTCAGTGCGCCGCTCATTACCAGCACTGGGGTGATGCTGTTGATAGTACTGCCAATACCAAGCTGACCTTGAGCGTTGTACCCCACTGCAAAGACCGCACCGTCGGTTTTCAAGAATAAGCTGTGGATTCCACCTGCAGAAATGGCTTGGACATCGCTCATCACCGGAACCGGCGTGTGGCGCGCTACGGTGCTGCTGTCCCCAAGCTGGCCTGAAGAATTGGCTCCCGCGCTCCAAACAATGCCACCGGTTTTCAGGAACAAGCTGTGGTTGTCGCCCGAGGAAATAGCTTGAACACCCGTCATTACTTGTACTGGGGTGTGGCGGTCGGAGGAGCCGCCATCCCCAAGTTCGCCGTACTCGTCGTTCCCTGTCCCCCAGACGGTGCCGTCGGTTTTCAAGAATAAGCTGTGGGATCCGCCTGCGGAAATGGCCTGGACACCGCTCATCACCTGCACCGGTGTGCTGCGGTAGCTGGAGGCACCGTCGCCAAGCTCGCCATTGGCGTTATACCCCGTTGCCCATACAGTATTGTCGATTTTGAGGAACAGACTGTGTTTTTCGCCCACGGAAATGGCCTGGACGCCACTCATTACCTGCACCGGGGTGTTCCGGTTAGTCGTGCTGCCGTCTCCAAGCTGCCCGGTGGAGTTATACCCCGCCGCCCAGACGGTACCGTCGACTTTCAAGAACAGGCTGTAGGAATAGCCAACGGAAATAGCCTGGACACTGCTCATCACCTGCACTGGAGAATGGCGCTCCGTCGTGCTCCCATCGCCTAACTGGCCGACATTGTTGCTTCCCGCTGCCCAGACGGTGCCGTCGGTTTTTAGGAACAGACTGTGGTTAAAGTTACCAGAAATCGCAGGTGTCACCGCCAACAGCTTTATGGGTAATAAGCAGGTGAGAGCGAGGACAAGGCGGATGAGGGATGGGCGGTGGAATGTCGTGTACATGTCGTTTATCTTTTCGGGGACAGAAGATCCGAATCCAACGATGGACGGAGCCGCTATCCAGTTAGCACCTTACGGAATTACCTGAGTGTGCGATAGTCCCCCAATGCGGGGTGTTGTGGGAGTAAGATCTGACGCACACACCTGGCTTCACCGGTCGCCGCCGTCGCCTTTGGAGAAGCGTGCGAGAAGTTCGGCTTGGGAATGGACGTCGAAGTGTTTGAAGATGACCTTGGAGTAGCCGTGGATGGTGTTCGTGCTGAGGCCGAGATGGTCGGCGATTTTCTTGCGACTCCAGCCTTCGCACAAGCAGTTGAGGACGGTGCGGTGGCGAGGGTAGAGCCTTGTGATTTCCTGACTTGGCTTGTCGGGAAACTCCTGGAAGTGAAGCCACGGGACTTCGCTGAGGATAATGTGGGCGATTTGCGCCTCGCGTGAGGTGAAATGGATTTCACCAAGGGCCCGATAGATGCCAATGGCGCTCATGCCGCCGCCTTTCATCGGCCGCATGGAAGTCATTAAGGGGCCTATGTTAGCCTTTTCCCAAAACCGCCCGGCCGCCGAGTTTTCGAGCAACCCATGCGGATCCATCTGGAGCCGAGTGCGGGTGAGATGAACTCCCCTCGCCTGAAGATCCAGTGACGACGGTCGCGTCACCGGTTCCATCGCCGGGTGATTGATGGCATCCAGATAGCGGGCGAAGCGCTCCTCGTCAAATCCACCGTGCTCCAGGCCGATGGACGATGGCGGCTTGTCGGGGTGGAACTCGGACATTGCCCAGACCCAGGCGGTAGCGTCGATCAAGCCACACAATCCGTCCATAAGCAGGCGGCGTTTTTTGTGGATGTCCCCCGGTGCTGCGATCACCTCGCCCAGCAGCCGGACCAGTTTACGGACGTTAGCTTCGGGCAGTGTTGGAGAGTCATCGGGACCTTCTTTCATCACTAACAAAGCGTGTCAGGCAGGAACAATTCGGTCAAGGGAATTTACCCGAGAGAATTTTTTTTCAAGCTCCACCACCATCTCCATCCGGCAGTGGCCGGTGCCGTGGTAATTCCCTCTAACTGGGTGCGCCATAAATAAATGTCGTCCGGTGCAAAACCGCAAGTCGCATCCCGAGCGTGAACTGGGCGGACCCATAGGGACTGGTCACGCTGGCGTTTGCGACTGTGACTGCGACTGGGACTGAGATTGATGCTGTTCTTGCCGCCACGCCGCGACCTCCGAGAGCGTCGGCGGTTTCGGTCCTGGACTGGTTAGAATCCGCTCGGGCATCAGCACATAGGTCTCGAAAATTTCGCCGCCGATGTGGTTGAACCGGCCTTGGAGACCGTCCAGATATTCATGCAGCCCGGCAGCGAAAACATCCTCGGTCGAGCCGAAATTCAAGTCCGCTAACAACCGTCCCGACTCGCGCTCCGCCTCATTGGAAAACGCCCCGCGCGGCGTCCCCGAAATCAAATGCAGGCAGATGTCCACCCGCTCGATGCAGTAGCGCACGGTACGCGGAAAGTCCTTCTCAAAAATCAGGAAATCCGCCACACTCCGGGCGTTAATATCTAACTGGTTTGCCCGGAAAGCCCCCATCGCGCCGCACGAGCGGAGGATCGCCGTCCAGTGCAGAATCCCCGGCGAAATGGCCTCCATGCCATCCGCCCCTGCGGGTAGATAACTGGAAACATCGAGAAAGCGTGTGGTCTTATCCGCCCGTTCCAAGTGCCGTCCCAGATCCATGAAGACCCATGCCTCGTTGCGCGAAATGGTGGACGCCGCGATCCCGAGAAAGGTCACCGCCGAGCGCCGGATGTTTTCATAATACCGCGGCGGATCGGAGTCGATCAGGCGGTGCGCTTCATCTGAGCGCGAGAAGAGATAGAGCGAGTTCAGTTCCTCCCATAACTCGTCGGACAACTGATCGCGCACTGTCCGGGCGTTTTCACGGGCGAGGGCGATGCATGAGCTGATGCAGTTCGGATTGCGCACGTCATCGGTTAGATAGCGGATCACCTCGCCACTGCCGGAGTCATCATAGAGTTTGCTGAAAGCCTCCTCATCACCAGTGCTGGAAATGATAGGATGCCAGAATCCGCGCAGGCGCTCGCTATCGAGACTCTCAAAGTCTAACAAAAGCTGCTGATTGACATCGATCAGGCGGGCAAGGTTATCGGCCCGCTCCACGTAGCGGACCATCCAGTATAGCGTATTAGCGACTCGTGAGAGCATAAGGGTTTTATCAATGATGGAGCACCCAAGTATCCTTGCTGCCGCCACCTTGGGAGGAATTTACAATGAGGGAATCTTTAGTTAGTGCGACCCGGGTGAGCCCGCCGGGGACGATTTTCACATCCTTGCCATAGATGATATATGGCCGCAGATCGATGTGCCGACCTTCCATCGCACCGTCGCACCAAGTGGGCGAGCGCGAGAGGGCAATCACTGGCTGGGCGACATAGTTGCGAGGGTCCGCGATGATGCGTTCGCGGAAGGTGGCGATCTCATCCTTCGTGGCGGACGGCCCCATCAACATGCCATAGCCACCGGATTCGTTAGCCGCCTTCACGACCAATTCTGGCAGATGTGCGAGAATGTATTTCATGTCCGCTTCTTCGGAGGCGAGGTAGGTCGGCACGTTCGGCAGGATCGGCTGCTGACCGAGGTAATACTCGATCATTTTCGGCACGAAATAGTAGATCACCTTGTCGTCCGCCACGCCCGTGCCCACCGCATTTGCCAGCGAGACATTGCCTGCGCGATAGGCATTCATCAGCCCCGGCACTCCCAGCACCGAGTCTTTCCTGAATACCACCGGGTCGATGAAATCATCGTCGATGCGCCGGTAAATCACATCCACCCGCACCAGCCCGCGCGTCGTCCGCATATATACAAACTTATCCACGACGGTCAGGTCCCTGCCCTCGACGATGTCGATGCCCATTTCCCGCGCGAGATAACAGTGTTCGAAATAGGCGCTGTTATGGCAGCCCGGAGTTAGCAATACGCAGACCGGATCGCCATCCCGCCGGGGCGAAATGTGATGCAGCATCGCCAGCAGATCACGCGGGTAAGAGTCCACCGGACGCACCCCAAGGCTCTCGAAAATCCCTGGAAACGCCCGCTTCAGCGCGTTCCGATTTTCCAGCAGATAAGAGGCTCCAGAGGGGCAGCGGCCATTGTCTTCTAGCACGTAATAAACGCCGTCCGCCCCACGGATCAGATCGCTGCCGCAAATGTGAATGTAGGTATCCGCCGCCACATCCACGCCACGGAACTCGGGCCGGTAGTGCTTCGCCTGCTCGATGTAGAACCGGGGAATCACCTCGTCCTTGAGAATCCGTTGGTCGTGATAGATATCGTGGAGAAATAGATTCAGCGCGACAATCCGTTGCGTCAACCCCGCCTCCAGATGCTCCCACTCATGGGCCGGCATCACTCGTGGGATCGGATCGAAGGGGAAAATCCGCTCGGTCCCACGATCATCGTGATAGACATTGAAGGTGATGCCCTGGCGGAGGAAATAGAGCTCAGAGTTCGCCTTGCGGGTCAGGAAATCTCGCTGGTCGAGCTTTCCGAACTTATCGAGGAGCGGCGCGCAGTGGTCCCGCACGACGCCATTCTCGCCAAACATCTCATCGTAAAACTTACCCGGATCGTAGCCCTTAAACATTTCCATGGGTTGTGATAGTTGATTAGCAGGCAGCGGGCCAAGATTAGAAATCTCCTGCCCGAATTATTCCGATCCCCGCCCGTAGCGGAAGTAAATTCCTCCCAAACCGCCAGCTTCCCCGCCGCCGATTTCTAATCCTTCAGACTCTCCCCTTGAAAAGCCCACCTTCCCTGTCTATTTCTCGCGCGGTTGGCCTAGCCAGCCCTTGCCACTCGCCATGAACGCCCTTACCCGCTGCCTCGATACTTACTGGTCCTCCTCCATCGGGAAAAAACTTATCGTCGCCATCACCGGCATCGTCATGGTGTTTTTCCTCGCAGGCCACTTGGTCGGCAACTTGGTCGTTTTCCTCGGGCCGGAAGCCTTCAACGAGTATGCCTACTTCCTCCACCACATGCTCCACGGTGCCGGCATCTGGGTGTTCCGCGCCGTCATGCTGGTCACGGTGATCGCCCACATCCTCGCCACCATCGCCCTCACGCGCCAGAACCGCGCCGCCCGCCTGCCCTACGAATGCAAAACCACCATCCAAGCCAGCGGCTCCTCACGCATCATGATCTGGAGCGGCCTCACCATCCTCGCCTTCATCGTATATCACATGCTGCATTTCACTGCCCGCATCGGCAATGGCTATAACACCTTGGAGCGCTACCACACCACTGTCGATGGCAAGTCCGCCCACAACGCCTGGCTGATGGTGATCGACGGCTTCAGTTGGTGGCCCGCCACGCTCTTCTACATCATCGCCATGAGTTTGTTGTGTTCCCACCTCGGCCACGGGGTGGCTGCCATTTTCCAAACCCTCGGCCTGCGTTCCAGGAAATCCGCCACCGCCATCGATGGCCTCGCCAAGGCATACACCGCCATCATCTGGCTCGGCTTCGTCGCCATCCCGGTCGCCATCTACCTCTTTAAATACGGTCGCTAATCCCACCACCCAAAAATTCCCACCGCCATGTCCAT
Source organism: Akkermansiaceae bacterium (assembly GCA_043758445.1). GTDB lineage: Bacteria > Verrucomicrobiota > Verrucomicrobiia > Verrucomicrobiales > Akkermansiaceae > Luteolibacter. Next base: position 15,550 of record JAYVNM010000218.1, on the reverse strand, counting down.
CGTCCTCGACAGCAAGATCCCATCCGGCCCACTTGAGCAAAAGTGGTCCAAGCACAAAATGGACTCCAAGCTCATCAACCCGGCTAACAAGCGGAAGTTCACCGTGATTATCGTCGGCTCCGGCCTCGCCGGTGGGTCCGCCGCCGCCTCGCTGGCCGAGATGGGCTATCAGGTGAAATGTTTTTGCTATCAGGACAGCCCGCGACGCGCCCACTCGATCGCCGCCCAAGGTGGCATCAACGCCTCGAAAAACTATCAGAACGACGGCGATTCCGTCCGCCGCCTGTTCTATGACACGATCAAGGGCGGCGACTTCCGCGCCCGCGAAGGAAATGTCTATCGCCTCGCCGAGGTTTCCGGTTCCATCATCGACCAATGCGTTGCCCAAGGCGTCCCCTTCGCCCGCGAATACGGTGGTCTGCTCGACAACCGCTCCTTCGGTGGCTCCCAGGTTTCCCGCACTTTCTACGCGCGTGGCCAGACCGGGCAGCAGCTCCTCATCGGTTGCTATCAGGCCCTCGAAAAGGAAATCCACAAGGGCGGCGTGAAAATGTACCCGCGCACCGAGATGCTCGATCTGGTCCTCGTCAACGGCCACGCCAAGGGCATCGTCGTCCGTGATTTATCCACCGGAGAAATTTCCTCCCACGCCGCAGATGCCGTGATCCTCGCCACCGGCGGCTATGGCAACGTCTTCTTCCTCTCCACCAACGCCATGGGCTGCAATGTCACCGCCGCCTGGCGCGCCGCCCGCCGGGGAGCCTATTTTGCCAATCCCTGCTACACCCAAATCCATCCGACCTGCATCCCGGTCAGCGGCGATTATCAATCGAAGCTCACCCTGATGTCAGAGTCCCTCCGTAACGATGGTCGCATCTGGGCCCCGAAATCCCGGGAAATCGCCGCGAAACTCCGTGAAAAAAAGCTGACTGCCGCCGATGTGGCCGAGGACGACCGCGACTACTACCTGGAGCGGAAATATCCCTCCTTCGGCAATCTCGCCCCACGCGACATTTCCTCCCGCGCCGCTAAGGAAGCCTGCGATGACGGGCGCGGTGTGGCCCCCACTGGCCTCGGGGTCTATCTGGATTTCCGCGATGCGACTAAGCGCCTCGGCGAGGACACTATCCGCTCCCGCTACGGCAACCTCTTCCAGATGTATGATAAAATAGCCGGTGAGGACCCTTACAAAGGCCCGATGATGATCTATCCCGCCGTCCACTACACCATGGGCGGCCTCTGGGTGGATTACAACCTGATGTCTAACATCCCCGGCCTGCATGTGTTAGGTGAGGCAAATTTCTCCGACCACGGCGCGAACCGGCTCGGCGCCTCCGCCCTCATGCAGGGCCTTGCCGATGGCTACTTCGTCATCCCCGCCACCATCGCCAACTACCTCGTCACCCAGAAACCCGGCAGCATTTCCACTTCGATGCCCGAGTTCAAGCAAACTGAGGTCGAGACCAAGGAACGCATCAACAAACTGCTCTCGATCAAGGGCAAGCGCACTGTGGATTCCTTCCACCGCGAGCTCGGCATGACGATGTGGAACGAGTGCGGCATGGCCCGCTCCCGCCAGGGCCTGACCGAAGCCATCGAGAAGATCCCCCAGATCCGCGAGGAATTCTGGGAAAACGTCCTCATCCCCGGCTCCGGGGCGAATCTGAACATGGAACTCGAAAAAGCCGGTCGCGTCGCCGATTTCCTCGAATTCGGCGAGGTCATGTGCTACGACGCCCGCGACCGCGAGGAATCCTGCGGCGGCCATTTCCGGGTCGAACACCAGTTCTTCGAGAACGATCCCGAGGTCATCGCCGGCAGCACCCAGCCCGGCGAGGCCAAGCGCCACGACGAACACTTCTCCCACGTCTCCGCTTGGGAATACCACGGCAACGGCCAAGCGCCCACCCTCCACAAAGAGTCCCTCGTCTTCGAGGACGTCCACGTCTCCATCCGCAGTTATGCGTAAGCCTCTTTGCCAACAGTTCTAGCCGTTATTTCTCCCAATCCTTGAATTTGATTTAAAAGTTACTACCAGTTCGACGCTCAGCGCAGCGCGGTGTTCTGGTGCTAAAGAGGAAGATGGAAACCCGGATTACACAGAATTCACGGATTTTAAGAGCGTTATGAAAAATTGGGCTTTTACTTTTTGGCTGAACGCTTCAAATCATGTAACTTATTCATTATCTGTGTTCATCTGTGGTTCTATTTTCTTTCCGGTGCTTTTCATGGGGGGCTTGATGTTTCTGCATTTTTTTGAAATCAGGCTTCGAGGTTGGGCTTATTGATAGAGAACGCATCCATCGATGTATTTGTTCATGATGTTTGTTTGTTGTGGTTTTAGTTATTTGCCATCAGCGGCCTACTTCAGATCCGTGAGATTGTTTCACCATCGCTTCCTGCGTCTCCACGACTACAATTATTTGAATAGCACGTCCACCCCCATCGCGGATTCGCGCATGAATTTCGGCAACGCCTGCGGGGCGCGGGTGCGGAAAATCCGATAGACAAAGCCGAGCAGACTGAGGGTGAAAAAATGGTCCAATAAACGATAACCGCGCTTTTTCCTCACCATCAGACCGATCAACCAGGCGATGGTGCGGCGTTTCAGTTTGAAGGGCACGAAGGAGATTTTCACCCGGTAGCGTTGGCGGATTTCCTTGGGCCAGCGTTGTTTATACTGTCGCTTGGCCGCGCGGATCTGCTCTGCAAGAGTTTCGGTGAAGGGCAGGAAATAGTAGCGCCGGGCAAGTAGGATCATCCCAAAGGCATCCCGCATATGCTCGATGTCATCGACCGGCAGAGCCGCCTCGCGGGCGAGTTGGATCATCCGGGGAAACAACTCTGCCGCCGCCTCGCCGGCGCGGAGTGCGCGTTCAGGATCAGTAATGAAGTGGGAGACGATCTTGCGCACACCGTGATTGATGAAGATACAATCCCAATACATGTGCAGCATCGGTGGGACTCTGACGCGCCGGAAAAACAGTTTTTGCCGGGCGAATTCCTCGATGTAGAGCAGTTCGAGAATCTGCGTGTCTGAGTGGCGCAACAGTTCCAGCACTAGCGGCGCGCGTTCCGGCCCGGAAAAATCCTCGACGACCGTCTCCACGGATTTGCTGTATTTGAACACCCCGATGGCGGCCAACGTGTTCAGTCGGATCCAGACATCGCGATTTTCAGCTTCCAGAAATGCCAGTCGCCCGAACCGGTGCCAGCCGCCGGTTTGGCACCAGACCGAGATGCCGACCATGTTTTTCGCGGTCGCCAGCTCGCGTGAGAAGCGCTCGCAATCTCGACCAATGAACGAGGGATACTCGCCCGCTCCCTCGTATTCGCGGCGGGCTTGCAGTTCGATGATCTTCTTGTGCGGCACTTGGAAAAACGCCCGGTTCAGCGGCAGGTAGCGGAAAAAATCGCTCTCACCGTGTTTCATGGAGACGATGAAGTTGGGGGAATCCACGTCCTTCAAGGTCTCCGCCAAGGTGCCGCTGTGCCAGATCAGATCGCCGATCCGATGGGCGCCCACAGTCCATGTCCGGAGGATCAGATTTTTCCCGCGCTTTTCGAATTCCGGCAACAGCAGTTTGAGCAACTGGTTCGTCTCTTTCGCGCTGGTCAGGTGGAGCTGCGTCCGGAGTGGATCGCTCACGTCATGGCCGTCGCTCTCGCCGATCCGCACGATCAGCCCGGCCAATTGCGGGAAATCATCCAGCACCCCGCAAACTAGTTCGCGGTAGTAGTTTTCCAAGACCAGCGGGTCGTCGCCGATGCCAGCCGCCACCGCCGGGGTCATCGGCAGGACATCGGTGGTGAGGTAAATTTTAAGGCCAAATTCCTCATGCAAGATGTCGAACAAGCGCCGGAATTTCCTGCGAAATAGCCCGATCTGAGTCGCCACTTCCGGCTCGTGCAGCGGGTGTGGAGCGAGGTGGGCGAGATCGTCCAGCGTGACGGAGTTGTAACCTTGGGCCACCACGTCGCGGGAGAATTGGCGCAGGTCCGTCTCGATCTGCGCCCACTGTGTCTCATCGGCCTCGGCGAGGTGGGAGAAGGGGATTTTAGACCAGTTGGCCCGCTGGTGCTCGTAGCCCCGGAAAAACGGGCCTATCGCGTCGATTAGAAAAATTTCCATGGTGGCTTGCGAAACATTCTCCGTCAGGGATGGCTCTGCCATCAAAAGCCTTCGCTGTCGAGTTCGTCACCATTTTTTCAATTCGGAAAGACGAGGAATCTGCTAGTGGATAGGTGTGCTGGCTATCGCAAGCACTGCATTCGCGGTCCGTGGGGGGGGGGATTGAGACGCGCGGCGTCGTTTGACGCGTGGATTCGCAGCCGCCAACTTTGAATTGCCCGGGGCTGGCCTGCCTGACAATCTTTCCCGCCCGACCATGCAGCGCCCGCCGAAAAAATTTATCCCCACGCCATTTGCGTATCATCAGGAAATCGAGCTGCGGATCGATGCACTCACCAATCTTGGCGCGGGAGTGGGGCGTATCGATGGCTGGGTGGTGTTCGTGCCGTTCGCGCTGCCAGGGGAGTTGGTAAAGGCCCGGGTTTTTCGGAACGATAAAAGTTTTTCCCAAGCGGATCTCGTCGAGGTGTTAGATCAATCGCCAGACCGGGTGGCGGCGGGCTGCCCCTTGTTCGGCGAGTGTGGCGGCTGCCAATACCAGCACCTCGACTACGCCAAACAGCTCGCATGGAAAACCCGCCAAGTGGGTGAACTGATGCAACACATGGCCGCCATCACGTTTCCGGTGAACGACTGCCTCGCGACCGCGCAAATTTGGAATTACCGCTCGAAAATCACGCCGCACTTCGAGAAAGGGCGGGATGGCGATCTCGGGCCGATCGGATTTCTATCATTCGGTCGGCGCTCGCAATTGGTCGATGTGCCGCAATGCCCGATCGCGATGGAGGTGATCAACCGCGAACTGCCAGCGATCCGTGAGGAACTGCGCGCCAACGCCCACCGCTACAAGCGCGGGGCCACCGTCCTGCTCCGGGCCACCGAAGACCGTGTGGAAACCGACTTCCGGGCGACGGCGACCGAGCACGTGGGTGGCTTGAAATTCCAGTTTCTCGCCGGCGATTTCTTCCAGAACAATCCCTTCATCCTGCCGCTTTTCACGGGCTATGTGGCGGCGAAGGCAGCGGCAGGCGGGGTGAGATTTCTGGTCGATGCCTACTGCGGCTCCGGACTTTTTTCCCTCACACTCGCAGGAAATTTCGAGCAAGTCGCTGGCGTCGAAGTGTCCGAAACTTCCTGCGAGTGGGCGCGGAAAAACGCCGGGTCTAACAATATCACCAACGCCACTTTTCTAACAGCATCCGCCGAGGCTATTTTCGACCACATCAGTTTCCCTGCGGACGAAACCGCCGTCGTCATCGACCCGCCACGCAAGGGCTGCACGCCGGAGTTCATCGAGCAGCTCGTGAATTTCAGCCCCGCGCGGGTGGTCTATATCTCCTGCGATCCAGCGACCCAGGTCCGCGATCTCAAACAACTCACTGCGGGTGGCTATCGCTTGGAGGACGTGCAGCCCTTCGATCTATTTCCCCATACCCGCCACTTGGAGTGCGTGATGACCTTGGTGAAAATTTGATGTCCTCGAAGTCCGCGACCATCGGTTTTCCCATGCTGGACAAATCCGGCGGCCTCTGGCATCCATCCGCGCCCCATGTCCGAGTTAGCGAAAGCCTATGAACCCCAAGCCGTCGAAGCCAAATGGTATGCGGCCTGGATCGATGGAAAATGTTTTGAAGCCGATCCAGCTTCCGAAAAAGCCGGATATTCCATCGTCATCCCGCCGCCGAATGTAACCGGCATCCTGCACCTCGGCCACGTTCTGAACAACGCGCTTCAGGACATTCTCGCCCGGCGTGCGCGGCAGAATGGGCAGGAAGTGCTGTGGCTGCCCGGAACTGATCACGCGGGCATTGCCACGCAGGCGAAGGTCGAGCGCGAGGTGCGGGAAAAGGAAGGCGTCGGCCGCCGCGATCTGGGGCGCGAGGAATTTCTCAAGCGCATCTGGGATTTCAAAAACAAGCACGGCGACATCATCATCAACCAGCTCAAGCGTCTCGGTTGCTCGTGCGACTGGAGTCGCGAGCGCTTCACACTGGACGAGTCCTACACCGAGTGGGTGAGCCATGTGTTCGTGGAGCTTTTCAAAAAAGGTCTGATCTATCGCGGCAAGCGGATCGTCAACTGGTGCCCGGTCTCCCTAACTGCACTATCTGACGAGGAGGTCATCATGACGCCGCAGCGGTCGAAGTTGTATTTCATGAAATACGAGTTAAGCGACGCCCCCGGCGAGTTCCTCGAAATTTCCACCACCCGTCCGGAGACCTTGATGGGCGACGTGGCGGTGGCGGTGCACCCGAAAGACCCGCGCTTCGCTAAGTACATCGGGCGCATGGTGAAACGGCCATTTCCTCATGCGGAAATTCCGGTGATCGCGGACGAGCATGTGGATATGGAATTCGGAACCGGCGCGTTGAAAATCACGCCCGCGCACGACAAGGCGGACTTTGAAATTGGCATCCGGCATGGCTTGGAAATCATCGACGTACTTACCCCGGACGCACATATCAACTGCCCTGAGCTGCCAGATTTCCACGGACTCGACCGCTTCGTCGCCCGCCGGAAAGCGGCGGCGATGTTAGAGGAAATGGGCCTGCTCATAAAGATTGAAGAATACGATAACAACGTCGGCTATTCCGAACGCGGCGGCGTGCCGATCGAGCCGCGCATCTCGATGCAGTGGTTCCTGAAGTACCCGAAAATCAAGGAAGCGTCTGATGCGGTGTCTAACGGCGACATCAAATTCCGCCCCGAGCGCTGGGCGAAAACCTACGCGCACTGGATGGAAAATCTCCAAGACTGGTGCATCAGTCGCCAGCTTTGGTGGGGCCATCAGATCCCGGTCTGGTATCGCAAGGACAAGCTGGACGATTTAAAAAATGCCGAGTCGCTAGATATGTCCAATATGGCCTTTGGCGACCTCTATGTCTCATCCGCCCCCCCCGCCGATCCCGAAAACTGGACCCGCGACGAGGACGTGATGGACACTTGGTTTTCTTCATGGCTGTGGCCGTTTGCGACGATGGCGAACGTCGGCGAGGAAACCGCGACATTCAAGAAATTCTATCCGACAGACGATCTCGTCACCGGCCCTGACATCATTTTCTTTTGGGTCGCCCGGATGATCATGGCGGGCTTTGAATTCACGGGTCAGTTGCCATTTAAAAATGTTTATTTCACCTCGATCATCCGCGATCTTAAGGGGCGGAAAATGTCGAAGTCGTTAGGCAACTCGCCGGACCCGGTCGAGCTGATGGAGAAATATGGTGCTGACGGATTGCGCTTCGGGTTGATGCGGATCGCGCCGGTTGGCAGCGATTTACGTTTCGACGAAGTATCTATTGAAGAAGGTCGGAATTTCGCTAACAAACTCTATAATGCCTGCCGCCTTCGCCAGATGAGCGGCACGGATTTCCAGCCGCTCACTGACTTGCTGAACCTGCGTCCCTATCATCTCTTGGTGATGGCGAAACTGGACGAACTTAGCCGCGATCTTGAGGCCTGTTATCGCGAGTATCGCTTCGGCGAAATCGCCCAGCGACTGTATGAATTTCTTTGGAACGATTGCTGCGACAAGTTCCTCGAAGCGGTGAAACTCGACCTCCGCGAGAATGCGACACCGGAGGCGCGGATGGCGACGCTAGGAGTCTTCGACGCACTCATGAGCCGTTACTTGCAACTGCTCTGCCCTTACATGCCACACGTCACGGAAGAGCTTTCCGCAAGAATGGGCTACGTTTCTAACGGTGAATTTCTCATGCAAAAACTCCTGCCCACACAGCCGCTGCTGGCCGGGATGGATGCAGGAAAAATCGCCAGCGCCCAACAGATTGCGACTGATATTTACGAATCCGCAGGCCGCATCCGCAATCTCAAGGCCGAATACAAGGTTGGCTCTCGCAAGGACATCCGCCTCGTCATCAAGGCCGCGCCGGAATGGCTGGCGGCGGAACTCAAGGTGCTCGCCTTGCTCGTGGGGGCAGCGGAAATTTCTCTCGATTCCACCTACGACGCGCCCAAAGGAACTCCGGCGGCGGTCACTGCGATTGGCGAGGTTTACATGCCGCTTGAAGGCCTGATCGACGTCGAGGCCGAGCGCGTGCGTCTGACCAAGGAGATCGAGGCCATCCATATTGAGGTGAAAAAGTGTGAGGGGAAACTGAGCAACGCCAGCTTCGTCGATCGCGCGCCGCCGGAGGTGGTGGCGCAGGAGCAGGCGCGCTTGGTGGATTGGCGGGCGAAACTCATCCAGCTTGGGGAGATGCTGGCAGCACTGGCATGAGCGCTTGCCAAGCGAGGTTCCGTCCTTAAAGTGGCAAGACCAAAAGCATCCCATGAGTGGCCTCAAAAGCATACCCGGCATCGGCAAGGCGTCCCTCGAATTGCTCGAGGCCGCTGGATTCGCCAATGTCGAGGCGCTGGCCCGTGCTGGCGTGGATGAGTTAGCCAAGGAACTGGAACGGGCGAACGCGATTTTACAAATTTCCAAACGCCCGCCTGCGCGGGGCAATGTCGAGAAATGGATTTCCTCCGCCCGCAATCTTGCCGGCTTGGGGCAGGACCGCTCAGTGGATGTCGCGATGCCGGTCAACTACGAACTGGCCCCGCAGGTGGTGTCCATGCTAGCCAGCGCGCCTTACGCCATTCCCTTGCCCGCACGTTTTCTAGTAGAACAGCAATTGGCGGTCGGCGACATTCCGGCGGCGATTTTGCTCAACCGTTACTCTGGCGATCTTGAGGTCAGAATCGAGAACCGCATCCCAGCCCCTAAGCCGTTGCGGGCCTCGGCGTCATCCGGCAATGTGAAGATTGCCGAGAGCATTGGATTCCGGCTGGATCCCGATCAACTGCGGCTCAAGCCCATCGCGAGCTTGGCCATTGGGGTGGTGTCGGCGGCGAATGGGGATGACTATTTGGCAGCCTTCCGCAGTCCGGCGGTGGCTACTAACAATGAGGCCGATGCCTTGTCCCGCCGCGTGGTCCGTGGGGTAATGCACCATCATCCGGCAATGCTTGGGTTTGGCGCACTGCTGACCTTGGCGCTGGCGGCCCTGCTGCCGGTTGCGATTGTTTCGGGCGGGCTGCTCTTGCTCTCACGCGAACTTCCAGCGCATTTCGGCTGGGTTCCCGAGTGGCTGTTGGCATTTCCCATCAGCCTGCCGGTGTTCGGGTTTGCCTATCTGTTCTGGGCCATTCCCGGTGGCTGCCGGATCTGTGGACAAAAATTGTTATATCCACGGATGTGCATGAAAAACACGCGGGCACACCACATCCGCGGCCTCGGTTATATCATTCCTCTGTGCATACATATTCTGTTATTCAAATGGTTCCGCTGCACCTACTGCGGGACTCCGGTGAGGTTGAAAAAATGAAGCCGCTAGTTTTCAGGATATCCCGTTACTTGCCATGGACTCTGGTTTTTGCCCTAGCCTTCAACTCGTGCGCGTGGCTTGGACTCGGTGGTCGGACGGCGAAAAAGAAACAGCCAAGCCCCTTCGGTCCGACTGGAATCCCACCTCAAATGCGTGCCAGCACCACAGTTGGGGGGACGCCCGTCACGCCCGGCGGCAACGTCCCCGCGAAACCGCTGAACGCCACCCCGGAAAGCGACATCATTTTTACTGACCCCGACTCTGATGGCGCACTACCGGAACTGGCGACGGTGCTATCCACCACCAAGCGCGGGCCGTGGGAGGAGAGTGAAACCATCGCCAGGCAGCGGTCGATGCGCGAGGGCAAGCCGCTGTTGATCTGGTTCACGGATTCCGCTAGAAGCCCAATGTGCAAGGCTGTTAGTCAGGAGCTATTTTCGACCAATGACTTCGGTAACTGGGCCACGGAAAAACTAATCCGCCTGCGTGTGGATGCTGACGTGAAGGTCAATGATCCCGATCTCGATCTGGGGGCCTCTGAAGATCGTCGGGTGCGTATCATTGACTACGCCGCCGAGTTGAAAAAGCGCTACAAAGTCCTAGGTTTCCCGACGCTGGTCATGCTCAGTCCTAACGGTGAGGTCGTCGGAAAATTCCGAGGTTACAAGCGCGGTGACGCGACCTTCCTCTGGGGGCAAATCAAACACGGTGAGGCAGTGTCTAACGAGTCCACCAAAGGCTGGCGGGCCAGTCTTGAGAAAAAGGGTTACCGTGAGTGGGAGGACCGCAAGGGGCGCAAAATTTTTGCCAGATGCACGGATTATTCAAAAGGCAGCTTCGCCTTCATCGAGCCGGATGGCACCCGCTCGCGCACGCAGGAGGATAATCTATCCGACAAGGACCGCGCATGGATCGCGGAGCAGAAGAAGATTCGCAATATCCAGTAATGCGCCGCCGTTCTAACACCACCAAACTGGCGGCCGTCACTCGTCAACGCGCAAGTTTTCAACGCGGGCGAGTGCGTCGATCAATCGTGACCTGAGCGCTGCGGCTGCGCTGGCCAGTCGCCGTTGCTCCGTTTCATATTCTCGCCGCCCCACCGCCGTCTCGATGCGGATCGGCTCGCAGCCCCAGGCTGTCAGATCATAAGGACTTGCCCGCATGTCCAGATCCCGCAGCTCGGTGGCCAGTTCGAAACAATCTAGCAGCAAGTCCGAGCCCACCCACGGCATCGACTTGGCCGCCCATTTGTAGAGATCCATATTCGCATGCACACAGCCCGGTTGTTCCATCGCGATCCGGTCCGCCAGCGATGGCTGCAAGCGGTTTAGCGGGCGGGCTTCAGTGGCGAAAAACCGGAATGCGTCGTGATGTGAACAACTGATCGCACGCGACTCGACCAGAGTGTCAATGGCCTCCTGCGGCAGCCGCAGCGGGGTGGTTTTTTTATGTCGCACCTCCTTCCCCCGGTAAACCATCGCCCATTCGTGCAGCCCGTGGCAGGCGAAATTGGGCGGTCGGGCGCGCGTCGCCTCCAGCAGTTCCCGGATCCATTTCAAGCGCGTCCGCTCCGCTTCTGACAAGCGTCCCGCATCCGCAAAAAGGCATCTATTCACCACGGCATAGCATCGCTCGGTAAATGGCGCGGGCGGGGCAGGGGAGTCCGCCGTCGCGATCCATTCCAAAGCGACACCGCAGCCCGGTTGCCACCGCTCTAACAAAGCAAACGGATAGGGATAATATTGGAACAGGAAATCCGCCACTGGATGCGGCAATCCCGCCTCCCGCCGTCGCCGGGCGGGCAAGGTGTGCTGCTCCGCGCGCGTCCGGTGCGTGGCCGCGCGTGCCTGCCACTCACGCGTGGCAAGGACAGTTAGTGGCGAACAGGAAATCATCGCGCCGCCAGCAAAGCATGAACTTCCGCCGATGGCAAAATTTCCCTTGCATCAAAGGCCCGCCGCCCCTAATCATCCCGCCCCGCGTCGAAAGGCGCATGGTTAAAATCGCGGGATGGAGCAGCCAGGTAGCTCGTCAGGCTCATAACCTGAAGGTCGTAGGTTCAAATCCTACTCCCGCAACCAATGAAAGCCGTTTAGCCTCAACAGGTTAAGCGGCTTTCGCCTTTTCAAGGGTGGTCTCCGTAGACACAAAACGTAGACACTTTGCTGCATCTGAGTCAAAAATCCGACGTTCCAGCCCATCGCGGATGCTGATCTCGCTCCGCATTTATTGATTCATCCTGCGAATAGGAGCGAATTAGGCAGCCGGAGCGGCATTCCTGATACGGTCCTCAAGATCGCGGGCGAAGTCAGCAGCTTCGTCTTCCTCAATCAGGCTTACCAGGCGCGACGATTTCAGGATGTCCTTGGCGTTCCCGTATTCCTTTCTCTGATCGCCGGAGGGAACTCCGAGGAGGAGGTGGATCTTTGGTTTTTCGGCGGAGTCTGAGAGAAAGCGTGTGAGGCTGTCCCAGCGGTAGGCCTTGTTGCGGATCGATTCGCCCTGTTTGAGATCGAACGAGAGCGGCTGATACACGTTCCAGACGCCGTTTTTCCATGCCTGCGGGAACACGTGGGAAGCCAGCGGAGCCGTGACCTCATGCGTCGTCATGTGGGGCTTAACCACGGAAGACTCAAAGGCTGAGCGGAACACTTCGCGGTAGATCGCACCATCGTCCCGACGGGCATCCTCCTCGGAATCGTAGTGTCTGGCGACGGCTTCGTGGAAAAGGGCCTCCAGTTCGCTCACAGGGGAGTCTGTGAGTCCGCCGCTCGATAGGCTCCACTGGAGGGCTGCGTCGTCGTGAGGGATGACTTTAAGGGCGAGATCCCGGGCGCTTTCCGGTTCGTTGGGGAATGGAAGATTCTGCTTATCGGCCAGATCCTTTGCCAGCCTTTGGAACTGCGTGTCGATCCTTGCGATCAACTGGCGGTGGTCCTGATGTTGGAATCCATGGAAAAAGTGACTGAGCCGACTGAATTTCTGGGATGCCTTGAAGCCCAGAAACCGGCTTTGTGGTGCCCACAGCAGCACGCCTACGTTCGCGAATTCGCCGGACAGCGGTTCATGGACGTAGCGCAGGAAGCAGAAACTGTAGCGTTCAAGGTTCATTAGCGGCTGGCATCGGTCAGGAAACGAAAGAAATCGTCCGCAGCGGTGGCGAGCTTCTTAAGATAGCCTTCGAGTCGCGGCAAGTCCAGATCTGGATCGGAAAGGCCTGCGGCGATTTCGGCTGAAATGAGCCCGGTGGGACTGACTAGCCACCATTCCTCGAAGGTGTCCCAGAGGTTCTGCCCCAAGATTTTCCCATCTACGAGGGCCGGCAGGTGGGGATAGAGGCTGTGACGGTCGAGGTTCTGTCGGATGAGGGTTTTCCGCCATGGACGGTCTTCGTGTTCCTCCAGCCGCAGGAAGGCAAATGCCTTGTCAAAGTCCAACAAAGCCAGTTCTTCGCCACGCCAGAGCAGGTTCGGGTTGTCCGATTCGCGATCCGAATTCTGAACCATGGCGTCAAAGGCGTATGCGGTTTCCAGCGTCTCGCTGGCGAGCGAGCGGGGTGCGCTACCTTGCACCCATGGCTTCCAACCATCCCCGAGATGTACCGTGCCGACGTTCCAGCCAAAGCTCTGGCGGATGAGTTCCGCATGGACGGGATGATCCGCTGCCGCCCAGTCAAAGCCATCCTGGAACTCCACGAGGACCGGTTCTGGAGTCGTAAGACCGAGTTCACGGGCAAGGAGGAGGCTGAAAAGTTCTCGCACCATGGCATCTGGCCGATTGGCGTAGCCGGCCCGTGATTTGACTACGATGGAACACCTTTTGCCACCCTCGCTCGGTTGCCCAATCACCAGAAAAGGTTGGTTCAGCCCGCGATTCATTGGACGGCGGAACTGGAGAGCTGTAAAACGGCGAAGGTTCATGGATATTCTTGAACATTTGGACTTGCACCCCAGGACGAGAATTTCCCGAGTAGAGAAAGTCGCCTGCCACATTCCGCCAAATGATGAGACGGAGAGAAAGCGAAATTTATGCGCGAGACAAGGAATGGATAGATCGTCCGAATCGCTGTGAAACCTTCAGCGGGCGGGTTGGCGAGGACAGCGCTTTACCATGGGGAGACTCATGGCAGCCTCGTGAGGGCAGCTCCGCCCCATGGGGGTCGCCGATAGGCGGAGGTTTGCATGAGTCTCGGGACCCGTGGTCAAGCGATCCCGCAGCCAAATTGCCCGCTCCGAGGGACGAGCCGGTATTCTCGGCTGGTCCCGGTCTTCCGGAATGCGCCGGAGAGAGTTTGAAGGAGCCGTGGTCGGCCAGCGACGCAGGAGCGGTCGGGCTGGCGGATTCAATCTCTCGACAAGCGTGACTCGTTCTCCGGGGCGTTGCGGGGTGTCCCCGCTAGAAGGGGTAGGGCCGCACGCAGTAGGCCCGAGGGGAAGGCTTTCTCCCATTCATAGGTGAGCACCTAGCGACGTGTCGCTTTCTCCAGAGTGGCTGCGGGATCGATCTCCATGGCACTGCAAAACCGCAAATAGGTGGTAATGGATGGGCTGTTGGTGCCGGATTCAACGAATGAAACCGTTTGAACGGAGATTCCGGCTTTCTGAGCGAGCGCGTTCTTCGAAAGACCCGCAGTTTCTCGCGCTTCGCGGAGGGCACCCGCCAACGTTAGACTGATACGGTTAATTTCCTGATCGCGCAGCACTTGGGGAGAATTGCCGGACTGGTGCGAATCGAGGGGTCTAGAATTCTTGAAAGCAGGCTTGTCGAAGACACGATTTGTTCATAGGCTCGGTCTCGCATTATGAGTCAAATACCGTGTCGCCATTGCAGCCAGCTATTCGAATGGGACGATCCGGAGCGGGCACCAGAGGGGAATTGTCCATCATGCGGGCACGAAGTTGCGCTTGGTAATGCATCAGCCGCTCCCCCACAGCCCAGCATATCCTCGCGCATGCCGATGGAGGGCGAGGAAGAAAGAATGAATCCACTGCCAAAAGTCCGCGAAAAGAAGGCAATCCGCAAATTCTCCAATAGTCAGAAAGCTCTAGCGGTAGTTCTGCCGTTGCTGGCCCTCGCCGTCTTGGGACTCATCCTATCGCATCAGAAAGCCAAGCAGCTCTCTCTCTCTGCGGCACCAGCTAACGTACTTCAAGAAAGCGTTCCGGCTAGTCAACCTTCTGTAGCCCCTCCCTCATCCACAGACGAGACATCGGGGTCGGCTTTAACTCCCAAAGAGGAGGTTAAGATTATGGCGAATCTCGGAGGGCTAGGTGATGACCTAAACGACGCAGATCAAGATTGGGTGGCCAAGAGCGACTATGATTCGGTGGGCATTCGTAAAGCTGCCGAGGACGGCAACGTTCACGCACAGAAGTATATGGCGTTCTCACTGAGGGGTTCGAACGACAAGGATTCGCTGAGTTGGCGGTTGAAGGCCGCAAAGAACGGAGATGTGGGCTCACAATACCAACTAGCGAGACAGTTTGGGGCTGGCGATAAAGTTGAAAAGGATATGGCAGCCTCAATCAAGTGGTTGACTATGGCGGCAGAAAATGGACATGCCGAAGCTCAGTTGGTCCTCGCGTCGGTTCTCAGTGTGGGTAAAGATGTTAGAAAGAACGACGAGGAGGCAGCAAAATGGTTTAGAAAATCCGCAGAACAGGGCAATGTATCGGCTGCAAAGCAAATAGCCAATGCGTACGCACGGGGCAAGGGTGTTACTGAAGACCAAAAGGAGGCAACCCGCTGGTATCGCGTTGCCGCCGAAAAGGGCGATGCCGGTGCCCAAATTACACTTTTCAACTCCTACGCTGATGGCGTAGGGGTTGATAAGGATATGGCAGTCGCCATCAAGTGGTTGACTAAGGCGGCAGAAAGTGGACATGCCAAAGCTCAGTTTTTCCTTGGGTTGCAACTCAGTTTGGGAGAACGTGTCAGGAAAGACGACGAGGAAGCAGCAAAATGGTATAGAAAATCCGCAGAGCAGGGCTATGTAGAGCCTGTCCCAGACATCGTGAGTCCTTTAGGCACAATGTATTAGATGCTAAAAAAAGTGGGCATGGAAGTCCGAAAAGACTCCCATGCCCGAAAT
>JAYVNM010000217.1:0-25069 GCA_043758445.1 Akkermansiaceae bacterium | reverse complement strand
AATGATTATGTGAACTGCGGCAGGGTCATGTCTGGGATTCCAGCAACTTGCGCGTCAAATGCAAGCACAATTCCCCGAAATAACAAAGTAGAGTTACGTCACTTGCCGCGTTTTGGCGAGCTTTCCATTTTCCTCTTTAGGGTTATTGGAATCATTCGTTTTTGGAATCGATAAAGTGACGAAGTGTGACCAGTCCGGGTGCTGCTCCAGGAGTTAGAAATATCAATTCCCTTTGCGACAGGTCAATTGACCACGAGCTTTGGCGCACGAGCCGGGCACTAGCCCCATCGTCTGTCGCCGTTATGATGCGGACCGGAAGGGAACGCTTCGCTTCGTGGTAGGTCACCGTTTCCGCTGCTCCCTGTTTCAAACGGATCCTCTTCCCATCGATTTCCGCGAGGGCCATGACACCCGAGAAATTGACGAAGCGGAAAGATCCGAAGGGGAATCCGCTGTCGCTTATGACCATGGTTTGATAGCCGGCACCGTCCGGGCGGGGAGAAAAGACAATCAACGATGACTTATCGCTCAGGGTGGCGGAAGCGAATGGCGCGGGCGGCTCCGCGAGTTTAGCCTCGGCCTCGTCGCGGAAGAAAATGGCGTTGGGCAGGCCCTTGTAGCGGATCGACTGTGAAAAGGTGCGGATGTTCAGCGGCACTTCCACCGGCTTGGTGCCCTTGCCGGTGCGCAGCCAGAGGGTGTCGTGGCCGGGAATGATATCGATGGCGGCAACCCGGATGCCCCATGTAGTTGGCTCTTCCGCAGCGTGCAGCGGCAAGAGAAAGCCGATGAGGAGAGTGCAGGACATCAAAGTTATGTAGCCTCGAAACGCGTTCGCCGTGAAGACGCGATGACGACTAAAGGCCCTGTTTGGTCCACAATCGGCTTTCCATGCACGTGGGCGAACACGTTCCGCCTTTCCTTGAGTTGTTGGATATGGAGAGATCATATTTCGTTAGGTGAGAGCCAGCGGAACGAGACGATGCTAAATAGGCGTCCGAACTTCTTGTTGGTATTCGATGTTAGATCAGCGGTCACGGTTTCGATTGAATCGGCTGCGTCGAGGTAAGCAGGTGTTCGCTGGACGACAGCCTCGCACCAACGGCGCGCCTGGATTTTTCCCTGCGCGTCCCGGGCTTCGCCATAACTGCGGATGCGGAAGGTATCGTCACGGGGCGTGATCATGTTGCCGATGCGTTTGAGCACATCGGCCTGGGTGAGGTAGCCCGGAATCCCGGCGAAGCGCGAGCCCCGGGCAGCTTGCGGAAATGGCAGATTCCAACTGGAAACCTTCGCCGTATCGATGAAATCATCGCCGTCTTTGAAGCGGCCGTTGATGGACTCGCCGTTTGCGGGGTCCGGGGTGCGGCCGAGGAATTCGTCCCAGTCAATGGCAGCCTGGAGGACTCCACAGACACCGGTTTCATCGGTGGCGAGGCGGCGGTTGACGAAATCCGAGAGATTGAGGAACGGCCCGCGCTGCTTCACTTGGCGGACGCACTCGGCGGCGAGGCGGCGGATCTGGTCACGGGTGAGGAAGCGGATTCCAAGCCAAGAGCGTGGATCGCCAGCGTTCGCGCCTTCCTCGGCAGACGCGGGCAGCGAAAACCGTGAGAACACGACGCGGTCACCGGGAGTGTTAGTAGTACGCAGGGCACCCGTCGCGGGGTCGATCCAGGTAATTTCCTTTTCCCGGAGACCGGCGAGGAAGGCCTGCCATGCTTCGGTGGAGGTCGAGTTGATGTTGAAGGCACCGCGAATCACCAAGTATTTGGCTGCAATCTCGTGGGCGTTGGCGGTGGGGTTTGAGCCCGAGACGAGGAGCGTGTTCAAAGTTTTGCCGGGTTCCAGCGAGTCGGTCCACGGTATGAGGTGGGGGTTCTTCAAGGGCACTCCAGAATTCTGGAACTGGCGCACGACGTCGCCCAAGCTGCGGCTGCTTTTGAAGAGTCCCTCATTCTCGCGGGTGATGCCCGAGCAGAACCAATCGTCCCACAGGGCGTCGTTGTTGAGATATGCGTGGTCATGGAAATCACGGATCAACATCATCTGGAGCGCTGAGCCGCGGCACGAGGCATCCGCCACATCCTGATAGATCGCGTTGCCCGCGATGAGCGGGTGGGCGAAGGAGTTGCCGATGGCGAGGGCTTGGTTGGCGGAGATATCCCAAAGATGTTTGGCGGTGCTGAAATCGCGCGTGTCTCCCGGATTCAGCTTGAAGTGCATGAGCGAGGCCAGGGAGGTCACCGGGACCAGTGGAAATTCGTTGGTCACCACGCTGGGTTGGCCCGGCCATTTGGAATCCCCCAGCGAGATCGCGCTGCCGGTATAAGCGCGGTTGGTTGCGGGATCGAAGTCGGGATTCAGCGAATTACCGCTGCCGGCTTTGATCTGGACATGGTATTGCGCCATGCCGCGCATCCGGGCGGTCGCCTCGCCATACATTGCCCGCTGGTTGACCGGGTTGGCTTGGATGAAATTCCGGCAGCGGAAATCCTGTTGGTCGTATCCCGCTCCGGGGTTGCGCAGATCCTGACCGGATTTCATCACGAACTGGAAATTCGCGAATGGCACGCGCGTTGACGAATTCGAAAACAGGACGCGTTTGCCCGGGCTGTCCTCCGCGAGGTAGATTGGTTTGTCGTCCTCGACCGGATTGGCGGCCATTTCATTATAACGTTGTTGTTCTCCGGTTTGGGCATTGCGGACGGTCCAATACATCTGATACTGGCCGCCATGATCGGTGCGTATGTCGTTGAGACGCATGGTCAGTTCGACGCGGGATGTTGCGGGCAGGCCGGTGAGCCCCTGTAAATCCACCTCGAAGCCGCCTCCGGCATCTGGAGCTTGGTATCCGGGGTAGAGCTCGGCAAAGCGGTTGTCTTGCGCCTGGAGAAACCCGTTGACAGCAGAATAGATGCGGGTCTCGCCCGGCTTGAGAATGATCGGCACGGTCTCATACGTCGGCCCTTTCCCTTCCATCGGGTAGATGTTTAACTGGAAGGGGCCTGTGGAGCGCTTCAACTGGGTCCAATCCACCTTCACGGCATTATCGACATAGGCTTTATATTGCAATGCTCCGGGGGTGATTTGAATCCAAAGGCGTGGCGAGTGGAGGGTGACATTGTAAGGATTCCAAAGAACAACCACCGGGTTCACGCCAAGCTTGTAATCGTAGGTGCCGGGCGTGACGGACGAGGCGACGCGCCGGGTGGAGAAAACAAGCATCAGGCGAGTGACGATGGGTGTGCGACCGATGCCGTAGTAATCGAGATTCGCGGTGTGCCAGTTAAAGTTGATGTTAGGGGACGATGCGGAACCCCATAAGCCCGCGCCATTGAACGGCACGGGCTGGCAGTCCGCCGCCGTTTCCTGGCCGCCGCTGCGGTAGAGCTGGTAATATTGGTGGAGCTTATACCAAGAGGTGAAGTTGGGCTTCTGGGCGGGGTAGAACGGATCTGGGAGGTAGCCCGTGCGGTCGCGGATCGGCACGATGGTCCCTCCCGGTTGTGAGGAGGAAAAGGTGCCGAACTTATCCGGCAAGGACGGCAGTTCCAGCAGCAGGTTGAGATCCTTCTTCAGCCCGCCCCGCCGCGTGTTGGTGAGCAGGCCGATGGAGTCTGTGGTTAGATCGTGGAAGCGGGCGCGGAGGGTGGGCTGAATGTCGCCACCCGTGGCACCAAGCCCAAGCGTCGGGAGGCTGACCACGCGGTTAAGGATCGCGGGATCGATGGGGATTCGATCAAGGCCATCTAACCAGTCTGCACCGGCACGCGCCCATTGCGAGCGGGAGTGGAGGCGGGTGGGGTCGCTGTCTGGAGTGGCTGCCGGGTCATCGACGCGCGCCTTTTGATTTTCTCCCGCCACCCACCAAGCGAAGCCGCCGTTTCTGGGTGTCTCGACCGAGGGTGCCCTCACCGGCACGCTCGCTGGGCTGGAAGCGCTCACCATTACCACTGCATTCGCCGGGGCGGCACTGCGGGCCAGCGAGAGATTGCTTGTCAGGGTGGGATCAGGGCCAGACACCAGCCACCTGCGGAATTTCTTGGTCCGGCCTTTATCGTAGGTCAATTGGATGGCCGGATTGTTGAGCCAATCGTCCCATGAGTCCCATACACCCAACCAATGAGGGTTGCCGATTCCATCCGGCGTGTCCGTGGAGCTGTCATCGTCCAAAATGCAAGCCCGTGCAGTGACCCGCTGGTCAGGACCGAGCTCCTTTTGCAGTTCGCCGAGGGCAAGCATCAACGCCAACCGGGAGTTGGCTTTGGCTTCGCTTTGATAACGCTCGGCTAGGGATGACCGGAGGGCAATCGATGACAAGCCGATTAAACCTAGAGCAACCACAACCAACAGCAAGAGCAGGGAAATCGTGATGATGAGGGCGAATCCTCTGCGGCGGTTCAGTCGTGAGGTGATTGGTTCAAACATGAGTTCCGCTATTTGTCGCAGGAGGAAAGGGTTGGGACCACCAGTGCGCACTGGTGGTCCCGTTGATTCCGGAGATAAACCCATTAACTCCGGAAAATTGTGATACCTGACTTGGCAGGCGTTGCGCGTCATTCGATCTTGGCGCGGAGGAAGTCTTTGGGAACGGTCGGCACGGTGCCGGCGGTGCGGAAGGTGCGGTAGGTCCAACCGGAGGAGAGAGCGGGTAGCCCGGTCTGGATGGTCGTTGCAGCGCCGCCGGTTACCTCGCTGATCACGTTGGTATAGGTGGCGAGGTCGGGAGCGCCTTGGACATGATAGATGAGCGCGTCGATGAGGGCGGACACCTGCTCGGTGGTTCCAGAGAAGACGGCTCCGGTGCGGACGGGAAGAGTGAGAGTTAGTACTTGGTCCGCGCCAACCGTGGCGATTTTGCCGACGATTTTACCGTCAGCGGCTCCGGAGAGCGGATCACCGTCAAAGGCGAATTCGTAGAGGTTATTGTGCCCGTCTCCATCTGGGTCGGCATCCTTGGCCGGATCCGTGGAGGAACCTGGCGCGCCCGTCAGCCCCTTAGCGCTTGCCCACGAGGCATAGGCAGATCCGCTCTGGACTAGCTTGAGCGAGGTTCCATCAATCACGTAGCTGTAGCCCGAAGGAGCACCCGTGGCGGGAATGCTGTTGATGTTCCCGGAGGAAGTCACGAGAGTGTAACTGGGTAATGTCGGCGTGCTGTCCAAGACGATGGTGCCAGCACTGAGGTCGAAAGTGCTGGTGGAGGTGGTGGGCGATCCGAGGGTAAACCCAATCGAGCCACCAGAACCCAAGGTGATGGGCGAGGCTTGGCTACCACCGACGAGGGCCAAGGTCCCGGCAGAAACTGTGGTGGCTCCAGTATAGGTGTTCGCGCCGGTGAGGGTCATCGTGCCGAGGCCGGTCTTGATGAGGCCGTTCACGCCACCGGGGCCATTTTGAAACACGGCAGAGACATTCAGGTCGCTGGCGCTGCTGCTGGTCGCGTCTGCCACGTTGAAGGTGGTCGAGGTGTTGTTGCCGTTGGCGATGCCGAGGGTCATTTGCGAGTTCGTGCCGTTGCCGCTGATGGTCGAGGCCGCGCTGCCGCCTATGGTAATTTGCCCGCCCAATTGAAAGGACGGGAAGGATGCATTTGCGCCACCGACGGAATTGATCGTGCCCGCATTGAGGTCCACTACGCCCATGGGGTTGAAGAAGCTGCCACTATTGTTGATCGTGCCGCCGTTGACGATGATCTTTACCTGTGGAGTGGAATTGGCGTTACCCAAGGTGTCGTTACCAGCGAAGGTCAGGAAAGTCCCGCTGCCAATCGTAATCGTCCTGCCTGCGGTCTGCGTATTTCCGATCGGTCCCACTGTCGGGTTCGTAACGTTAGCTGCCCCGCTGGCCTGTAGCGTGCCGCCGGTGATGTTGATGTTACCGTTGAACGAACTGGTTGAGCTGGTGAGCGCGAGGGTGCCGGTGTTTTGCTTGGTCAGGCCGCCGTCGATCGCATTGTCGCCGCCGATGTTGGAGTGGAGCAATGCTTGAGTGAAGGCGAAGTTGTTCCCGTTCGTGTCGATGATCGCGCCTCCGTTGCGAACATTGGTTTGGATACCAGCAATCATTGATCCGGCGCCTGTGGTGGTGCCCTTCAGCGTTCCGCCGTTGAAATTGAAGATCATGGTGCCGGAACCGCCGTTTGCAATCTGGCGAGAGAGATTCAAGGATCCCCCATTGAGATTGATGGTGCTCGTGCCGCTACCCGCGCCGTAGGGGTTCATCCAGAAGTTGGTCGCGTCGAGGCCCCCTGTCCCGCTGGAGCCGGTCCCGGCGGCGGCGACGTTCACCGTGCCGCCGGTGATGGTGAGCGTTCCATTGCCGAAGCCCCCGCCGGTCGCATCCTTGCCGCCGATACCGGCGTATCCGCCGCCGTTGCCGATGTTCAGGATTCCTCCCGCATTGACTACCACGGTGCCGGTAGTGTTGGTGGTGCCTGCGCCAATGCCGAAGCTGCCGCCATTGGACACGGTGACGGTGCCGTTCACGTTCAAGGTTCCGGCCGCTTTCGTGTTCACGATCAGTGAAGTGACGCTCCCGGCAGAGTTGACGGTCAAAGTGCCGCCATTCGCGCTCACAGTGGACGCCGCCGTCGTGATGGAGCCTCCGCTCGCGACCACCAAAGTGCCGGTGCTTACCGTCGTCGCGCCGGTGTAGGTGTTCGCCGCAGAGAGGGTCAGGGTGCCTAGGCCGGTCTTGGTCAGGCTGCCAGCCGTGACCGTAGGGTAATTCACGACATTGTTTTGCAGCACGGCACTGATATTCAAGTCAGAGTTGGCATTACCGGTGACATCCGCCACATTGAAGGTCAAAGTGGTATTGCCGTTTCCTCCGATATTGATCATGCTGTTCGCTTGGATGCCCGCGCTGATCGTGGAAGCTTGGCTGCCACCCACAGTCACGGTGCCCGCCAATTGGAAAGCGGGCACGATGTTTGCAGCCCCCCCGTTTGCCAGCAGGGTGCCCCCGTTCAGATTCATATTCCAGATCGTATTGAAAAGGCCGCCGCTGGCCAGCGTGCTGCCGGAGCCGATGGTGATAGTAGGGGAGGTGGCCGTGGCACTGTTGCCGAACGTATCATTCCCGCCAAAAGTCACCGTGCCGCCGTTGATGTTGTTGATGTCTGCCGGGGCATTTGTCGGCGTGACGCCAGCGTTCCAATGGGCGCTGTTCCACAGGTTGGTCGTCCCGTCCCAAGTGTAAGTCGCAGCTTGCGCGGAGGGAGCTTCCAGGATTGCCAGCAAAGCGGCTGCAATGCTGCCGGTAAGTGTGCGGGGGATAATCAAGCCGGGGGATAGGAAATAATTCTTGGGTTTCATGGGAGTTTGTCTCTTTGCTGCTTCGGTAAGTTTTTGCGTAAAACTAACCCTGAGATTTCGAGAGTATTAGGTTTGGGCCGGATGGCCATACGTGACAGCCACCAACGCATACCCTATCTCCACACGCTTTACGGCGGGGGCGGAAGCAACTCATATGGCGGTTTCCCCTCACTTGAGCGTCTTGAGGTAGCTCAGGATATCGGCCACCTGCTTTTCGCCCATTCCATCTAATAGGCCTTCGGGCATGAGGGTTCTTTTGGAAACGCTGTGGGCGGCGATCTGGGCGCGAGGAATGACTCGTTCGTCGGCCCCGATGGCCCGGATCGAGATTTGTGCGGCGTTTTCGGAAACCAAGAAGCCGCTGATCAGCGAGCCATCCTTGAGGGTCACATCGTGGCGATAATAGCCGCTCTCTAGCTTATCGTTGGGGTAAAGGATGTTTCCGAGCAAGGCATCGAGGCCCATCGCCCCCGCGCCGCTGAGGTCAGGGCCGATCTTCATGCCCTCCCCGAGGATCTGGTGACAGATCATGCAGGTGGCTTGGACCAGCTTGCGGCCCGCGGCGGGATCGCCGGGCTGTTTGGCGATCTCCGCAAATTTCGCGAACTTTTGCTTCCTTGCCTCGGCCTGTTCCGGGCTTTGGAGCTCGGGGAAATCCGCGAGCCACTCGACGCTAGCCCCGCCTTCCAGCGGCAGCTTCGCCGTATCGCCCGACCATCGCGCGACCAGCCCCGCCGGATGGCTGCCATCGGCGAGCGTCGTGCGGAAACTTTGCCGGATCTGCTCCGCGCTGCGGGCGGTGTCCCACTGGCGGAACTCTAGGTAGGCGGCACCGCACCCCGGTTCCGGGGTCGATTCACCGATGTTCAGCCCTGCGAAGGTCCCTTTGAATGGCGGCCCGCCCGCCGTGTCCAACTCGCCATCCATATAGATCGCGAAATTTCCCTCCGCATCGCGGGTGACCGCCACATGGGTCCAGACGCCGGCTTCGAAGGAGCGAGTCGATACCAGATGGTTCACCCCCTCGGAGTAGAGGCACAGCTTGCCGGAGAAGAAATTGAAGTCCGCCCCGCCTTGGGCGTGCTTGGTACCTAGGAGGTTGTCCTCGTTGCTGACGCCGGGGTCTAGCAGGATCCATGACTCGACGGTGAAGGGCCCGGCCAGGGTGATGTTGGTGAGCACCCGCTCCGCGCCGCCGCCGTGCAAGCGAATGGCGGGCATCAGCAAGCCTTTCAAGGAACCCATGAGCTTCTTCAGCGCTGGATGATCGTCGCCGAGGATGGCACGCAGCTTCTCGACTCCCGCTATGGCAAAGCCCGCGAAGTCACCGCCCGCCGCCGCTTCCGCAAAAGCCTCAGCGCTCTCCCGATTTGAAAGCATCCCATCGACAGCGAACTGGCGCATCGGGGCACCGAGCTTATTCCAGCGTCGGGCGATCTCGCTGACGGCCGCCTTGCCACCGGCCAGCGAGTAACCCGCCATCGCGACGCCAGCGAGTTCGGGATTTTCCGAGTCCAGGTATTTCAGGGAAATTGCGGCATCCGCAGCACCGATCTCATTCAGGGCGCGCAGCCCGTCCAAAACACTAACCTTACCATTGACCATGCCCGCGTTGATGACTGGGGCGAGCGCCGGCAGCCTGAAACGGCGGGCCAGATTGACCGCGAGATTCAGGGCTGCCGGATCTTGGGCCACCATCCCCCGCACCGCTTTCTCGACGGCCTCACGCAGGGCGGGATTCGCTGCGGCGGCGGGATCCAGTTGGAGCATTGATTCCAGCAAGGAGCTTCTCAGTTTGGCGTCCGCCAACAACTCGCCAAAGGCCTTGGCCACCGCAGGCTGATTGAGCTGCCCGCCCAAGAGCTGCAACTCTTCGGCGGTTAGCGGCCGCGCCAAGGAGGGCGACATCCGGAGCAATTCCATCGCCCCCGCTGCCGGCGGCAAGGAGAGCGAGGCGAGCGTCCGGGCATTGGCCGACCAGCCATGCGTGGTCGCGAGGGCCATTTGCGTCGCTTCCCAATGGGTCTCCATGGCCCACCGGGCGAGGTAGCGGTGGAAATTTACCTCATAATCCGCACGCGCAGCGCCCTTGGCTGGCGGGGCGACCGTTTGCACCATCGCAGAAATCATCTCCGCGGTGACCTTCGCCTGCCGCCTCAGGCAGTTTACCCAGGCACAACGCACCCGGAAATCCTTCTCCTCCGGTCCTGACAGCCCGATGTAAGTCTGCGGTTCCAGCACGCAGTCTCCTGCCGCCCGCACCGCTTCGTAGCGGACGTGGGGGTCCTTGTCCTTAGCCAAAAAGAGCAGCCTTGGGGCATCGAGCGCGCCTATTCCCTCCAAGCTCCAGATCGCCCCCAGCTTCTTCGCTAGAGGTGTAACGGGGGAAAGCGCCAGCGCCCTCAGCTTCGGCGCGACCGCCATCTCCTTGCGGTCTTCCAGCTCCTGCCACGCCATCCGGGCCACTCTCGCATTCGGGCCGCCGAGCTGATCGACGACCTGCCCCGGGGTCATCGCCGCGAGATCCACCGGTTTTACCAAGGCCTGCCCCTTCGGCTTGATCCGCCAGATGCGCCCCCGCGTCTTGTCGCGGCTCGGGTCGGTGCGGGGAACCTCGTTGTGCGAAATCACCTTATTATACCAATCCACGACATACAGCGCACCGTCTGGCCCGAAGTGGATCGCCACCGGGCGGAACCAATCGTCACCAGTCGTCAGGAAATCCTTTTCCTTGCGGTATTCCGGGTGGCCCGCCGCGTCGCGCCCGACGCTGATGACCTGCACTCGGTTGGTGATCGGGTTTGCCACGTAGATCGCTTTCCGGTCGCCGTAGGGGGCCGCAAACAAGCTGCCCGCGTCCTCGGCGATTGCTAAGCCGCCCAGCCCCGTGCCGCCCATGCGATCCTTCCCGTCGGGCAGCGACGCCGGGAGCTCCGGGGCGTAAGGCTGGAGTCGGTTGCTGACCATGCCCGTCGAGTAGTGTGTCCCAGCGATGAACTCCGCGACCGGGATGCCCATGTCGTTCGCTTCTTGCAGAAACACCTCGCCGTCCCTCGCAGTCACGAGACCCCAGATGTTATTAGGCCCGCCCGTGAGGAGTTCGAAGTCGCTACCATCCGCCTTCATCCGCGCCAGCTTGCAGGCTTGAAAGGGAATCGCTTTCTCCCCGCTGGGAAATGGCGACCCGTCAGGACGGACGACACTGGAGGTGTTGAAAAGCCCCTGCGCCGCATACACCCAGCCCCCCGGCGCCCGCTCGAACTGGTGAGGGAAGAGATGGGAATCCTGGATCCCGAAGCCTTTGAGAAGGGGGTGAAACGATTCGGAGCGCCCATCGCCGTCCTTGTCCTCGTAAAGCCGGATTTCATGCCCGTATTGGACCATCACGCCCTGCGCCAGCGGCAACATCCCGAGCGGCATGACCAGCCCGTCCGCGAAAACCCGTGGCGTGTAAGGCCCGGGCCCGTAGGGATTGTCAAACACCAACACCTTATCCCGGCCACCCTTGGCGAACAGCGCTTCCGCCTGAGGCGCGTTCTCGTTGGCGTCGATGGGATATTCAAATGCAGTCATCGTCCACAGCCGCCCCTTGGGATCCCACGCCACGGTGATCGGTTTGCCCACGCCTTGCTCTTCGCTGGTCACCAGCTCGATCTCAAATCCCTCGGGCACGGTGAATGCGGCCTTCTCATCCACCGGGGAAAGCGGGCTCACCTTTGGCGCCGCGGGGGCAGCGGGCGACGCAAGCAGCTCCTTGATCGTGATGTCCTTCACCTCCACTAAAAATTTTCCACCCGCGTGGGCCTGAATGCCGATCTTTCCCTCAAGCGGGATGGCCGGATCACTCTCGGTGTAATCCAGTGCCGCCACCCCATTGATCCACGTCCGGATGCGCGGCCCCTCGCACAGGATGCGGTATTCGTTCCAATCCCAGTCCTTCGCCGCCTTGGCAATCGCCGCCGGATCGACGGGTTCGCCGACCACCTTGTTCCGGCGGGACTCGTCGTAAAGCTTCCCCCACCAGCCGATCCCCGCATCCACCTGATAGCCGGACATCTCGCTGTTACCCGGCACCCGGACGCTCCGCATTTGGATGCCGGAGTTCACAAATCCGCTCCCATTCACCAGCCGGATCTTGAGGTTCAGTTCGTAGTTCCCATAAATCTTCTCTGTGGCCAGGAAAGTGTTGTAAGGCACGGTCTTTTCCATCGAGCCGCCCCGGATGACGCCGTCCGCAGCGGTCCACCATGGCTCATCGCCCGGCCTGACCTCCCAACCGGCAAGGGATTTCCCATCGAACATCGCCACCTGCGCCTGCCCGGTGCCAGCCAAGCCCGCCAGCAACAGGACGGCGGTGAGACATGAGAACGAAGTGCGCAGCCTGCGGTCGGGTGAGTTAGGTTTCATGCGGTAAATTGTGTTTTAAATCTCGAAATCAAATACCACCACCCGCTCCAAGCATGGCACCACGATTAACTTCACCCGTTCATGCTCGGGATGGGGCAGGTAGGCATCGCGGCTCGCCGCGTTGTCGAAGGTCATGATGAAGCCGTGGGTGAATCCCTCGTTCAGCCCCTCGGTGCTCTCATAAGGTCCGTGCTCGATGCCGAGCAGCCCCGGGATTTTCCCGACCATGCCGCCCATCGCTGAGAAGCAGGCCACGATTTGCGCCTCTGTGACGCCCTCCTTGAATTCGAACATGCCGAAATGTCTGACCATGATGTTGTCTGTTTTGGTTTGAGTTTAGATACTTGAGTGAAGAAACGCCAGCAACCTCTCCGCACAGGCCCGCGCGAAGGCCGGATCGTTGATCTCCATGGCCAGCGATTCCACCGGCTGGCGCGAGTGCTCGCGGATCGCGCTAAACAACGCTGCATCCGCCTCGGCATCGTGAAATGGCTGACCCGCAGCGCTGATGATGCTAACGCCTTTCTCAGGAATCATGATTGCCACGGGAGCCGTGTAGGCATTCACCTTCTCCGCCAGGATACGCCCGAGCTCCCGGCACTCTGCGGGCGTGGTTCTCATCAGCGTGACCTGCGGATTGTGGATGTAGAAATTTCTCCCTGCGAACTCTGGCGGCACGGTTTCCCGCCCCCCGAAGTTCACCATGTCCAAGCAGCCCGGGGCCACCACAGCGGGGATGCCCGCATGCCCCGCCGCCTCCAGCCGCGCCGGACCCGCGCTGAGCGTCCCGCCCACCAGCTCGTCCGCCCACTCGGTGGTGGTGAGATCGAGCACCCCGGCCACCATGCCGCTCGCGATGAGGTCTTCCATCGTCCGCCCGCCCGTGCCGGTGGCATGGAAGACGAGAACTTCGTAGCCTGCCTCCTCCAAGATCCCCTTCGCCACGCCGATGCAGGCCGTCGTGTTCCCGAACATGCTCGCGACGATCAGTGGCTTGGCTCCCACTTTCCGGATTTCCGTCTCCACCATCCCGCAAATCGCCCCCGCCGCGCGGGCGAAAATCAGCTCCGAGACGGAGTTCAAGCCCGCCACATCCACAATGCTCGGCATCATCACAATGTCCTTGGTCCCCACGTAGTGCGCGGTGTTTCCGCTCGCGAGCGTGGAGACCATGAGCTTCGGGAAACCCACCGGCAGGGCCCGCATCGCCCCTGTGGCGATGGCTGTGCCGCCGCCTCCGCCTAGAGAAATCACGCCGTCGATCTGCCCCGCAGCCACCAGCGCGGCGAGACAGACTCGCGCGGCGGCGGACATGGCGGCTACGCATTCACCCCGGTCCTGCCGGGCGAGGACCTCCGTGAGATCCACCCCGCCTGCTGCCGCCACCTCCCAACGGCTGAGATCCGGCTTGAGCGTGGGCTCACTGCCGCTGCCCACATCGATGAGCATGACGCGGTGCCCGCGTTCGCGGATGCGCTCGGCCACGTAGCCGTGCTCCTCACCCTTCGTGTCGAATGTTCCTAGGACTGCGATCGTTGCCATGACTTCATTCTACAGGTTCACCTATCAGCGGCGTTTCAATGGGATCGACTTGAATTCCCGGGTCAGGGCCGTGAGCGACTGCTCGACCGCCATGCGCTCCAGCGAGGAAGCGCCGACGAAGCCCACCGTATCTGTGTGCTCATTGATGTAGGCGGCATCTTCGGGCGTGTTGATCGGTCCGCCGTGGCTGAGATACAAGATGTCATCCCGCACCGATCGCCCGGCGTCGATGATGCCCTGCGTCCGCTTCGCCGCTTCCGGTAGCGACATGGTGGCCTCGATGACGCCGATGGAGCCACCCATCGTGGTGCCGACGTGGGCGATGATGACATCTGCCCCCGCCTCCGCCATCGCCTTGGACTCCTTGGGTGAATCCACATAAACTATGGTAAATAGATCCATCTTCCGTGCCAGGGCGACCATATCCACTTCCTTCTGCACGCCCATCCCGGTCTCTTCGAGGATCTGCCGGAACTTCCCGTCCACGATGGAGTGGGTGGGGAAATTATTAACTCCGGAGAAACCCATGTCCTTCACTTGGAGCAGCCAGTGCCACATGCGCCGCCGCGGGTCCGTGGCGTGGACCCCACAGATGACTGGGATCTCCTCGACGATGGGTAAGACCTCGTGCTCGCCTATTTCCATCGCCACTGCATTGGCATCGCCGTAAGCCATCAAACCAGCGGTGGAGCCATGGCCCGCCATGCGAAAGCGGCCCGAGTTGTAGATGATGATGAGGTCCGCGCCGCCCTTCTCGAGGAATTTCGCGCTGATGCCCGTCCCCGCCCCAGCGGCGATGATCGGCTTGCCCTCGGCCAGTGTCTGGTGGAGGCGATCTAGCACTTCTGCACGGGTGTAGGGATTTCCCTTTCCGGTCCATTGATTAGGCATGGCGCGTTTTATGCTACGGCAGTCGCGAACCGAAACACCAAAATGCGCCGCCGCATCCACGAAGACATACTTCAAATCCACATTCCGGGAAATTTTCCTCTACCTGCCGCCCTGTTTCCCCCTAGTATTCTCTCACCATGCCACGTAAACCCACGGCACCGGACGATCTGCGCGTGTTCGGCCCTGCCACGAGCTACATCGTCATCCGTGCCGATGCTGCAGGCGGCGAGGAATGGCTACAGTCCGGCCCCGCCTGTCCCCTCCTCCGCCAGCATCACATCGCCCACGCCGGGATCATGGATGCCCGTTTCCCCTTCGAGGTGGCGCGGGTCGAGCAGAGTGGCACCTTCATGCTTGCCTGCACTGCGGGCTGCGGCGTCGTCCTGGCGGATGGCAGATGGAACCGCGTCAAAGCCGGTGAGGCCTGCCTGCTGCCGCCCTTCATCAACAACGCCCTCAAATGCATCCGCGGCGAGCCATGGGAGTTCGCCTGGGTCCGTTATCACGAGTCCCGCGAGAAGGCCCCCGTCATTTCGACGCATTCCCCGGTCACGGGCAAGTTCAATGGCATGTTACTCAAGGCAGGCATCCTCGGCCTGCACGCGGAGGCCACTGGCGACAACACCCCTTCCGCCCTCCACCACTGGACCGAGCTGATCCACCACTATGTCATCCGTTTCGCCCAACCCCACTCCCCGGACCAGCGGCTGTGGAAGGTCTGGAAACGCGTGGAGGCCGATCTCCCGCGCGAGTGGTCGCTGGCCGAGCTCGCCCGCATCGTCAACATGAGCCCCGAGCACCTGCGCCGGACATGTTCGCAGGAAATCGGCCGCAGTCCCATGCGCCACTTGACCTACCTGCGCCTCAAGCACGCCGCAGATCTCCTCGCCGCCACGGATGAAAAGGTCGAGGTAGTGGCCCACTTGGTCGGCTTTGAAAGCGCCTCCGCCTTCTCGAATACTTTTAACAAATGGTTCGGCTGGAGACCCTCAGAACACCGGAATCTGAAGCGGCTCAATCCCGAGGCTCTCCCGAAACCATCAGATTCCGCGCCCTGAATCACCACGGGGAAATGGGAGGGCTGTTGGGTTTCTTGGCCGGCGCGGCGGCGGCTTGGGAAGTCCATCCCGTCGCCCGGCGATGAAAACTCACATCAACTGCGCGCCAGCCTCGGCCAGTTCGGAGCGCTCGCCGCGGTTGAGCGCGACGTGGGCGACGAAGGGCTGACCTTTCAAGCGGTTCCGGGTGTAAACGAGGCCGTTGCTGCGGCTGTCCACATAGGGGTTGTCGATCTGCGCGGGATCGCCGACGAGCACCAGCTTCGAGTCCCGCGACATCCGGGTGACGATGGTTTTCGCCTCCTGCGGCGTGAGTTGTTGGGCCTCATCAAGGATAAAGAATCGGTTCGGGATCGAGCGGCCACGGATGTAGCAGAGCGCTTCGATTTCCAAAATGCCTTGTTCCATCAGCAGTTCATAGGGCTTTTTCACGACCGCAGGGGCACCGCCAGCCTTCTGCTGTTGCTTGCGGCGCGGGCCTAACGGAGTGTTAGGCCGCATCAGCAGATCGAGCGCGTCGTGAATCGGTTGGAGCCAAGGGCGCATTTTCTCATCCAGAGAACCGGGCAGGAATCCGAGTTGATCACCCATCGCGACGACCGGGCGGCTGACGGTGATGCCGTTGTATTTGCGGTTGAACATTTCATGCAGACCCGCGGCGACGGCGACCAGCGTCTTGCCAGTGCCAGCGTGGCCGTAACAGGTGACGAGCGAAATTTCCGGGTTCAGCAGCGCATCGATCAGGCAGCGCTGGCCGAGGTTGAGCGGCTTGAGCGACTGGCCGTCCGGAATTTTCAAAACCTCAGGGATATTCAGGCGGACGAAGCGGCCATCCGGCGCGAGGCGGGCGGGGATGGTTTGTTTTTCTCCCGCACCTAACAACACGTATTCATTGATCGCCACGCCTGCAGTGCGGTCCTCTGAAACTTCGAGTTCACCAGCGCTGGCGAAGCGGTGGAGTTCGCTCGGATCCACCTCGATCTTGCGGACCTCGTAGTTGGAAACCTCGCGGGCATCCACCTTATCATTGAGATAGTCCTGGCACTCGATGCCCACGGAGCGGGCCTTGAGCTGCATGTTGATGTCCTTGGTAACGAGGACGACAGGGGCGCTATTGTACTGCATGAGCAGTAGGCAGGCGGCGAGAATCCGGTGGTCCATGCGCTCGCGGTCGGGGAAAATGCGGTGGAAACGATTGAGTTGCTCGGAGTTTTTTGGGCAGCTCGCGGGATCGTAGATGACCAAGCGCATCGTGCCGCCGCCATCGGTGGCAACGCCGCGGGTGACTTTGTCCGCGCTGGAAAACATCTCGGTCAGGCGGCGGTGGACGCGGCGGGCATTCGCGCCGCGCTCGGTTTGCTCGGACTTGAATTTGTCGAGTTCCGAGAGGACATCGACGAGGATGCACAGGTGATTTTCCTGAAACCGCTCAAGGGATGCCGGGTCGTGCAGCAGGACGTTGGTGTCCAGCACGTAGTTTTTCGCCAACTGCGATGGAGCCGTGAGGCCGAAATCGCTGGGCTTTGGTGAGTCGCCGCCCGCTCGCTTCTTTCGGCCACCGCCTCCGTGTTCTGGCATTTCTTCAAACAAGGCGGACTGACCTTCCTCGGTGCGATGAATCATCGTTATGGGTGGGTGTAAGGGGTATTTGGACGGGTGATGGTTCGCGCATGACCAGCCCGTCGCCAGCCAACGCAGTGCCATATCGTGGCATCGAATCTTTCATTTCAATAATCAAGATACCCTTACTATCCCCAGATATTTGGGCATGACAACCCTGAAAATTGCGAATTTATCGGCCCTGGAATCGCCGCAACTCCGCCAGCTCGGTCCGCCGGAGTTTGCCGAGCTCACTGCGCGGGATTTTCCCGACCCTCATGGCGGCTCCCAAGCGGCGGAAGCCTGGGGCCTGAATGGCATATAGCGCGAGGGTAGATTTGATAACGCCTTGGCTAACAGTCTCCTCGAAAACTGGAACTAACAGCCATCCCGCCCGTGCGTCCGGGAGCGCGATGACGGCAAAGGTGCCGGGCTGGAGCTGCCCTGCAGACAGCGCCAGCAACTCGCGCTCGATGGCTTCTGGATCGACGAGCTCGCCAAGGATTTTCACCAATGTGTCTGCCCGGCCTAGCGGTGTAATAGATTGGTTTTCAATCATTGCCATGTCAGATGTCACATGCCATTCGGCGGCGCGGGGGATGAATTTACCCTCGCTCACATAGCCGGAAAACAGGGCTGGCCCGCAAATGGTAAGCAGGTTTTCTGAGGAAATTTTCGCTTCCCAGATCGGCAGCAGTTGGATCGGCGCGGGGCAGTACGGCGTTTCCAGTAGTTCGAGTCCTTGGGTGGCGATTTGCGAAGCGGCTTCGGTCATGCCATAGCTGGCGAGCACCGGCCAGCCGAGGTCGCGCGCGGCCTGACCGGTGGCCGGATCGAGCCGCCCACCACCGACGACGATGGCGGTGAGGGACGGAGGCGCGGCAAGGCCCGCCATGACCAGATCATACACCTGAGTCGGCACCAACGAGGTGTGGGTGACGCCGGAATTTCCCAGCCACTCGCAAAACCCGGCAGCCTCCCAACGCTGACCAAAGATTTTCAACTCACAGCCTGCTTCATACGCCCGCGCCGCCACGCCGAAGCCGCCGACATGGTGGAGTGGCAGAGCGAGACCCCAGCAGGATTTTCCACTGACCTCCAGATGCCGATTCACTGCGGCTGCCGATGCGAGCAGGGCCGGCTTCGAGAGCGCCACCTGTTTCGGCCCGCCGGTGCTGCCGGATGTCTCGAACAACACATGCCCCGCCAGCTCGGGGAGAGCGGGGATTTTTCCCACCCCGAACGGTGCCGGATCGCACCAGAAAGCGGGGCTTGTT
This sequence comes from Akkermansiaceae bacterium, assembly GCA_043758445.1. Lineage (GTDB taxonomy): Bacteria > Verrucomicrobiota > Verrucomicrobiia > Verrucomicrobiales > Akkermansiaceae > Luteolibacter. The sequence continues at coordinate 6,973 of JAYVNM010000217.1, read as the reverse complement.
AGTAAAGTCGCGTCCATGGCAGTGCGTCTAGCAGATCGTCGAAGCCGAGTCCGGTGCCTTCAGGGATTTTGAAATCCGGCGACCACGGACCGAGGGCTTCGGTGAAGGCGTCCGGCTCGAATAGGTGGTGCGTTTGCAATCCGCAAAGACCGACGAGTCCGGGAAATTGCAGCTCCAGCCGCGCCGCTTCCCATGCCGCGAAGGCCTGGCCCAGCGGGTGGTCCATGTAGCTTGTTAGAACAACTCGCTGGCCATGGCCGAGCGCCGACTCACCGAGCAAAAATGGCTCGTCGAGGGCTGGCTTGATGACCATCACCTGCGCCGCCGACGACTGCGGCGCGGCCTCGCGATCAACTGCTAGGTTTACGCGGGTCTGGCGGCGCAAGGCGGTCCACGCCGTCTCGGAATACGGGCATGGGTCTTCCGCGAAGTCGATGGCAGCGCGGGTCTTTTCCGTTAGGCCGAGCAGGAAATCCGCGGCTTGCTCAGGCGTCGGCGCTTCATTGAAATCCAGCCGCCACTTCAGCGCGGGAAATTCTTCGGCCAGCGTTTCGAGAAATTTCGCCTCAGCCGTTAGATCGCGCCCGGCCTTGAGTTTGACCGTGGTGAATCCAGCTTCCACCGCGAGAGCGATTTCCGTAGCGTCGGCCCTGGCGAGCGTCGCATGGCTGGCGGGGACTTCCATTTCCTCGAACAGCGAGTTTTCAAATCCCCGCGCCACCCGGTCGTATTCCGCGCACCGGATCGCACGCCGGACGATGGCCCGGCTGCGCGGACCTGCTAGATCTGCGAGGCATTTTTCCAACGGCGGATCGCCGAGTTCCGGCCACGGATGAATGCAGCCGTAGCCACCGTCGATTTGGATCAATGCGCCCTCGAAATCGCGGCGGTTAGAAATGGCATTGAGAAAACCGCGCGCCCGGAGTCGGTAGCGCGAGATCAGTGGTTTTTGTTCGATCAAATGCATCGGTCAATGAGCCAGAGCGGCGGCGAAATGAAAGGCGGCGGCAAACATAATCAACTGCACGCCACCCAGCGCGAGCAAACGGTTGAACGCCGGTCCCGGCGGAAAAGTCAGCACGCCCCAGATGATCCGCAAGCCTAGCAGAAACACCGGCGCACCCGCAATCGCCAGCGGTGCCTGGCCCAGGAAAATCCAGCCCAGCCCGGCGAACACCGCGATTTTTACCTCCAGCCAAATCACCGCCACCGCCACCTTCGGACCCCAGCGAACGGCCAGCGTCCGCTTGCCCGTGGTCGCGTCCTCCTCACGGTCCCGCAGGTTGTTGATCGAAATCAAAATCGACGACAACAACCCGATTTGTAGCCCTAACAAAAACGCCTCACGCGGCCAATTTCCGGTCTGGATGAAAACCGTGCCCGTCACCGCGACGAGGCCGAAAAACAGGATCACAAACAACTCGCCCATCCCGCGATACGCTAGTGGAAACGGCCCACCGGTGTAGCCATACGCGAGAAACAACGATGGAATACCGATGGCAATGATCGGCCAGCCCCGCGCCTGATAGAGCACTACGCCGCAGCCAACTGCGATTGTTAGAAAAACCACTGCCAGTCCCATCACCGCCTGCGACGACATCATGCCGGAAGCCGTCACGCGCGTGGGGCCGAGCCGGTTCACCGTGTCGGCACCTTTTTCCGCGTCGATGGCGTCGTTGAAAAAATTCGTCGCGATCTGGATGGCGATCGATCCCCCTAGGGTGCAGAGCGCTAACAGAAAGTTGAAATTTCCCGTCAATTTCCATGCCAGCACGCAGCCCGTCCACACCGGCACAATCGCGGCGGGCAGGGTCTTGGGCCGCGCGGCGAGCAAGCAGGCTTTGAGAGAGGAACCGGTCACGGCGGCAGTGAAACCCGGACCTTTCGCAGAATCGACCCATTTCGTGAGCATCGGTGGTTTCTTGGGAAAAGCTTCTGAATTTAGGGATTGTGGAATTGATAACGCCTGTCAAATTTCCATGAGATTTTCAAACCACCATGGACAACTACCCCAATCCTTATGCCGTTGGCATGATTTCAGATTCCCCGGAATCGGAGCGCGCCGAATTCATCCGCAAGACGTATTGGCACCTCGCGGGAGCCATCGGGCTGTTTATCGCCCTTGAGGGACTCTTCATCAGCATGGGCTGGGGCACGTCGGCCTTGGCGCTGTTAGGGTCGAGCCGTTACTCGTGGCTGATTGTGATGGGAGCATTCATGCTGGTGTCATGGGTGGCTGAACGCTGGGCGACTAACGGTTCCACGAAGGGCATGCAATACGCCGGCCTCTTGCTCTACACCGTCGCGGAAGCAGTCATTTTCCTGCCAATGATTGTGCTTGCCGTCGTGATCACTGGCGATGCCGGGCTGATCCTGCAAGCGGGCCTGATCACGCTGGCGATGGTGATCGGCATCTCGGCGGTGGCGCTGACAACCCGCAAGGATTTCAGCTTCCTCGGTGGCATGTTGAAAATCGGCGGCTTCATTGCGCTCGGCTTGATTGTCGCGTCATTCATCCTGCCGATTTCGCTCGGGCTTTGGTTTTCCGCGGCGATGATCGTTTTCGCTTCGGGATCGATCCTCTATAACACCAGCAATCTAATCCACCGCTATCAGCCGGGCCAACACGTCGCCGCCTCGCTCTCGCTCTTCGCCAGCGTCGCGCTGCTGTTCTGGTATGTGCTGAGGCTGTTGATGAGCTTGAACCGGAGCTGAGCCAACCCGCTCCTCCGCCAGCAAGCGCCCGCGCTCACGAATCAACGCCTCCCGCCGCGATTCGAGCTCGCGAAGCTCAACCTCGATCTGTTCCAGCCTCTTCAGTGGAAATCATTTTAGCGATGGGAAATGCAGCGGGCGATCCTAATGATTTTGATCGACACGGAAACGACATCATGTCGATTTCGTGCCGAAAAGATCAGTCATCGATCCGGCACCAAGAATGATAAATCCCATCATCACACCCTTGACCGCTGCGCGGAAGGTTAGGGGCTGTTGACAAAGCCCACTAAAATCTAACACCCCGATCATCGCTTGCCTTTATCACCCTCAATTCTGAAATCCATCGAAGCAATCCGGAAAGCGATTTCATCGCCAACCAAGAAAGGCGGCCAACATTTTGAGCTATATTCCGCCGTCAGGACGCTTTTCCAGCAGTCTGAAAAAATCGCCGTGGATTTGGAATCGATCAAAGCGGTTCTCTCTTTGGCTCCGGACATCGAGTCCTTCCGCGGGAAGGGATCGCAGGGGAGCGCCAATGAGTTCGCGCGAGCTATCAGCTATCTCACCTATCCGGTGAAAGAAAGGCTACCTCTATCAGAAAAGGTGCCCGATTCATTTCCGAAAGAAGCCGACATTCCGTTTTCCGCGAAGGATGTGGTAGATTGCGTCGAATGTCTCGCAGACCATGCCTTTTCCCGCACTCAAGGACCGCCGGTCCGGTCCCGGCACGCCGGAGAACTGAGAGCCATTGCTTGGAGAACGCTTGCCCTCGTCACCGAAATCCTCCGCCGACCGGAACATCTCGCCCACGCCCTCAAGGTCGCGGGAGACACGCGGGCCTCCGTGAAGGAACGGACCGCCGCCGTCGAATTCCTCTCGGAATATTGGGGAAGCGACGATCCCGACGAACCCACCATTTCGCTGCTGCGGAAACTGGAGAAAAATCCACCCGACCGTGACTTCCTTGTCACCGTGATGCAGGCTCAAATTGATCTCGGCCTCAACAACGAATTCGGAGCCTTGGATACTGTCGATGATTGGGACGACGCGGAGGAGGAATGACTACCATGGCCAAGCCAAAGAAAAGCTCACCGCTGCCCAACGCGCCGCCAAGAAGCAGTGCAAAAAGGATTTCATGACCGTCTTCATGCACGGCAAGCAAGTCCGCGTCCGCCGCCCACCCACCATCGACGGCATGCCCGTGGAAGAATTCATCCGCCAAAACGCGGATCCTATCTGGCTGAATCAGAATGGAGAATACGAGATCCTGCATGAGCAATCCATGGAACAGGATCAGGAAGACCCCGTCGAGGGCTCGGATCACTTCGATTTCATCTTCGTGGCTGACAAGCTTGAGGCGAGGGCCGAGTGACAGTGTTGCTAGAATCAACTATCATCCTGCTCTTGGTTGGGAAGTTCAGCGGCAAAAATCGTCAACATGACTTCCGCATCGTCGAGTATGCGATAAACCGGACGCTTTCCCGACAGCTTTTCCGATTCGCTGAGGATGATCAACCCGCCCAATTTTTTTATCTGCGGCAATCCGTTGGTTCAGGCGGAGAAACACCATTGCATCGAGAATCTGCCGATCCAGCGGGCCAATGATATCCTTGGCATCTACCTGGAAATTCGAATCTTGAAACGTGCCTCGATAGCGAACCGCTTGAATGAAGGCATTTGGAAAAAACCGCCGAGGGTTTTCGCTGCACATGAGGATTCCTAATACCGACGCTTGCGTTTCACCGTCCGTATTTAGGACAAGCAAATCGCGCTTGAGTAATGCTGCCACCTCATTTTCCTCCCGGCTGGAAACGAAGCGCCGCCACAGAGGCTCTGCCAACTCGCTTGCAGAGCTTTGTGGCACGGGCAATTCCTCGAAACGCTTGATCTTGGCGAGACTGCGCTCTTGGTGGAGCCTGACAACGAAGTCGGTGGACATGGGCTGTGCCCGGCTTCCCACACGATAGAAAAATCCCTCGGGAGCCTGGTGGACGTAGAGGCTTTTTTCGATACGGACGAGCAGCAACGGCACCGCTTGACCCAACTCGTTGGGTAGTTCCCGCCGGAACATATCTACGGGAAGAGGAGGCTTCAGGGTATCTACACAAATTTCCCCAATGATGCGTTCCAGTCCGTCAAGGCGATCCAAAGGAATTCCGAGAATTCTCCGAGTCTTTTCATCAACTCCGAGCACGAGCCAGCCTCCTTTGGCATTTGCCATAGCCGCGATCTCCTTGGCGAGATGTTCTCTTTTCGGATCCGTTACCCGTTCGCCACTGAAGCGCACTTCTTTGAATTCGATTCCGGAATCCTCTCCCAGACGAATCATATCCATTAATTGCTCGGTGCTCAGGTTCATAGCTTCAAATCAATCTTCTAAATCTGGATTCTAGGGCGATTCTGCCTCCCTCCATGACCTCGCAGACCTCCGTCCGGACCGTGCTTTCTTGTAGGGAGCCCGAGGACTTTGCCTGGCACTGGCCAGCGGCAAAGTTCATCGCATGTACCATTTCAGCATCACCGTTGACCACGATGTTAGGATTGTGGGTGACGACGATGATCTGGCGGTGTTTTTTGTTTTCCCGAAGCTGTTTGACCACGAGGTCGGTGATCAAATGATTGTCCAGATCGTTCTCAGGTTGGTCGAGAATCAAAGGATCTTGGCCATGAGCGAGAAAAAACGCGAGCAAGGCGGCTGCTTTCTCCCCTGCGGATCCGGTTGTCAATGGCACGAAATTTTTGCCGTCTCCGCCGCGGCTGTAGGAAACAACCAGCGAGTCTTCAGGCAGCCAGACTAGCAGTCTGTCCAGAAATTCCGGTCTGGCTTTACATTGTGAGGCGATGAAATTTGAAAAGTGTCCGGAAAGCTGGTTCGCCTTGTTTTTACCGGCATTAACGACTTCTCGTTTCCAAACTTGGATCCGTTCCAGAATTTTATCGGCCCTTTCGTCCGAGTCGGAGGGAAGCGCAGAATATAGCTCTTCGACAAAACCGGAGTGGTTTTCCCCATCACGCAATGCTGCGGAAAATCGATTGCCGTCACAGCCAAGGATTCGTCGAAGATCGGCCTCTACCCGGTCTTTGTCCTCTTCATCTCCAAATGAATTGAGCGAAATTTGGACGTATGAATTACCCCCAAGCTCCTTGCTCAAAAACTCACGACGCATCGATCTCAACTCTCCCCGAAGTGCTAACATTTCCTCATCCCGGCAGGAGATGGCTTCCTTCGTTATTTTCTCAATATCTTTTTCGATACCTTCGATCTCTTTGAGTGCTTTCTCCACCGACTGCCGCCTAGCAACAACTGTTGGGAAAGCCGATGGGTCTTCAATGCCTTGATTCTTTAGCACTTCCACCAGTGCCAAGTGTGCGGTTTCCATCTCGGTTTTGGATGTGAACCAAGCGGAAGAGTGTAGCTGGGATTTCTGAACTTCCGCCAATCCCTTCATTGAGGTCCGCACTTTCTCAAGAATACGAGACGCCTTGGAGGCGGCCGAGTGTAGAACCAAGTCCACTTCTGCGAGACACGAGTCCGGACCATTTTCCAAATCGATCAAGTCTTCGGGAAGATCGTGAAGCAAGAAGCCGTCATTTAGCTCGCCGACTGATTCCGCCAGTTCGTCAAACGCACTGAAGAGCGCATTCATCTCTCGATCCTGACGGCTGATCCTTTGAAAATCCTTCCGAATTTTTGCGTGTTCAGATTTTTCAAACGTCGCGAGTTGTTTGATAAGGTCCTCCAATTGTCCGGAAAGACGGTCTTTTTCGGCAAGACGTGATCGCAGTGACCGGATTTTTGTGACAAAGGAGACAAACCGGTTTTCCGCCTCGTTCCATTTGGCCTGCCAGTCTGCTTTGGCGATACTCTCGTCCACTCGGGCAAGGAGGGCTTCGGGTCGCTCTGCGATCAGGCCGATTTCGTCCTGACTGAAAATACGAAGGGGAAACCGAGCGACAACGTCTTGCGATGAAGTGGGTTTCCAGTCGCTGAGGGATTCATCCCAGGTTTGAACGATCGTCCCTCGATCAGTCGCCATCCAAGTAAGACGAAATCGTTCTCCACCCTTGCGGTAGATCAGAACCGCCTCTGTGGCATCACGAAGCCCGCCCGCTTCCTGATTTCGGCCACTGGCGACTCGCGCGAAACTGTTGAAATTTTGTAACTATTCAGCACTCCAGCGGGGCATCGGTGAAGGCGGCTTTGATCGAGGCCATAAGATCCAGCCCTTTCTTGCGAACCGTCGAGATATAGCTG
>JAYVNM010000216.1:0-25073 GCA_043758445.1 Akkermansiaceae bacterium | reverse complement strand
CTTCCGGGAGTCGGTGATCATTCTGACCAGCAATCTGGGGAGTGGCGTGGTGAAGAAGAGGAGGATGGGATTTGGGATGGAAGAGGAAGAATGCGGGCTGGATTCCAGTTAGATAACACTTACGCAGTCCGTTTGTCTGGAAAATAGATGGTGCGGGCACCGGTAAGGGAAATGCTAGGCTTCCTCACCGAAACTTCACCCCCAGCCCCTTCGTCAGCGCATCGAGAACTTTCTGGTGGGCAGCGTCGATTTCCCCGGTCTTGAGCGTGCGGGTGGCTTCGCGGTAGTGGAAGCGGTAGGCGACGGATTTGCTGTCGACGGCGATTTTCTGACCGGTGGGGTCGGTGAAGACGTCGAAGCATTCGCTGGAAACTAACAGGGTTTCTGCTAGCTTGGCGATGACGGCTTCGATCAGGGCGTTGGGCGTGGTGAGGGGGAGTTCCATCGCGGCGTCGCGGGAGGATCCGGGGAACTGCGGGAGGTCTTCGACGTGGCTGATGCCGTTGAGAAGCTTGCGGAGTTTGCCGAGGTCGAGTTCGGCGACGTAAACAGGGGTGGTGAAATCGAGTTCACGCTCGCGGGCGGGTGTTAGACGGGCGAAGACGCCGATGGTTTGGTCGTCGATTTTGATGTCGCAGCCGAGGACGAATCCGGTGCGCTCCTTCGGGACGAATTTGATTTCGCGACTGCCTAACAATGCAGAGAGAATGCCTTTGAGGTCGTAGAGATCGCTGGTGCGGTCGGTTTGGGACCAGCCGGTGGGTTGGGCGGAGCCAGAGACGAGGAGGGCGAGGGTTTCGCTTTCTTGGTCTTTGGCTTTGCCGCCGCCAGCATTGCGGAAGACGCGGCCCATTTCGAATAAGCGCAGCGATTTTGCTTGCTGGCGGACGTTTCTAACAGCGGAGGCGATCAGGCCGGGGACGATACTCGGGCGCATGACGGCGTGGTCCTCGCTGAGCGGGAGTTTCACGCGGATGACATCGCCGTCCTGCATCGGGCGCAGCGGGAGAATGTCGGAAACCTGGGCGTCGGAGATGAGTTTGATCGTCTGGCATTCGTGCAGGCCGAGCGCTGCTAGACGGCGGCGGAGGACCATATCGGCATCGTAAGCGGCATCGACCGGGCTGGCGGGGACGAAGGTGCCTTGGAAACGGGATGGCACGTTGTCGAGCCCATGGACGCGGGCGATTTCCTCGACGAGGTCGATGTGGCGTTGGAGGTCGGCGCGAAAACTTGGGACGTTCCATGTGCCATCGGCGAGTTTGGTTAGGCCGAGGTGAGTGAGAATTTCCTCGGCATCGGTTAGAGCGATGGAGCCGCCCATGAGTTGGTCGAGTTTCTTGGCGTCGAGGGTGACGGGTTTTGTTAAGGCAGGTGCTTCTCCGGCGACTTGGGTTGTGGCTTCGGCGGTGCCGCCAGCGGTTTCAAGGATGAGTTTTACGGCAAAGGCGGAAGCGGTGAGTAAGCCTTGTGGATCGACGCCGCGCTCGAAGCGGTAGGAGGAATCGGATGTTAGAGCGGTGCGGCGCGAGGTGCGGCGGATGCCTTGTGGAGTGAAGTATGCAGATTCTAACAGGATGTCGGTGGTGGCTTCGGTGACGCCGCTGGTAAGCCCACCCATGACGCCTGCTAGAGCGAGGGCGGCGCCGGATTCGTCGGAGATGAGAAGGTCGTCGGGAGTGAGGATGTGAGTGGAATCGTCGAGGGCGAGGAAGGTTTCTCCTTCGGTGGCATGGCGGACGACGATGTTGCCGGAGAGTTTGGCGGCGTCGAAGGCGTGGAGTGGTTGGCCGAGTTCGTGGAGCACGTAGTTGGTGACATCCACGATGTTGTTGATCGGGCGTAGGCCGATGGATTCAAGGCGTTGTTTGAGCCAAGCGGGGGATTCCTTGATGGTAACGGTAGAGATTCTAACGGCAGTGTAGAGTGGGCAGGCGGCGGGGGCTTGGAGGGTGATGGTGGAAGAGGAAGAAACAGGCGGGACGCCTGTGCCCCCTTTTTTAAGTGGTGTTTTCAACAAGGTTGCCAGTTCGCGGGCCATGCCTCGGTGGCTGAGGAGGTCGGGGCGGTTCGGGGTGACTTCGAGTTCTAACAATGTATCGGAGTCGAAGAGTTGTTTGACGGGTTTGCCGATTTCGGAATCGGCAGGGAGGATGAGCAGGCCGTCCTCACCGGCGGGAAGGCCGATTTCCGAGGCGGCGCAGAGCATTCCTTTGGATTCCACTTTCCGCATGACAGTTTCGCCGATGGTGAAACCGCCGGGTAGTTCGGCACCGGGAAGGGCGCAGGGGACTTTGTCGCCGACCTTGTAGTTCTGCGCACCGCAGACGATTTGGCGGAGGGTGGCTTCGCCGCAGTTAACTTGGGTGACTTTCAAGCGGTCCGCATTCGGGTGCTGGACGGCTTCCATGATCTGCGCGACGACGATTCTATCAGAGGCGATGCCTTTGGTAACGATGCCTTCCACTTCGACGCCAGCGAAGGTGAAGAGGTCGTCGATTTCCTTGATGGATTTGCCGGATAGATCGAGGTGGGTGGCGAGCCAGTTGAGTGAGATGTTCATGGGAAGAGGATTGGGGATCAGGGATCGGAGATAAGAGATGAAAAAGGAAGAAGTTACTTTAGCGATCCTCGTTGTGATGAGTTTCAACGCCTCGGGTGAAAAGATAGATGGATTTGGAGAGCTGGTTCAGACGCTCGTGAAGCGAGTGAAACGTATCTTCATCACGAAGGGATTCGGTTTCGAAAAGTGTTTCCAAATGATCAATTGTTTCGAGCACGGATCCGTAAGAGTAGTCGAGAAAACGGATATATTCCGCTTTGTGGCGGCGGCGACCGTAGCCTTCAACGATATTGGATTTCACGGATTTCATACTCCTCCGAATCTGGCTACCTTCTTCGTAGAGTTCATACTTCGGTAACGACACCAAGGTCATCCGATGAATCTCGATAACCAGCTCGCGAGCGAATATCCAAATTCTCAGCTTCTTATAACCCAGCGAGTCCGATTCCATAGTCTTTATCTTCTATCTCCAATCCCTAATCCCCTATCTCTTCAGGCGAATTGTTTGAGGAAGCGGGTGTCGTTCTCGATGAGCAGGCGGATGTCTTTGATGCCCCAGCGGATCATGGCGAGGCGGTCGAGGCCCATGCCGAATGCGAAGCCGGTGACTTTTTCGGGATCGAAGGCGTTGTCCTTGCGGGAGGTGTTGATGGCTTCGAAAACTGCGGGATCGACCATGCCGCAGCCGGCGACTTCGATCCAGCGCGGGGCTTGCCCCTTGACTGTTAGTTTTACGTCGATTTCAAAACTCGGCTCGGTGAACGGGAAAAAGTGCGGGCGGAAACGAACTTCCGTCTGCGTGCCGAAGAGTTCGCGGAGGAAATAATCGAGCGTGCCTTTGAGGTCCGGCAGCGAAACATCGGTGCCGACGTAGAGGCCTTCGAGCTGGTTGAAAACTGATAGATGAGTTGCGTCGATCTCATCGCGGCGATAGGCCGAGCCTGGGGCGATGATGCGGATCGGCGGGGTTTGGGATTCCATGGTGCGGACTTGCACGCTGGAAGTGTGGGTGCGGAGGAGTTTTCCAGAGTCGAAATAAAACGTGTCTTTTTCGTTCCGCGCCGGGTGGTCGGTGGGCGTGTTGAGCGCGTCGAAGCAATGGAACTCATCCTCAATTTCCGGCCCATCAGCGAGGGCGAAGCCCATGCGGCGGAGAATGCGAATGGCGTCGTCGCGGATCAGCGTGAGCGGATGGAGCGAGCCGACTGAGACTTGGCGGGAGGGTAATGTGACGTCGATGCCAGCGAGTGCCGCGCGGTCGGCGATTTCACGCAGCGCGAATTGCTTTTCCTCCAGTGCGGCGGTGATGGCGCTGCGGGCGGCGTTAAGGAGTTGGCCGACGGCGGCTTTGTCCTCTTTCGGCACGTCCTTGATGCCCGCAGCGACAAGGGTGAGCGTGCCTTTTTTGCCGAGCACGGCCACGCGGGCGTCGTCGAGCGAGCGTTCGTCCGCAGCGGCGGAAATTTGCGCAAGCGCTTCAGTTTGGATGGCTTCGATTTGCTCCTTCATGGGATAGGCGTGGGAATAGACCGAAACCCGCCAGCGGTCAAAGCCAAGCTGCATCCTGTGAAATCTGATACTCTTTCGTCCTGGATGGCGTATAGTCGGGCCATGCGATTGATCGGTTTGCTTACCTGCCTGTTTCTGCCGTCAGTGCTGCGTGCGGAGCTTGAACCGAACCCGTTAGAAGTCCGCCTTATTTCCGAGACCAAGAGCGTCGCCGCAGGCAAAACCTTCCAGCTTGGCCTGCACTTGAAGCATCCGGCTGGTGCTCATAGTTATTGGAAAAATCCGGGGATTGTTGGGCTTGCGACGAAGATCGAGTGGGAATTGCCACCCGGTTTCAATGCGGGGGAAAGCCAGTGGCCCGCGCCTCGAATCGTCAAGATGGCGAACTACGAGGCGCAGGGTTATGAGGGCGAGACGTTGATCATCATCCCGATCACCGCACCGGAAAAACTGACGGCCTCAGCCGTGACATTCACTGCCAAGGTTTCCTGGATGTGTTGTGGCAAGACCTGTCAACCCGCGTTGGATATGCCATTTTCTCTAATAATTCCAGTCGCAGCCGTGGCGGAACCGGAGCCAGCGACGCTGGGCTTGTTTGATAAATTCCGTGCCATGGTGCCGCAGCGTGATCCGGCTTGGAAAACTCTGGTCAAGCGGGAGCAAGGGGAAATTATTCTAACGATAGCTCCACCCGCTGCGATTCCCAATGCTGCGGGGATTCATTTTTTCACGAGCGATGGGCAGGTGGATTCCAATCAAAAGCAGCAGGTGGAGATTTTAGCCGACGGGACTCTTCGGATGACACTGATGCGCTCGGAAACGGGTGCGCATAATTCCGCCACTCTGCCCGGGGTGCTTGTTTTCACGGATCGATTGTTGGAGATCGACCCAAGATATTGATCACAAAAAGCCCCACGTCTCTAGCGGGTCGTGGGGCTTGATAGGCTTTACGGGTGGGCGGATAGATAGGCCTTCACATCCTTGGTGACGATGAGTTCGCCCTTCATGATCGCCCAGTGGCCGGGGAAGGTGCAGACGTACTGATAGGTGCCTTCCGTGGTCGGAGCGGTGAGTTTGAGCGTTTCTTTTTGACCGGCTTCGACGAGTTTGGTGGCAGCGATGATGCGCGGGTCGTTCTCCAGCGTGTAAGCGCGCCCCTTGCTGTCGAGCTTGGTTGGCGCTTGGGTTTGCACGGCCTCGGCGATGGCCTGCATGGTGCCCGGTTGCACAAATACGAGGTTGTGTGGCATGGCGTCGTCATTTTCGAGCATGACTTCGAAGGCCTTTCCTGCCTCCACGACCATGCGGATCGTGTCGTAGCGGAGTTGTTCACGCACGGTCTTGATGGTGTAGGTCTTCACGTCGAGGTTGGTGAGTTCCATTCGGACAGCCTCTGCTTCGGGGGCTGGGAGTAAGGCGATCAGCTTGTTTGCCACGCCGATGGTTTCCAGATATTCCTTGGAAGTGCGGTTGCTAGCAGAAATCGTGCGAGCCCACTCGACGATACCCTTTGCCGCAGCGCCAGCCTGTGCCGCAGACCACGCGCTGGCAGGAAGCTGGCTCATCGCATGAGCCGCGGTGGGGACTTGGTCGTTCTTGGCGATCAATCCGGCCAGCTCTCCAAACACGACTTGCGGCTCCTGGCCCAATCCTGCCAACGCCGAAATGGTGGAACGCCTGAGCAGGCCGGCGAGGTCATCCTGGATCGTGATTTGCACCGATTCATGGGGCGCGGGATTTTTTGATTTCTCAAACACCTGATTGCGCTTCGAGTCGAGGACGGTCAGATCAAATCCGGCGAGACGCTCGCCTAAATTTTCATCGATCCGGTTCCAAATGGCGATGGATTCAATCGGCTGTTCAGAACCGAGGTCCAACTCCCACCAAACATTTTTTCCGTTCTCTTCCGTATGCGTTACCGAATTGTGGGAAAAAGCGCCGTCGGTATTGCCGTCAATCGCTCGGCCAGCAGCCCCATCGAAGACAGTGCTTGATTGGCTTGCCTTACCGGACAAGGCGATGTTCGTGCCGCCGCTAAAGACCTGCACCTCGGCGAGCGAGAGCGTGCCATTCTGGGGCAGCGCAATGCGGACAAAGCGCCCTAACTGCCCTTTGATGTGATCTAATTTGCCATCAACTTCCGGCGGAAGAGATCCAATCAAACTGCTGACAATCTTATAGGCAGCGGCTCGCAGGTTCTCGTTGGGAAGCAGCGGCAGGGCGTCGAGAAAGCTGATCAATTCTTGCGGAGACTTTTGTGCGTTAGCCCATGCGGCTTCCAGATTTCCATCGGCGGTGATGCGTGCCGCAACCGATGTTTGTTTAACGATTTCTGCCGCGTCGGCAGTTACTAACTTTTGAATCGCATCTTGGGCCGCCTTGAGGTCTGCGGGTGCCTGCTTGAGGAGCATTGTGCAAAGGTCTAGGGTGCTACGATTTTCTCTAGCAGATGGAATTGCTAGAACCATGGCAAGTGTCTCCGCAGGCGAGGACTTTTTGAGACTGGTGAGTTCACGGAGACCTTCCTCGCGCTGTGTCATAGTCACATCGGGACGCGTTAGCATCGCCATGAACACTGCGGGTGATTTAGGCAATTTCACCAGATCGCTGCTGGCTACGGACTCCAATATAAACTCTAGACCGGCTGGATTGTCTTGGGCGATTTCCTTACCCTCGGCGACCGCATTTTTCCACCATGGCTGAAGCTGGCGCATGGTTTCTTTGAAACAGTAGTCGAGGTAATAGTCCTGGGGATGCTTGAGAATTGTTAGAGCTGCGTCTGCCGCAGATGTTTCTTTGAAAAAGCTGGCCACGCGGACGGCCTCCAGTCGAACGCGAGGGGCCTCATCATCCGCAGCCGTCTTGACCAGGGCGATCGCGCCGGGCACGCGGTCCCGCCAGTATCCGAGCACCCGCACGCCTTGGGCGCGGGCACGAGGTTCGGCAGATTTTAAGACCCGCGCAAGCAATGGCAGGTTGACCACGTTGTGCCATTGATGGACCCACAGCGCTTCTAACAAATTGTGTTCGTAGCTCGGATCTTTTTGATCGAGGCCTTTGACCCAGGTGACGACGGCATCGGTGACTTGTTTGGAATCACGGTTTCCAAGTTCGATCTTGGCACGCAGGCGGACGTCATTCTCAGGTTCCTTGAGCAGATCGAGCAGTGCGGGGATCGGCTGGCCAGCGATTTTTTTCAGGACCATGAGTGGGCGGCCCTCGTAGGTGATCCGATAGAGGCGACCGTGCTGGTGGTCGCGATTCGGATCGCGGAGGTGGTGTTGGAGGTGACCGATGAGCATTTGCGACCAGTCCATGAAATAGAGTGAGCCATCGGGCGCAACGGTGATGCCGGAGGGGCGGAAATTCGGGTTCGCCTTGATGTCGTCGGTGACTAGATTGTCGAGGGTCTCGCCCTTGAGGCCGGAGCCATCCTCGGTGATTTTCGCTCGGAAGATTCCTTGGACGCTGATGACGTTGGTGTTGAGGAAAAGTCCTTGCCAGTCATCCGGGAAATGGCGGCTGGTGAGGATGGCCGTGCCTGGGCAGGGCCGCGAGGGGCGGTTCCAGAGGGTCTTCATCGAAGCGTGGGCACCCTGATCCAGATGACCGCTGAAGGCCGGACCGAAGTAGTTGTCGTTACCGGTGGCGTCGGTGATGAGGTCATTGCCCCAATAGTCGAAAACACGGCCATGTGGATTTGCAAAGCCATAGGGGACGTGGCGCATGAATTTCCCGGAAGCTGGCTCGTAACGATAGATGCAGCCGTTGCTGTTGCGGACTGGGCCGTTGAAGGTCTCTACATTGGTGCTGTGGAAGACCCCGTCGCTCAAATAGACGGCGCCGCCGGGTTCATAACAGATCGAGTTGGTTTCATGATGGGAGTCTGCGGCATCCAGTCCATGAAGCAGGCGCTCGCGGGTGTCAGCCTTGCCATCGCCATCGGTATCACTGAGATAGAGCAGATCGGGCGACTGCATGAGAATGATGCCATTCTTGTAAATTTGGAAGCCGGTCGGACAGTTCAGGCCGTCGGCGAAGGTGGTGACCTTAGCGATTTTGCCGGTTTTCGGATCAAGATCGCACACGAGAATCTTGTCGAATACCTTAGTGGTGGGGGTAATTTCCGGGTAGCTCGGCCAGACGGCGATCCAGAGGCGGCCCTTGGGGTCGAAGTTCATCTGCACCGGGTTGATTAAATCCGGAACGGTATTTTCGGAGGCAATCAGCTCCACCTTGCAGTTCGGCGGTAAGGTCAAATGCTTGATTGCTTCCTCAGGATCGGTGTAGGAAACTGGCACCTTGTCGTTAGGCGGGGTGGCGTCAACCGGTGGCAGGTTGTCGTCGGTGACTTTGAAATTGATGCCCTTGGCAGTGGCCCAGACGAGTTTGTCGCGGTTGGCAGTTTTTACATCGCGTTGGGCCATTTCCTGACCGAGGATGAAGGAGTTGGTGATTTTTTCGTAGGCGATGCGTGAGCGGTCGCCGTAGATGTTATATTGATCGACTGTGCGGTAGCGGCGGCGCCACTCGCCGTTTTTTTCTAACACAGCAGCGCGAATTTTGACGACGGATGGATCGCTGGTCGGCGTGGCTTTTTTGCCGAAGACCGCCTCGAACTGGATCGGCGCGAGGAGTTTGTCGCCTTCGTCGGTTAGGTGGATGCCGTTGATGGTCAGGGGTGTTTTGGAGGTCTGATAGAGTTGCTCGGAAGGTTTGAAGAGATTGACGAAGGGTATGTTTTTCGCCTTTGCAACTGCGGCCATGGCCTCGGTGTAGAGGGCGAGATTGCGGTTGTTTTCCTCACCGTCGGAGAAATTCGGATTGTGCAAATCTTCTTGGGCGATGGGCGAGAATAGGACGATCCGCGGTGCACCTTGGCCGCTGTAGTTGGCGGCTTGGAGGGTGGATAAATAGTTATCAAGGTTCTTCTTAAAGTTCTCCAATTCCTGCGGACCGCGGAAGGATTCGTTGAAGCCCCAGTAGGCGAATATCACATCTGCGCCGAAGTTGGTGCCGGCCTTGTAAATGACATCCGCTTTGCCGGGCGGAGTGCTATCGCCTTTTTTCATTGAGAGGAACCACTCGGTCGGCGGGACATCTTTGGAGCGCGGATGGATGTTGATTTCGTCAGCGACGAAGCCGAGATCCCGAATGGTTAGCTCCGCAACCGGGTAGGCTTTGTGAATGAGTGCCTCGAACCAGCCTTGGTTCTGTTGGCGGTCCGCGAGACCGCTGCCGACGATGGCGATATGGTCGCCTTTTTTAAGCTCGACGAGCGGTTCGGCGGCGTTGCTGAGACCGAGGGACGCGAGGAATACTCCGGCAATTCCGAAGCGAAGGGCGGGGTTCAATGTCATGAAGTGGCTTGGCTTGATTTGATGAAATGAGGCATTCCGGCGTAAAGTCAGAGGTGGCGGGAGGCCGTGGATACGAATAGGCGCGGACGATTTATTCAAAAGCGGGATTTTTGTCGAGTGCAACTGCATCACAAGGTTCCGGCGATCGATTCGGCGGCGGCGATGAACGAGGGGAAATGCGGCTGCCAGCCGGTGGCTTGTAGTTTTCCACTTGAGACACGTTTGTGCGTCCAGCCGCGTTTGCGGTCCAGATCGCGCGGGCCGGATGGTGGAAGTGGTCGCGAAAAATGCGCGGCAAGTTGCTGATAGCAATCTAACTGCATGAGCGGTGTGGCATCGCTGAGATT
Source organism: Akkermansiaceae bacterium (assembly GCA_043758445.1). GTDB lineage: Bacteria > Verrucomicrobiota > Verrucomicrobiia > Verrucomicrobiales > Akkermansiaceae > Luteolibacter. The sequence continues at coordinate 15,294 of JAYVNM010000216.1, read as the reverse complement.
GAAAATTTCCCCGCGCGGTATGGGTCTGGCAGAGGCGAGATGGTAAACCGCGCGGGCAGCGTCGTCACGGTGGATTTGGTTGAGAAATCGCCGCCCGTCCTCTTCGATGATGGCCTCGCCGTTAAGGTATTTTTTTAGAATCACGCTGCGACCGGGGCCATAGATGCCAGCCAGTCGCGTGACGATGCCACCAGCGGCAAGTGTGATTCGCTCGGCTTCTAACAAGCATCGTCCGGTCTCGCGATCCGGTAGCGCGGGGCTGGCCTCGGTGACGTTAGAGCCGTCGGTCTGCGCGTAAACCGAGGTGCTGGAGGTGAACAGCAGCGGGGTGCTGGGAAAGCTCGCCACGATATTCTGGCAGCCCGCGACATAGACTCGCTGATATGCCTCCGCGCCACCACGACCAGAAGCGGCGCAGTGAACGATGAAATCGGCGGGGGGTAATTTTCTAACAGCATCCAGGTCGGCGACATCGGCGACGAGCGAACCGTCACCGCCGGAAAGCGAGACCGTCGTCACGTCCCAGCCATGGTAGCAGAATTCGCGGGTGATCGCTTGGCCGAGGTAGCCGTGGCCGATGAGCAGGAGTTTCATGGAGTGTGCGTGGTGGAGTAAGGCATAGGCGAAGATAGGACATCATTTTGATGCAGGAATCGAAGCACAGTCAAATGCTGCGACTGTGCTACGGGAAATTTGTGGTCAATGGGGCTGGCAGGCCTGAGAGATCGCTAGAAAACCCCGGTTTTATGCCAAACGACCCTCAATTTAGCGCCATTCACGCCTCACCCGATTCTTTAAGAGACCATGATGATTTTGTACCAAAATGAATGGTTGGCATTGCATTTGAGGTTTCACGATGATGAGTCGATTTTAAAAATGTTAGTCGCTTATTACCAAGATTTATCAAAGGCGGATTGGGGTGATCCCGTACTTGCTCGCAGACTGGTGGGATGCATAGATGATGCGAACCTGACAAAAATTAGTAAAGATTATGAAGATAAATATCCCACGGGGTTCTACAATAGAGATGTAATATATATAAAGGATGGCGTTACCCTGAATGGGTAAGAAACTTTATTTATGCGCTGATCATTTATTAGTAGTTTAGTGCAAGTATTTTTGATGCTGTTATCGCTCGGCAAGTGTTCCCTCGGTGACGCCGAGTTTTTCGAGTGCTTGGACTTGGTTTAGTAGGTCGAAGACATCCGACTTGCCGGATATCAAATCTTGATAGGCGCGGATGGTTTTGGTGGCGTCTGCGGTTTCGTCTAGTAGCTCGACTCGGTAACGCGAGAGGCCGGTGGCGCGGAGTTGCTGATAGTAGCGCGCGCCTGTTTGGGCTTTGCCGTTGAAGAGTGTGTTGCGGCAGCCGACATCGGCTTGGAGGCGATGGAGCTGGCCGACTCGGTCGCGCAGGTGGACGACATGTTTTTCGCAGGGACGACCGCAGTCTTTGTAGGTGGTGCCGCTGCTGAGGAAGGTGCAAAAAACGCAGTGCTCCATGTGAAACATTGGCATGTGCTGGTGAAGTGTTAGCTCGAACCACGCGGGCGGGGCGCTTTGGAGTAGTTCTAACACTTGTCCGATATTGAGGTCGTAGGAAATCGTCAGATGGTCAAGCGCAGCATTTTCCAGCAGCAGCTTCGCAGTGATCGGGTTGGCGACGTTGAGGGAGAAGTCACCGATTTTTTTCAGGTCGCTACGATTATTGTAGTAGTGAAGAGCGGCGAGGTTGCGGAGGAGCAGGCCGTCGGGCTTGGCTTTTTCGATGAGTTTCAAATAGCCGATTTCGCCGGGCTTGAGGATGCGCGGGGTGGCGAGGTGGATTTGAGATTTTTGATTGCCGATTGCCGATTTGAAGAAAGCAACGGCATCCTTGTAGCGGCGCGGATCTTCAAAGTCGCAGTAGATGGTTTCCACGCCGCATCCGATGGCGGCGGTGAGTTGGTCCATTGAGCGGCAGAGGACGCTTAATTGGGGAACATCGAACATCGAACGCTTAACGTCGAACATTGAGGGAAGAAGGTCGCGGTGGGTCGTGGTGATTTGCGGGCGCTGGGGTGTGATAGCGGCGGCGTTTTCAAGCTGCTTGAGGAGAGCGCGCCGGAGTCGGTTGAGGGCGGAGACGGCGATGTGGCAGTTGCCTTCTAACTGATTTAAAAGCGAGCCGAGTTCAAACGATGTATCACCGAGGCGGCCGAGTTGTTCGATCAACTTTTCGGTGCCTAACGGATGTTTCTCGGCTTCAACCAGCGGGACAGTTGAGGATTCTGAGAAAGTGCGCCGGTCATAGACTGCCGCTACAGTGATGGGATCGCCGGGCTTGCCGGTGACGATGAGGTGGAGTGGCGATTTTTTCTCCGCCGGGCGTGAGTTCTGCCAGAAGCGGCGGAGTTCGGAGTCGAGCTTGGGATCGGAGGTTTTGTAGAGGGTTTGGCCGGGCTTGATGCGGTCGAAGTTGATGCCGCTGTAGGTGAGGTGGAAAATCAGCCGATCCCCCTCGATCACCCAGATGCGGGCACCTTGTTCGAGATCGCGGTTTTCCCCGGCATCGAAGACCACGCCGTCGCCAGCGGTGAATGGCACGCCCGTTAGATTACCAAGTCGAATCCAACCGGGGCCGCAGTCGATGATTTCGCCGAGGAGTGGGCCGCGTTTTTTGCCGAATTTGCCGTGGGTTAGGTAGGGATGGTTAGTGCCTGCGAACCAGCCGGTGCTAAGGCCACGGGAAAAGGTCATTTCTAGTTCGTAGCGGTCGGTGGAGGTGATCGGGGATCGGAGATTGGGGATAGGAGATAAAGAAATGCAGGCATCGAGGGCTTTCCGATAGACGCGGGTGACGGCGGAGACGTATTCTGGAGATTTCAGGCGGCCTTCGATTTTGAATGATTTTACTCCGGCGCGGACGAGATCGGGGATTAGATCGACGGCGGCTAGATCTTGCGGGCTGAGTAAATATCGCACCGCCCCGAGATCGCGGGTTTCGCCATCGACGACGATTTCGTAAGGCATCCGGCAGGCTTGGGCGCATTCGCCGCGGTTGGCGCTGCGTTGGCCGAGGGATTCGCTGGTGAGGCATTGGCCAGAATACGCGACGCAGAGGGCACCGTGGACGAAGACTTCGAGGGGAGTTTTAAGTTTTAGGTGCGCGGTGTTGTGTGCGTGGAAACGTTCGATTTCCCTGATGGAAAGTTCACGGGCGAGGACGGCACGTTCTAACGGGAAGAGGGTTTCGACGAACGCTAGGCCCTCGGGCGAGGTGATCGTCATCTGAGTGGAGGCGTGGAGTTCGACATCGGGGGCGACAACGCGGGCCAGTTTTGCTAAACCCAGATCTTGGATGATCAGCGCATCCACCCCGGCGGCGGCGATTTTGCGGAGCTGTGCTTCAGCAGCTTGGAGTTCGCTGGTGAAAATGAGGGTGTTCATCGTCACGAAGCCTTTCACGCCGTGGCGGTGGAGGTATTCCATGAGTTCATGGAGATCGGCTTCGATGAAATTTTCCGCGCGCAGGCGGGCGTTGAATTTTGGCAGGCCGAAATAAATGGCATCCGCCCCGGCAACCACGGCGGCGCGGGCGCAGTCCCAATTTCCCGCCGGGGAAAGAAGTTCGGGGGTGGGGTCGAGTGCGGTCATGCGGGAATGAATCACGGGCCGCGCTGGAAAAACAGAGCTGATTTTTTAAGCGACTTCCGCGTCCCGGCGGAGTCTGAGGGTCTGAAGCAGAGTGTCAGACTTCGAGTTTCCAATCGTGATTCAGGCCTTTGCTGAAGGCGTGGCAGATCTTTCCGGAGGAGTCGAGGTGGCGGATGTGGAGGCGTTTTTCCGCGATGAATAGATGGCTGAAACCGAAGGTGGACTTGATGACGGCACCGTCGCGGGCCTTGGTGTTAGGGCAGAGAGGGGCCCCGCCGCCGCCGGAGATGACGAAGGAGGTTTTCTGGCCCTCGAGTTCGAGATGTTGGAGGTCGTGGTCGTGGCCGCAGAGATACATGTGGACGGCGTGCTTTTCCAAAATGGGCGCGAGTTCGGTGACGAGTTCGGGGGTGTCGCCGTGGGAGCCGTCGGAGTAAACCGGGTGGTGGCCGACGACCACGGTGAAGGGCGCGCGATTGGAGGTGAGTTGGGTTTCGAGCCAAGCCATTTGTGCGGATTTTTCCTCAGGGCTCATCCAGCAGGGTGATTTATCGGGATGGATGCGGTGGTTGATGGATTCCCAGTCGGTATCGATCATGAGAAATGTGACCATTGGATTTTCCGCTGGCAGATCGAGTCGGTAGTATTTCCCCGGCATGGTCCAGCGAGTCTTGTGCTCGCGGAAGGCTGGGTATCCGAGTTGGATTTGTTCGTTGCCGATGGTGTCGTGGTAGTCGTGATTGCCGAGAATGGCCCAGAACGGGCAGGGGAAAATTGCTGCCGGATACATGTCGGAGAAGCCGGATTTCCAGCGCTCGGACTTGAATCCGCCGGGCATGGGGTGGTAGAAATTATCGCCGAGTAGGAATACCCCGTGGAGCTTGTTTTTCATGACCTTGGCGTAGTTGCCGAAGGTCAGGGCGAGGGCCTTTTGGGCTGGGTTGGCGGTGCCGAAATCGCCTAGAGTGAGGAGGTCGAGGGTTCTGGCAAGGGCGGGCTCGGCGGCGGACGCTTGCTGACCACGCAGGTTCAGGCTCATGGCGACGCTGGAGCAGAACAGCGTCTTGATTAGACGGCGGCGGGTGACGGGTGGAGCAGATGTCATGAGTTGCACTTAACCTGAATCGGGCGCGAAATCTTGCAACCCATATTCCCCCGAGGCCGTTATCCGCCGATCCCGGCGAGCCAAAGCGCGGCGTGGATCTTGAAGTCGATGAGCTTGTCTGCGGCCTGCTGCGTGGTGAGCCAGGCGCGGAGGCCGACCAGCGGCACATGGTGGACGGTGATATCCTCTCCGGCCACGCCGCCGCCGTCATTCACGCGGACCAGCTCGCTGGCATGAAACAGGTGGGTGAATTCCGATGCCATGCCGGCGGAGGTCGGGCTAGCGACGAGGGGCCGCATGGTTTCTGCATGGTAGCCAGTTTCTTCGAGCAGTTCGCGGCGGGCGGTTTCCGCTAGGTCTTCGCCAGCGTATTCCGGTTCGTCGCCGACGAGACCGGCGGGGATTTCGATGACCCGGCGCTGCATAGGGATGCGGAATTGCTCGATGAGGACGATTTCCGCCGCAGGCGTGATGGCGAGAATGCCGACGCAGGCATCGGAATTCGGGCGACGGACGAAGTCCCAGTGGCCGATGCGGTAGAGGCCGAGCCAGCGGGTTTCAAATAGTTTTTCTGGAGTTACCATGGTTTAAATCTGGGGCAAGAAACGGTGGCGCATGGGCGTAAAGGGCGCTACTGCTCCCGCGCACTGATGTCCCGCTACGATTTCCAAATCCCCGTCACCTTCAAGCACCGTATCATTTTTACTCAAGATGCGTTCTCTTTGGAAAACCCCGCGCTGGCCGAGGTCTTGCAGGAAGGTGGCGGGCGCCGGGCGATGGTTTTTCTAGAGGAAACAGTCGCCGCGCTGTGGCCGGATCTGGTGGATGACATCACCACTTATTTTGACCAGACCGGCTTGGATTTCCGCGGCATTTCCCTATTTCCCGGCGGTGAAGCGGCCAAGGCGGATGATTATCTGGTGCGGGAAGTCTGGGCCGCCATCGACACCGCCCATCTAGACCGGCACTCGTATGCGCTGGTCATCGGCGGCGGGGCCTTTCTCGATGCCGTCGGCTATGCTACTGCCACCGCCCATCGCGGCGTCCGCTTGCTGCGGTTTCCCACGACCACTCTGTCGCAGGACGACAGCGGCGTGGGCGTGAAATGCGCGATCAATGCCTTCGGGAAAAAAAACTGGATCGGAGCCTTCGCGGTGCCGTATGCGGTGATCAATGATTTCAAATTCCTCCACAGTCAGGACGAGGAAACCCGCCGGGGCGGCCTCATCGAGGCGGTAAAGGTGGCGCTTGTAAGGGATCGGGAGTTCTTCGCCTGGATCGAGGAAAATCTAACATCGCTCGCCGCGCTGGAACCGGAGGCGTTGGAAAGCTGCGTGGAAAAATCCGCCCTACTCCACGCCCGCCACATCGCGACGGGCGGTGACCCGTTTGAAACTGGCTCCAGCCGCCCGCTTGATTTCGGCCATTGGGCGGCCCACAAGCTGGAAACCATGACCTCCCACCAACTCCCGCACGCACCCGCCGTCGCGGTCGGGCTGGCGCTGGACACGCTCTACTCCGCACGGGCAGGTTTGCTGAAATTTTCCATCGCGGATCAAGTTCTGCGCGTGCTCGACGGCCTGCAACTCGCCATCTATCACCCGGCGCTCGACTGGGAGGATGAAAATGGCCGCCGCCGGGTGTTTGACGGGCTGGATGAATTCCGCGAGCACCTAGGAGGGGAACTCACGGTTTTGCTGTTAGCGGACGTCGGACAGGGCGTGGATGTCCACCAATTCGATGAAGTCCTACTCGGCGAGTGCATCAACGAGCTGCGCACCCGCTGGGAAATCCGTGGCTGAGGGCGCTTTCATCGTGCTTGCAATTATAAAAAATCACGACTAATTCGCGGGATGCGTATCCGCTCTATAACCCAACTGTTGCTTTTTTCAGCATTCACCGCATCCGCCCAGGCTGCCGTCTCGCTTCCTACTGACAACTCCGCGGCCCTGCCAGCGACTCCCAATGGTCCGGCCAAGGAAGCGATAGAAGCCTTCCAGGCCGGCCGCTTTGCTAAGGCCATCGAACTCGCGAAACCCTTGGCCGAGCAAGGAAATGCCGAAGCACTCTTCCTGATGGGACTCGCTTCGGAGTCCGGCAAGGGCACCGAGGCCTCGAAAGAAAAAGCCCTTGAATACTACCGCAAGGCCGCCGCCGCCAAGCACAAGGAGGCCACCTATCGACTCGCCAACATCCTGCTCGCCTCCGAAAAAGAAGAGGAGCGCAACCAGGCCCGTGAGGTGCTTGAGACCGCCGCCAAGGATGATCCCGCCGTGGCTGCTCGATTTTTGGGCGAAGCCTATTTGCGCGGCCGCCTCAGCCCCACCGCCGACCCTGACCGGGCGATTTTTTGGTGGAAACGCGCTGCGGATGCCGGTGATATTCCATCGGTGCTCCTGATCGCTCGCTTTTATGAAGGCCAGTTCGGTTTTCCCGAGCTGAAGGATAGCAAGGAATCCGTCGCCAACTACGCCAAGGCCGCCGGCCTCGGTGATGCCGGTGCGATGGCTGCCCTCGGTTCCCGTTACCTCAGCGGTGATGAGAAAATCCGCGACGAGAAAAAAGGCCGCGAATGGCTCAAAAAAGCCATCGCCGCCAAGGAATACAGCGCCTACCTCGCCCTTGGTGACTACGAGGAAAACGTGAAAAAAGACCTCAAGGCCGCCCTCAACGAATACGAGCGCGGCAAGGATGCTGGCCAGATCGACTGCGTTCTTCGCACCGCCGACTTTTACATCCAAGGCAAAGGCGTGGAAAAAGACGCCGAGCGCGGACTTGCTCTACTCGAAAAAGCGGCTGCGGCCGGCAGCCCCGCCGCCAATTTCCGCCTTGCCGTCCAGACACTTTCCACCGAAAAGCCTGATCTGCTCCTTGGCTACAAACACCTCCTCGCTGCCGCCACTGGCAACATGGCCGAGGCCCAGAACGAACTCGGCCTGCTCTATCTCTCCGGCAAGTTCTCCGGAACCGATGCAATAGCCGGGGTTGCTTGGCTGACCCGTGCCGCCCAAGGTGGCAACGCCCAAGCCCAAAACAATCTCGCTACCTTGTATGAACGCGGGGCGGGTGGCGTCCCTCAAAACCTCGAAAACGCCGGCCAGCTTTATGCGCTTGCCGCTAACCAAGGTCACGGCCCGTCCACCCTCGCCCTTGCCCGCCTCGTCAATGATGGCACCGGTACCAAGGCGGACCCCGTCAAGGCGCTCGCCCTCGCCACCCTCGCCGAAGAACGCGGCGTGGAGGATGCCAAGAAATTGATCGCCGACATTTCCGCGAAACTCGACGACAAGCAGAAGGCCGAGGCCCGCAAGCAACTCGAGGAGATGAAATCCGGCAAAGCCCCAGAGAAAACTCCGACCACGCCCAAGCCCGGAACCCCAAACCCCGCCCCGACTCCAGGTAAGATTAAATAATCCTCGCTCTCTAGCCCAGCCCGCCCCTGTTCTATCAGCGGCGGGCTTTTTCTTGCCAACCCTGCCTGATTCAGACTTCGTGCTTGTACCGGTCTTTGCACCGAATATAAGACCCGGTAGCCCGTTGAAATCGCCCTCCGAAGAATGAACTCGATGGCTCGAAATCTGCCGAATCCTTACTTGATCTGACTAGGTTCCTGAATCCGGCCACTCATCTGTCGTGCCTGAGCGGACACGAGGTTCCAGAGCAGGAACACCGTCCATGGATTGATGAAAATGCGGACGAGAAGTTCGTCGATCATGCTAGAAAAGTTGCGATGTCTATTTGTCCAGGGCGTCGTAGGTGGCGTATTTATACAAATCTCCAAGCGTCGGATAGTTGAAACAGGCGCGGTTGAAAAGATCAGCCCCGGCCTCCGCGAGCATGGCGACGAGGCCGATGTGGACGAGCTCGGTGGCTTGCTCGCCGATGATGTGGACGCCTAACAAACGCATGTCGCCACGGCGGAAAATAAGTTTCAGGAAACCCGTCTTGTCGCCGATGATCTCACCGCGCGGAAGGTCCGCGTAACGGGCACGACCAACGATGAAATCGACGCCTTTTTCACGCAGCGAGGCTTCCGTTTCACCGATCATGCTGGCTTCGGGAATGGTGTAAATTCCGGTCGGCAAAATCGTCGTTAGTTCCACCTTCGAGGTCGAGCCGAAGGCATGCGCCACGGCGACGCGGGCCTGTTCGATGCCGGTGGAGGCGAGCGCCGGTGGGCCGACGACATCGCCGGCGGCATAGATGTGCGGGACGCAGCTCTGATAGTGCGCGTCCACCGGCACGAGGCCGCGATTGCCGGGCGTGATGCCAGCGGCGGCGAGGTTGAGGCTGGTGGTGTTGCTCTGCCGACCGGCGCAGACGAGGACGCCATCGCAGGAAATTTTTGCCCCACTGGAAAATGTTAGGACCACTTCATCCGGGCTGCTGGCATCGCAGGAAAGGACGCGTTCCTTCCAGTGGAATCGCACGCCGTTTTCCGCCATCGCGGCGGCGAGGGCTTGGGAAATTTCCGGATCGAGAAATGGCATCAGGGTCTCGCGGCCATCGACGAGATGGGTCTCGATGCCGAGCGAGGCGAAGGTGCCCGCATACTCGCTGCCGATCACGCCGCCGCCGATAACGACGAGTTTTTTCGGCATAGTGGCGAGCATGAGGATTTCGTCCGAGTCATGCACCCGGTCGTCCTCGAAACAAAACTCCGGTGGGCGCAGCGGCGAGGAACCGGTGGCGATTAGGATTTTCTCCCCATACAGCAAAGTCTCGGTGCCATCGGCGGCTAGAACACGGATGGTGTGGGGATCGACAAAGGACGCGGAGCCGGTGAACCGGATGACTTTGCGCAATTTAAGCCGGGCCTCGGTGCGGGCGCGCTCGCCAGCGGTGACATTTTTTTCATGGCACATGAAATCACTAACCGTCGCCAGCCGGTGAAGTGATAGATCCACGCCGAAGAGCCTCCGCGAGCGCCAGCCGCTGAGGGCGAGCGCGGTTTCACGCAGCGTTTTGCTAGGGATCGTGCCGGTGTTGATGCCTGCACCACCGAGGTCTTTCGATTTCTCGATAATGGCGGCGCTCTTGCCAAGATAGCCCGCACCAGCAGCGGCGGTGGTGCCTGCGGGACCGCCGCCGAGGACGATAAGATCGTATGATTCCATAGTGGATGGGTGTGGGATCATGCAAGATATTTACATTTCCGCAGGCAAGATGCGGTTCCAGTCATCTGTCATGTTGGCGATAGTCCAGCTTTTCAGCGGCGCTGCGTCGAGTCCTTTATCGAGTCTGCCCTTTCCTTCCAAAGCAGGTCGATCTCCGGCAGATGCAAGGCAGAAAAATGGGTTCATTTGGCAAAAGTCGTTCATGGTTTCATCTGCGTTAGGACACACGGACTGATAGTGGCGCAGGCACATGCTCGCTGGAGGCCAGCACTGCGCTGGACTGCTCTCCGTCTGGCGCGGATTCCGACGGATCGAAGGGATGGCGGAGGATCGCAGATAGCCGGTCGAAAGCCTCGCGTGCTTCGGGATTCTGACCTAGTTCCGCAAGCAGACTCTCCAGGCCGATGACGATCTTGCGCTTCCAGCGCATGTCGGCGTCGCGTTCTGCGGCGGCGACACGGATGCGCTCCAATTCTAAGCGGCGGGCGCTATGATCTCCCTTGCGGAGTTCCACGATGTCGCCGCACATTTCGCGCAGTGCCCGCCAGCGTTCCGGCCCTTCCGCTGCCATCACATCGCGGGTGGCCACGGCGTAGCGCACCGCCAGCCAGCGCGAGAGTTTTTCGGTCAAGGGTTGCGCGCCGTCGTTATATTCCAAATCTGCAGTTTCCTCGTCTAGCCGTGCGGTCAGCTCGCGGGCTTCCTGCAGCGCGAGCCAGTCGCGGTAGCCGCCGCATTTCCACTCGGATAGATTCTGTTCGCGGACCGGTCTGCCGCTGAAATCCGCTGTCACGACGGCACGGACTTCTGGGACCGAGTTGAGCCATGCGACGAGTTTCCGGCCTTGCTCGCCGTCTTGGAGTCGGAGGTTCAGTTGTTCGCGGATGCGTTGGGGCAGCCTGGCGATCTTGCCGTTGCGCGTAGGGTTCATGGGTCGGATTGAGTCGGATTCAGTGGGAACTTTTGAAATTGAAGAGGAAAGAGAACCGCGAATGGACGCGGATGAACGCGAATTTGGAGAGAGCGGAGAAACTTTTAGGAGTCATAGCATCTTCATGGCTTGTTCGATTTCGGCTAGAGCCTCGCCAGAAAGTCCGCGCTGCGAAAGCGGTGCCAAGTTGAAGATCTGGCGCATCCGGCGCTCCCGTTCCTCCGGCGTAAGTTTCGGACCGCAGAGCCGGTCGGCGATTCCCGGCTCTTTGAGCCATTCCTCGAAACGGGTCCGCATCCGGGACTCGTCTCGTTCCCGTTCGAGCGCCAGCCGCTCAGTTTCGATCCGCAGACGGGCCGCACTGTGATCGCCCTTGCGCAGGGCGACGATATTGCCAGCGAGCGCAGTGAGGGTTTCGAGATCCATGCCGCCGGCCCCCGCTTCTTTGGCGAGTTGGCGAGCCGCCAGTGCGTAGTGCCCCGCCAGCCATTCCGCTACGGTATCGGCGACACTGCCACCGGCGGCCTGCCGCAGCCCGGCAGTCTCGACCGCCATCGAGGCCAGCGCCACTTGCGCCTCGGAGGAGACGGAGCTAACAGCCGCAGAATGACCGGGTGGAGGGGACATGTTCAATAACGGCCCTTTAGATAGCGGTTGAAATAGGAACCTGCGGAGGAGGCGCGGAGCAATCCGATGTAATGATACTCCGGGACACCGCGCAGCGTGTAGGTGCTGCCGCTGTTGAAGGTGAGATATAGTGTGCCAAATTCGTATTCGGCGCGGGAGATGCAGGATGAGTTGAGTGTGGGCATGCCATTTGAGTAGCATGAAACCATTTTGTTGCGGAAGGAGCCAACCTGCGCAGGATTGGGGCCAATGCGACGCATCCGGCCGAAATCAGATTTTTAATGCTGCCGACCCCGACGGGTTAGAAAAGCAGTAACTGCACTGTGAAGGTGCGAATGGAAGGTAGCGGCGCTCTTGACCCCACGATGCGCCCAGATGTTGCGGATGAATGGTATGGAAGCAGTTAATGGATCCTCGCCGTGCTTGGCGGAGATGTAAGGCACAATGATTTGAAGGGACCATTCTGCTGCCGTAGCCTTCGAAAACTCCGGCATGGATGGAACCTTTCGCAGAATTTCCAATACTTCCGTAGTCGGAGAACCTTCAGGCGGCGACCACCAGATGTATTTGATTCGAGATGAGAAATCTTCCTTGCTCCGCCTGTCTTCGGTATCAGCCAGTATCTTTTTCAATACATGCAATCTCCAGACGAGAGGTTCAAGGTAATCGAGGATCGGAGTCGGTCCCCCGCGTTTCCGGCGCGGCGAAATGTTCAGCGGATAGCTAGCTCCGAGTTGAAGCATTTCGGCGATTCGTTTGAATTCGCCGGTGTGGTCGAGGTGATGGGAAACGATCATCGGCCAGCCGTGCATCTGCCGGGCGGCGTGGCGCATGTGGCCGGGAAACCTATCCGCCAGATCGTTCAAAGCCGACACGCGGTGGTAGAGATCCCATAGAAATTGATCCGGGAGAGTTTCCGGAGGAACTTCGCCATCATTCCCCCGCTCGTCTCCGTAAACGGCGTGCAAGCGATCCATCAATTCGAGAGCATCGTGGCCATCCCCACGGGCGCGGCACGCCGCATCCACGAGCAGATCCGTCGAGTGGCTGGTCATCGCCCTGACCCCTACCAGCGATTCCAAATCACGCAGGGCTTGCGAAAGTCTCAGGTCGGCGTCATCGCGCAACTCGGCGAACTGACGTTGCGTCGAACCCAAGGGATGGCTCTCGGCACCGCCCAGCACATCAAAAACCGTTCCAATATCCGCGAGTGATTCAGCCAGTGCGTTAATTTGCCTCGCCTTCGCACGGATCATTGCGCTCATGTCATCCGGCGTAAGTGGATTCGTTTCCGTTGTGCTGCTGGGCATGGTTTTCAATCACTCAAGTCGAGCTCCCCGAAGGCTTGAGAGTGAGGAATACGAAGCGACAGAATTTGAAAACGCATGGTGGTTGTGGCGTCGATAAGCCGGTAAACGACCTCACACTTCTGGTCTGCGGTTAGATAATGCGTAATCGCAGTGGTGACTTCGGCCTGCGCGAACATTTTCGTATCGTTAGGGATGATCACACGCTGGGTGATATCCGCCGGGATTTGATCGCGCTTCGAAAAGACTGAAAAGGCGAACTCTCCTGCCTTTTGAGCGTGGTCTATGTTGAACGGAAGCACTCGTAAATACCGCATCGGCAGGTTTTCGATCTTATCCCGTACCGCATACTCGGCCAGCGCGATTGTGGAAACGTAAAGCCGGTGATCACCTGCCAGCAGATGTTTCAAATATCCACGCGCAATCGCATGCAGTGGATCTTGCGGTTGGTTCAACCGGATCAAAAAACCCGTATCGCAGAGAACTCCGAGTTTCCCGTGGGCTTTAGACATGTGCGCCTCCCCGGATCTCGTCTAGCCATTCGTCCGCGTTTGGGACTCCCTCCCACGCAGGCGCGGCCTTTTTCAGCAGACCGTCAAGATAGGCGTCGGAGTATTCCATGTCGTAGTCGAAAAGATCAACGAAGGTCAGCGAATTCCGGTCCATCTCGAAGGTTTGTAAATTTTGCTTTCCGGTGACCCGCAGACCGAACTTTTTGTAAAGCAGGTTCTTGTCCGCTCCTTTCAAGTAATCTTTGTCCGTTGAGATCCGGAGCGTGCCGAACTCTTCGGTATCCAGATGGATGTTCGGGCTGCTCTTGCCGCCAGCATTCGTCAGCTCACCGTAGAGGTAGAACTCGGCGTCCACCCAGAGCTTGGCGTTGCGCAGGTAGTGAGTCGTCCGGTCCATCTTCAGTTGGCCCTCGTTCGCGCTGATCGTGACCACGTAGTCTTTTTCGACGGCCAAATGCTGCAATCTCTCAATGGCGACTGCGCTGCGTTCGTGAAGGAAATCGATCTGACCTTGTGAGCTGATTTGCGTGAGCACCGCCCCGAATCCGATCACGCTCTGCATCACCGTCCGGAATTTATGCCGCACCGAGCCTTCTACGATCTCATAGCTGATTAGCGGGCGTTGCGAACGCTTCTCTGACGGAAATAAAAGCCCGGAGGCCTGGAAAAGGATTTCCCGGATCTCCTCGATATCGACCAGCGCAGGCGTGAGCTTCTTTTCGCCCACTGATCCCTCGATTCTGATTTCAATTTCACCCAATGCATCCATCGCAACGGAATGATGCGCCATCGCGTTCGGCATTTCAACCCGCAAATCGGGCATTGGGCGGCGTGCCGCACGTCACTCTTCAGCCCCAAAGGGGCGAAAGACGTTAGCCCCGGGCTCACACTAGGCTTGTCTTCGTCGCTTTCTTCGATGCACGCATCGCTGAAAAGCACGCGCAGCACATCCACCTCGGAATCATAGGTTACTTTCGTGCCGTTTGATACTGTAGCTCGTTTAAATTCAGCTTCGTGCTCCTTTGCGAAAGGTGAAGCACCTCAATGCCTATCACTTGATTGTGCTCGTCGAAATCTAGCACGATTCCGGGTGAGACCTCTTCGGATTCGATGATTTTCGAATCGTCCAGCCTCAGATAAAGTGCGTCGGCTTCTTGATCTACATGCAGTTTCATAATTTGCCTTTCATCGTTCGGTCAAAGAATACACTCACAACCCGGTTGGGTTCAACCGCCGTATTCACGGCCACTCGCAAGACCCGATTGCCAAACTCAGGGATGTGCCGGAAATGCCGTTCAACCGTGGCATCCTCGGGGTCGGGAAGAATTAATTCGGGCGCGGACAAGGCTCGCTCCATCCACTCGATCAGGATTTCCCGTTCTTCGAGCGCCTTCCGCGCGTGCTTGGTCATCTCATAGTCCATGATCTTGTCCTCACTCGATTGACAGCTTCGGCAACCCATTCACCACCTTCATCGTCTCCAGGCTTACGGTGATGACGCGGAGGAAGAGTTCTAGCGGATACTTCGCGTTGCCCATGGTTTCGGTGGCCCAGAGGTTGGCGTCGTTGGTGATGCCGCTGTCTTTGTCGGTGGTGACGGATTGGCGCTCCATGACCCATTCGAGGGCGGGCTTGCCGTTGACGACGTATTCGTAGGCGGCGAGCGGGATGTTCTTGAGCGTGATGAAGTTGTTGTAAATGACGGTGGTTTTGTCATTAACGCTCTTGCCGGTCTCGGGGTCCTTCTTCTTGGCGAACTTCATTTTAGTGACGTAGTAAGTCCCATTGAAGTTTGCTGATGAGAGCATCTCTGGAACGATCTCCGCCACGGTCACGCCCGGAAAACACTCCACCGTCTCATAATTCAAATGCCAATGCGCCAGCTCCCGCCCGGCTTGGGAGAAGGCGCGGAAATCAGAAAGAGTCTTCACGGCGGGGATGCGCGGGAGTTCCTTGCCGAGGTTGTCGGCGTAGCGGCTGCGGTAGTCCGGGGAATGCAGCAGGCCGTAAATGTAGTAGAAGAGGTCTTCTTTGGTCAGCGTGGACCCTTCGCCCGCGC